>DASZLR010000141.1:0-73237 GCA_035552275.1 Pseudonocardiaceae bacterium | reverse complement strand
CCGGACGCCCCGACACACACCAGGGCGACGACTCCGGCGACGACGGCCAAGCCGCCGACACCCAGCCGAGCCCGTGACATCCTGATCATCATTGATCCTTCCACCGGCCACGCGCCGGGTGTCCTATGTCACAGCGGTGCGATAGGTTACGCCGACACGCCGATGCCGGCCACGTCCATTTCGGATCGCGTCACCGGACCAGCCGAAGTTTTGTCACCGCAGGCGGCGAAGCGGCCGGGTCTTTGTCACCGACTAGCGGGTGCGGCGAAAGTTGCGGGCCGAGGCGAACCCGCCGATGAGCGCGGCGGCGGCCACCAGGGCGAGCGCGATCGGCAGTGCCGAGTCGATCGGCAGACCCAGCGACAGTTCCCGCTCGGCGCTGATCACGTAGGTCAGCGGGTTGCCCTTGGCCACCAGTTGCAACCAGCCGGGCAGCGCCTGCACCGGCATGTACGCGTTGGACGCGAACATCAGCGGGAACATCACGATGAACGAGACGGCCTGCATCGTCTCCGGCTTGTTCTGCCAGGTCGCGATCGCCACGAACAGCCAGCCCAGACCCCAGCCGGCCACCACGGACAGCGCGGTGGCGGCGGTGATGCCGAGCACGCCGGCCGGCCGGAAGTCCAGGAACAACACGGCGGCGACGACGATCACCACCAGTTGCACCGCCAGCCGCACGGCGTCGGACAAGGTGCGCGCGACCAGCACCGAGAGCATGTTGATCGGCATCGCGCGCAGCCGGCCGATGAACCCGGTGTAGATCTCGGCCAACAGCCCGACACCCGAGGACATCGCGGTGGTCATCGCGATGTTGACCAGGGTGGCCGGCATCAGGTAGTTGACGTAGGTCCGGTAGACCGACACCGACGGCAGCGAGCCGACGCCCTTGAACACCTGGCTGAACAGCAGCAACAGCACGACTGGCTGCAACAGTCCGAAGAAGACCAGCTTGAAGTCGCCGAACACGGTGCGCAGCGAGCGGACGGTGAGCACCCACACCTGGCTGCCGAACCCGCTGCTGGACCACGGCCGTTCGCGGATCGGCCGCAACACCTGGGTCACGTCCTCGTGCCGCAGGTAGAACGCCTGGGTCTCCTCCTGCATCGCGTGCCGCTGCCGGTGCGGGGGCTGCTGCTCCGGCTCCGGGACGGGCTCGGGTCGCTGCGGCTGCGCGGGGCGCAGGGGTCGCCGCTGCAGCTGCCGCGCGGTGTCGGCGCGCCGGTCAGCGGCGGCGGAGTGCTGGGTCATGAGGCCGACCGCCACCCGTCGCTGTTCCATCCCGAGCGGTGCAGCGCCATGTACACATCGTTCAGGCTGGGTTCGCTGATCTTGAGATCCTGGATCGGGATGCGCGCCGAGTCCAACGCGCGCACCACGGCCGCGATATCACCGGCTTCCGGAATCGGCACCATCACGGTGCACAGTTTCGCGTCCGCCACCGGAGACAGCCGATGCCGGGTCAGCGCGGCCGCCGCGTGGAAGGTGGCGTGCGAGCTGGCCAGGGTCACCATCACGTGCCGCTTGCCGATGCCGGCCTTGAGCTGGTCGGGGGTGCCGGAGGCGACGACGTAGCCGGCCGCGAGCACCACCACCTGGTGCGCCAGCCGGTCGGCTTCCTCCAGGTACTGGGTGGTGAGGAACACGGTGGTGCCGTCGGCGGCCAGCCGTTCCACGAACCCCCACACGTCGGTGCGGCTGGCCGGGTCGAGACCGGTGGTGGGCTCGTCCAGGAACAGCACGTCGGGCCGGCTGATCAGGCTGGCGGCCAGGTCCAGCCGCCGACGCATCCCGCCGGAGTAGGTGGACGATTTCCGGTTCGCGGCGTCGACCAGGTCGAACGCCTCCAACAGCTCCTCGGCCCTGGCCTTGGCCTGGCGCGCGTTGGCGCCGAGCAGGCGAGCCAGCAGGATCAGGTTGTCCCGGCCGGTCATGCCGTCGTCGACCGCGACGAACTGGCTGGTCATGCCGATCCGCTCGCGCACCTTGTCGCCGTGCTTGACCACGTCCCACCCGCACACCTTGGCCGAGCCCGTGGTGGGCCGGCCGCGGGTGGCGAGAATGTCGACCAGTGTCGTCTTTCCGGCGCCGTTGTGCCCCAACACGCCGAGCACCGTGCCCGCGCCGACCCGGAGAGTGACATTGGCCAGCGCGTTGACCTGACCGTACGACTTCCCGAGATCGAGCACTTCGATCCGCGGTCGCTCCATGCACGTATCCTGTCGGTCAGTACCGGCGGTCGCGTTCATCTCCGGCAAGCAAGAGAATACCGGTGAAGAACCTCCCTGCGGTGTGCTCAATCGCCTGCGGATCCCGCTCGGACAGCCGGCCTGGCGCCTTCATAATCGGCTGCGCAGTCATGATGAACCATTTGTGACGACTATGACAAGAAGCGCCACCGCGACCGCCGTCTGATACACATGTTCCGCGTCCGCCCAGCGCCGGCCGGACGAGGAAACGCCAGGTGAGGAGCACTTTTCGATGAGCACGTCCGAGACGCCCGATCCGCGCGACTTCCTGGCCCTGGACGCCCAACTGGACGACACCGAACGCGATGTGCGGGACACCGTGCGCGACTACGCGCGGTCGAAGCTCGCGCCGCACGTGGCGGACTGGTACGAGCGCGGCACGCTGCCCCGCGAGATCGCCGCCGGCCTCGGTGAGCTGGGTGTCTTCGGGATGCACCTGACCGGCTACGGCTGCGCCGGGTCCAGCGCGGTCGCCTATGGGGTGGCCTGCCGAGAACTGGAGGCGATCGACTCCGGGCTGCGCAGCTTCGTGTCCGTGCAGGGCTCGCTGGCGATGTTCGCGATCCACCACTGGGGCAGCGAGGCGCAGCGCCGGGAATGGCTGCCCCGGCTGGCAACGGGCGAGGTCATCGGCTGCTTCGGCCTCACCGAGCCGGATTCCGGCAGCGATCCGGGCTCGATGCGCACCCGCGCCCGGCGGGACGGCTCGGACTGGGTGCTGGACGGCGCCAAGATGTGGATCACCAACGGCACGCTGGCCTCGGTGGCGGTGGTATGGGCGCGCACCGACGAGGGCGTTCGCGGGTTCGTGGTGCCCACCGACACGCCCGGATTCACCGCGAACGAGGTGCACCACAAGCTTTCGCTGCGCGCTTCGGTGACCGCCGAGCTGGTCCTGGCGGGCGTGCGGCTGCCGGCCGAGGCGATGCTGCCCGAGGCCCGGGGCCTGCGCGGCCCACTGAGCTGCCTGAACGAAGCCCGGTTCGGCATCGTCTGGGGCGCGGTCGGGGCGGCGCGGACCTGCTATGAGTCAGCCCTGGAGTACAGCCTCACCCGCGAGCAGTTCGGCCGGCCGTTGGGCGGTTTCCAGCTGACCCAGCGCAAACTCGCCGACATGGTGGTCGAGGTGAACCGGGCCGGGCTGGTCGCGCTCACCCTCGGCCGGCTCAAGGACGCGGGATCGCTGCACCCCAGCCAGGTCAGCCTGGGCAAGCTGGCCAACGTGCGGGCCGCGCTGGACGTCGCCCGCAGCGCCCGGACGGTGCTCGGCGCGAACGGCATCACGCTGGAGTACCCGGTGATGCGGCACGCCGCGAACCTGGAAACGGTGCTCACCTACGAGGGCACCGAGGAAGTGCACGCGTTGACCGTCGGCAACGCGGTGACCGGCCTGAACGCGTTCCGCTAGCATCCGCCGGCTGGGGAAAACGGGCCGTGTCTGTAGCTTTGCCACAAGTCCCGACGACCGGCTGCTCATATAATTCACAAAGCCGTTCCTAACGGCCGTCCGGAATAGACACATCCACTGTCCCGGCCGTTGACGGGCGACCGGGCGGCCAATTACGGTGAGCCAAGTCGAATTTGAGCCGGGACGGCGACAGGACACGGCGCTAATCACGTCGCGGATTACCCGTGTTTTTTGGGCTGCATGCCCGCGCCGGCGTCACCAACTGGCGTGAGGAGCCGCGGGATGAGTTCTGGCATAGCTTCGTTCGGCGTTTCGGTGGTGACGCGCGAGGCCGATGACACCTCGCTGCCCGGTCTGCTGACGCAGTGGGCGGCGCTGGCCGGTGACCAGACCGCGATCAACTGGCTCGACTACCGCGAGCGGCCCGGTGGGACGCAGACCTCATGGACCTGGCAGCGGTTGGACGACCGGGTGACCGCGGTGGCCGCCGCGCTGCGCCGTCGGGTCAATGTCGGCCAACCGGTGGCGGTGCTGATCGACCAGTGCCCGGACTACGTCGCGGCGTTCCTGGGTGCGCTGCGGGCCGGAGCCGTCGCCGTTCCGCTGTTCGCGCCGAGCCTGCCCGGCCACGCCGGCCGGCTGGAAGCCGTGCTGCGCGACTGCTCGCCCGCCGCGATTCTCACCACCTCGGCCCACCGGGCGGACGTCGCGGCGTTCATCGACTCGACCGGTCTCGCGGTGACCGAGCCGGTGGCCGTGGACGACCTGCCCCCGGCCGGCGCGATGTTCGGCAAGGACGCGCCGGTGCCGGTGCGCCCGGACGATCTCGCCTATCTGCAGTACACCTCGGGTTCCACCGGCGCGCCGCGCGGTGTGATGGTCAGCCATGGCAACGTGATCGCGAACGCGCGCCACGCCATCCGGGCGTACCAGGTGCGGCCGGGCCACTCGACCATGGTGAGCTGGCTGCCGCTGTTCCACGACATGGGTCTGATGCTGGCGGTGGCCGCGCCGCTGGTGGCCGGGGTGCGCACGGTGCTGATCGACCCGTTCGCGTTCATCGAGCGGCCGGAACGCTGGCTGCGCGCGATGTCGGCGAACCCGGGCACGATCAGCGCGGCGCCGAACTTCGCCTACGCGGTGTGCGCGGCGCGGGTGTCCGACCAGGACAAGCTGCGGCTGCGGCTGGACACGGTGACCACGCTGATCGACGGCGCGGAGCCGGTGCGGTCGGCGGCGATCGAGAAGTTCCGGAGCGCGTTCGCCGAGTGCGGGCTGCGACCGGAGGCGCACCGACCCTCCTATGGCTTGGCCGAGGCCACCGTGTTCGTGTCCGCCAGCGTGCCCGGCCAGCCGCCGGTGCGGCGGGTGCTGGACCGGGCGCGGCTGGCGGCAGGGCAGGCGGTGCCGATGGCCGAAGGTGCGGACGGTGCGGTCGAACTGGTGTCCTGCGGCATCCCGGTCGACCAGGACGTGGCGATCGTGGACCCGGAGACCCGGCGGGCGCGCGGCGACGGCGAGGTCGGCGAGGTCTGGGTGAGCGGTGCGAATGTCGGGCACGGCTACTGGGGTCAGCCGGAGGAGACCGCGCGGACGTTCCACAACCAGTTGCGCGACGAGGAGGGCGCCGCGACCGACCCGCGCTGGTGGCTGCGCACCGGCGACCTCGGCGTTCGACACGACGGCGAGCTGTTCGTCACCGGCCGGATCAAGGACATGATCATCGTGGACGGCCGTAACCACTACCCGCACGACATCGAGCAGACCGTGGAGCACGCGCACACCGCGATCCGGCGGAACAACACCGTCGCGTTCACCGTGTCGGGTGAGTCCGGTGAGCAGGCGGTGGTGCTGGCCGAGCTGGCTCGGAAAGTGTCGGCGGACGACATCGACGAGGCCGAGGTGCGGGTGGCCGTGCGGGCGGCGGTGTCCGAGGGCCACGGCCTGGCGCTACGGGACGTCCGGCTGGTGCCGGCCGACTCGCTGCCCCGGACGTCCAGCGGCAAGATCGCCCGATTCGCCTGCCGCGACCAGTACCTCGCCGATGACCAGTAAGTCGATGGGGCCGGATGAGCTGACCGGGTGGCTGACCGCCCGGGTAGCCGCACTGACGGAGCTCACGGTGGGCGAGGTGCAGGTCGACCGAGCGGTGCATGAATTCGGCCTGTCCTCGCGGAACGCGGTGACCCTGGCCACCGAACTGTCCGATGTGGTCGGACGCGCGCTGGGGCCCACGTTTGTCTACCAGCACCCGAGCATCGCCTCGATGGTGGCCGCGCTGACCGGCGATTCGGCTGCCGCTCCAGGGGTTTCCCGCGGCGGGGTCAGCGATGCCGGCGAGCCGATCGCGGTGATCGGCGTCGACTGCCGGCTGCCCGGCGGCGTCGAGTCGGCTGGGCGGTTCTGGAACCTGCTGGACTCCGGCCGGGACGTCATCGGCTCGCCACCGGAGGGCCGCTGGCCGGCCGAGACCCAGGCGCCGCTCGGCGGTTACCTGGACGATGTCGCCGGATTCGACGCCGCGTTCTTCGGCATCACCCCGCGCGAGGCCGCGGTGATGGACCCGCAGCAGCGGATCGTGCTGGAAGTGGCGTGGGCGGCGCTGGAGCAGGCCGGCATCGCGCCCGGCTCGCTGCGCGGCAGCCGCACCGGCGTGTTCATGGGTGTGTCGGCGACCGAGTACGGATCGCTGAGCATGGCCGATATCGACGCGGTTGACGCGTGGTCGGCGACCGGCGCGGCGGGCAGCGTGATCGCCAACCGGCTGTCGTATCTGCTCGACCTGCGCGGCGCGAGCGTGGTGGTGGACACGGCGTGCTCGTCGTCGCTGGTGGCGGTGCACCAGGCGGTGCGGGCGCTGCGCGCGGGCGAGATCGACTTGGCGGTGGTCGGCGGAGTCAACACGCTGCTGACGCCGGCCGTCACCGCCGCTTTCGGCCATGCGGGCGTGCTGGCCCCGGACGGCCGGTGCAAGGCATTCGACGCGTCGGCCAACGGTATCGCGCGCGGCGAGGGCTGCGGTGTGGTCATCTTGCGGCGGTTGTCCGACGCGCGCCGCGCGGACGACCGGGTGCTGGCGCTGATCCGCGGCAGTGGAACGAACAGCGACGGCCGTTCGAATGGACTGATGGCGCCGAATCCGGAGGCGCAGGCCGCGCTGTTGCGCGACGTGTACACGGCGGCCGATGTCGATCCGGCCACTGTGGACTATGTGGAGGCGCATGGCACCGGCACGCTGCTCGGCGACCCGATCGAAGCGGCCGCGCTGGGCGAGGTGCTCGGCGCTGGCCGGAGTGGCGACCGGCCGCTGCTGCTCGGCTCGGTGAAGACGAACCTCGGCCACCTGGAGGGCGCGGCCGGGATCGTCGGCCTGATCAAAGTGGTGCTTGCGCTGGCGAACGGCCGGATCCCGGCCAGCCTGCACTACCACGAGCCGAACCCGCTGATCGACTTCGACGCGCTGAAGCTGTCGGTGGCGGCGACGCCGCTGGCGTGGCCGCGCTACTCCGGGCTGGCCTGCGCCGGTGTGTCGGCGTTTGGCTTCGGCGGCAGCAACGCGCACGTGGTGATGGAGGAATGGTCGGCGGCACCGCCGATGGACTCCGATGCCCCCTCGGCCGAGTCGGCGCAGGTGTTCGCGCTGTCGGCGATGTCGGAGGCGGGGGTTCGGGCCCGCGCAGCCGACCTGGCGGAATGGATCCTCTCACCGGCCGGACGGCCGGTCCCGCTGGCTGATGTCGCCGCCGCGCTGGTTGCCCGCCGCGACCACCTGACCGTCCGCGCCGCCGTGGTCGCCGCGAACCGGGACGATCTGGCCGCCGCGCTGCGCGCCCTCGCCGCGGGCGAACCGTCGCCCGCTGTCACCCTCGCCCGCACCCGCCTGGCGGCCCCGCGGGTCCCCGAAACCCAAGCGCCGCAACGCACCCCGCCAGCACCCGTAGATACCCCCCACCCACCCGGGGGCGGCCCCGTGGCCAGTCTATCGGCGCCGACGGGGCCGGCGAAGGGCGATTCGGCGTCCTGTGGACAACCGGATTCGTTGTGGACAGCGCAATCCGCCGGCAGCCGGGTTCGTGGTAATGGGCCTGGCAGCGGGACCGGGCCGGTGTTCGTGTTCTCCGGGTACGGGTCGCAGTGGGCTGGGATGGGTCGTCGGCTGCTGGCCGCCGAACCAGACTTCCGACGCGCGGTGGTCACGCTGGCGCCGAGTTTCCGTTCAGTCGCTGGGTTCTCCTTGCGCGAGGCGCTGGGCAGCGACGAGATGCTGACCGACCTCAGCGTCCTGCAACCGGTGCTGTTCGGCATGCAGGTCGCACTGGCCGAGTTCTGGCGTGCGCAGGGCGTGCATCCGGCGGCCGTGGTCGGGCATTCGATGGGCGAGATCGCCGCCGCGGTCGTCGCCGGCGCGCTGGACGTGGAACAGGGACTGCGGATCGTCACGGCCCGATCGCGGCTACTCGCCGGCGTGGACAACGCCGGGCAGGGCGCGATGGCGGTGGTCGAGCTGTCCGCGACCGAACTTGCCGCGCTGCGCGCCGAATTCCCCGACGTGTCGATCGCCGTCTACGGCGCCCCGGCGCAGTGCACCGTCGGCGGGCCGCCGGAGCAGATCGACGCGCTGGTCCGGCACGCGGAAGCACTGGGCCGGTTGGCCCGCAAGCTGCCGGTCGGCGGGGCCGGGCACTCGGCGGCGGTCGAGCCGCTGCTGGCCGAGTTCCGCGCCGCCATCGCCGCCGTCGAGCCGACGCCGCCCCGGGTGCCGTGCTACTCCAGCGTGCTGGACGACCCGCGCGCTCAGCCACGCTTCGACATCGATTACTGGGCGGCCAACCTGCGCCGCCCGGTCCGGTTCACCCAGGCGCTGGCCGCGACGCTGGCCGACGGACACCGAACCTTCGTCGAGATCGCGCCGCATCCGATCGCGATCGGGTCGGTCGAGCAGACCGCCGCCGCCGAGAATGTCGGCGGCGTGCTGGCGCTCGGCAGCCTGAACCGGAAGTCCGAACAGGACGGTTGTCTGCCGACCGTCGCCGCGCTGCACGCGCACGGCCACGCCGACGTGCTCACCCTCCGCTACCCCCGCTCCCCCGTCCTCGACCTGCCCGGACCGGCCTGGCAGCACGAGCGGCATTGGATCGCCGCGCCGAGCGCCAAGCCCAGAACGAACCACCATCCACTGCTGGACTCGCATGTCGCCATGCCGGACGGCCGGCACGCCTGGCAGGCCGACATCGGCACCGAGGCGCTGCCCTGGCTGGCCGATCACCAGGCCTACGGGGTGAGCGTGCTGCCCGCGACCGGATACCTGGAGATGGCCCGATCCGCCGGCCGAACGGCGCTGGGCGTGGACCGGGTGCGGGTGGAGAACCTCGACCTCCGCGAGCTACTGCCGCTGTCGGCCAGCACCGAGGTCACCACCGTGTTCGAGCCGGTCGGCGCGGTGGGCGCTGGTGGTCGGGTGACCGTGTCGGCGCCGGCGGCCGGTGGTGGCTGGACGCTGCACGCCACCGCCTTCGTGCGGCCGGACGACGCGCCGCCGCCGAACCCGTTGGGATCGGTCACCGAGGGCGAACCGCTCGACCTGTATCCGGTGCTGGCCCGGTCCGGACAGCAGTACGGTCCGGCGTTCCGCGGCCTGCGCGACGTGCGCGCGGTGCCCGGCCGCGCCTCGGCGTCGGTGACGCTGCCCGATCCGACCACCGCGCATCCGGCGTTCGGCCTGCATCCCGCGCTCGCCGACGCGTGCCTGCACGCGCTGGTCGCCGCCGGGTACGGCCAGGCCGACTCCACCGGCGTCTACCTGCCGAGGGCGATCGGCTCCGCACAGGTTTACGGCGATCCGGCACGCGGGGTGCGGTGTGACGCCGTGCTCCGTCCGGTCGACGGCGGTCAGACCCTGGTCGGCACGGTGCAACTCGTCGGTCCCGACGAGGAGGTGCTGGCCGAGATCGCCGATGTCCGGGCCCACCGGATGAGCCTGGCCGAATTGCCCGCCGATCCGCGCGATCTCGGTTTCGAGCTGCGCTGGAAGCCGGACCCGCTGCCGCCGGCCGCGCGGCGACCGCGCGCCTGGCTGCTGGCCACCGACGGCACAGACGACACCGACAAGTCCACTGTGGACCGAGCCGCGCTGGCGGATCTGCTGGCCGAGCACGGCGACCGGGCGACGCCGGTGCACGGCCACGATCGTCCGGACGACCAGGACATCGGCGACATCCGCCCGTCGGACGTGGTGCTGATCGCCGGCCCGGCCGACGACTACACCGATCCGGCGCGGGCCCGGCAGTGGGTGCACACGGCGGCGGCGTGGGTCCGCGAGTTGGAACGACGCTCGGACCCGACGCCGCGACTGTGGTTCGTCACCGTCGGCGGCACAGCGGTGGACCCGGCCGAATCCGGCGCGCCGGGCCTGGGTTGTCTGCGGGCGTTGGTCCGGGTGCTCGCGTTCGAGCATCCCGAGCTGCGCGCCAGCCTGGTGGACCTCGGCGCCGGCGCGACCGTGGACCACCTGGCCGACGAGTTGCGCGCCGACTCCGCCGCCGACGAGGTCGCCTGGCGCGGCGATGTCCGCTACACCGCCCGGCTGGCCCGCACCGACCTGGCCCAGGCCGAGTCCGGCGTCGAGCCCGCGGGCCGGACTGTCCGGCCCGGCGCCTACCTGATCACCGGAGGTCTCGGCGAGCTCGGTCTGCGGGTGGCCCGCTGGCTGGTTGCCGGCGGGGCCAGACGGGTGGTGCTCAGCGGCCGCCACGGGCCCTCCCCGGCGACCATCGCGGTGCTGGGCGAACTGCGGGCGAATGGCACCGAGATCGACGTGGTGCCCGGCGACATCGCCGAGCCGGGCGTGGCCCGACGACTGGTCGACCACGCTCAAGCCGACGGCCTGCCGCTTTACGGCGTGGTGCACGCGGCCGGCGTGCTGGCCGACCGGCTGGCCATCGAGCTGACCGAGGATGACCTGATGACGGTGTGGCGCCCCAAGGTGCTCGGTGGCGCCGCGCTGCACGAGGCCACCGCGGACGTGCCGCTGGACTGGTGGCTGGTGTTCTCGTCGGTCGCCGCGCTGTTCGGGTCGCCGGGCCAGGCCGCCTATGCCACCGCCAACGCCTGGCTGGACGGGCTGGTCGCCGACCGCCGCCGGCAGGGCCTGCCAGCGACCACCATCCAGTGGGGCGCTTGGGAACGCGCGGACGCTGACGGAGCGGACCGGGCCAACGCGGTGCTGGCGGCGCTGCGACCGGAGCAGGGCGTCGCGGCGATGGAGACGATCTTGGCCGGCGGCCGGGCGGCCACCGGCGTCGCCCGGGTGGACCTGGCGACGACCCTGGACCTTTACCCGGAACTGGCGAGCCGGCCGTTCCTCGCCGACCTGCTGGCCGGCGCCGGTCCGACCACTGTGGACGGTTCGGCCGGCGGGGATGACTGGCCGGGCTTGGCAGCGGTGCGCCGAATGGCGCCGGACGAAGGCGTGGACGTGCTGCGCAACCGGCTGGCGAACCTGCTGGCCGGGCTGATCGGCACCACGCCGGACCGGCTGGACCAGCACCTGCCGCTCACCCAGCTCGGGCTGGACTCGCTGATGGCGATGCGGATGCGCGCGGCGGTGCAACACGATCTCGGCGTGCCGCCACCGGTCTCGGCGCTGCTGCGCGGCGCGAGCCTCGCCGACGTCGCGGACGAGCTGGCCGCGACCGTGGGCATCACTGTACCCACCGTGCCCTCCCCGCCTGGCCCGCAACCCACCGTGCCTTCCCCGCCTGGCCCGCAACCCACCGTACCCACCGTGCCCACCCCGCAACCCGCCGCCGCCCAGCCGAACGCCGAGCGGATTCCTGCCGCGCCGGCGGCGCATGGGCCGATCGGGCCGCGCGACGCCACCGAACGTTGGCTGGCCCTGCTGTGGCGGGATGTGTTGGGCCGCAACGGAATGGGTGTGCATGACGACTTCTTCGCGGTCGGCGGCGACGATGTGCTGGCCGACCAGGTACGGGCGCTGATCGCGGACCGGATCGGCGACCGCGGCCCGGTGCCCGAGGTTGAGTCGCTGTTCGCCAACCCGACCATCGCGGTGATGGCCGACCTGCTCCGGTCCTCGTTCGAGGACAATCCACATCAGATGGTGGTACGCGCACTGCGGGCCGAGGGCGCCGATGTGCCACTGCACCTGTTCCACCCGGCGGGCGGACCGACGAGCGTGTACCAGCCGCTGATCGCCGCGCTGCCGAATGGACGGCCGTGCTACGGCTACGAGCGACTGGACGATGTGGACACTGTCGAGGACAAGGCCGCCCGGTACGTCGAGCTGCTGCGTGAGATCCAGCCGGACGGCCCGTACCTGCTGGGCGGCTGGTCGTTCGGCGGCTGTCTGGCGTACGAGGTGGCCTCGGTGCTGACCAAGGCCGGGCAGCGGGTGTCGCTGGTGGCGATGATCGACTCGATCCTGCCGCTGCCCGCGCCCAACGCCTCGCCACAGGTGCTGTTGCTGGAGCGGTTCGCCCGGTTCGCCGAGCACGTCGAGCACACCTACGGCGTGCGGCTGGACATCTCCATCACTGAGTTGTCCACATTGGATGAACCGGAGCAGATCAGGTTCGTGCTGGACAGACTGTCCAGCCGGGTGCCCGATCTGGGCGAGGCGGTGCTGCGCCACCAGTACACGTCCTATGTGGATGCTCGGGTGTCCGAGCGGTACCAACCGCGGCCGTACGACGGGCGGGTCCTGTTGCTGCGGGCCGCCGACCAGCACCAGCTGACCACCTCGCTGGACCCGCGCTACCTGCGCACCGACGAGGCGTTGGGCTGGGACGAGCTGTGCGCCGACCTGCGCGTGGTCCGGGTGCCGGGTGACCACGTGACCATGATCGACCCGCCGAACGTGGCGGTCCTGGCACACCACCTCGCCGACGCCCTCGGCTCGGCGGAGCACGGTCGCAAGGAGCCCTGAGATGTTCGATGAGATGTTCAACGCTGAGGTTCGCGACCTGACATCGGGCACCGCGTCGCTGATCGACGACCTGCTGATGCGGCAGGACGACGCGCTGCGTATCGCGGAGAAGCGGGCCGTGGAGCGCCAGCACCCCAAGGGCAAGCTGACCGCGCGGGAGCGGATCGAGCTGCTGGTGGATCCGGGATCGTTCGTGGAGACCGACCAGCTCGCCCGGCACCGCTGCACCGATTTCGGCATGGACGCCAGCCGCCCGTACGGCGACGGCGTGGTCACCGGGCACGCCACCGTCGACGGCCGCCGGGTATGCCTGTTCTCCCAGGACTTCAGCGTGTTCGGCGGCAGCATGGGCGAGGCGTTCGGGGCCAAGGTGCTGAAGGTGATGGACCTCGCGATGCGGATCGGCTGCCCGCTGATCGGCATCAACGACTCCGGCGGCGCGCGCATCCAGGAGGGCGTGGTCTCGCTGGCGTACTACGCCGAGCTGGGCCGGCGCAACACGCTGGCCTCCGGGGTGATCCCGCAGATCTCGCTGATCCTGGGCCCGTGCGCCGGCGGCTCGGTCTACTCCCCCGCGATCACCGACTTCACCGTGATGGTGGACAACACCTCGCACATGGTCATCACCGGACCGGAGGTGGTGTCCGCCGTGACCGGCGAGCACGTGACCCTGGAAGAGCTCGGCGGTCCGCTCACCAACAGCACGGTGTCCGGCAACTCGCACTATCTGGCGGCGGACGAGACCGACGCCATCGACTGGGTGAAGACCCTGCTGGGCTACCTGCCCAGCAACAACACCAGTCCGCCGCCGGCCTACGCCGACGACACCGAGCACGAGCTGACCGCGGCGGATCTGGAGCTGGACGGCATCGTGCCCGACGCCGGCGACCAGGGCTACGACATGCTCGACGTGCTCCGCCGGGTGGTGGACGACGGCGACGTGCTCCAGGTGCACGACCGGTTCGCGCCCAACATGATCTGCGCGTTCGGCCGGGTCGAGGGGCACACCGTGGGTGTGGTGGCCAACCAGCCCCGGCACTTCGCCGGCGCCATCGACATCGACGCGTCCGAGAAGGCGGCTCGGTTCGTCCGGTTCTGCGACGCGTTCGGCATTCCGCTGCTGACCTTCGCCGACGTGCCCGGTTATCTGCCCGGCGTCGCGCAGGAGCGGCAGGGCATCATCCGCCGGGGCGCCAAGCTGATCTACGCCTACGCCGAGTCCACCGTCCCGAAGGTCACCGTGGTGACCCGAAAGGCCTACGGCGGCGGCTATGCGGTGATGGGCTCCAAGCACCTCGGCGCGGACGTGAACCTCGCCTGGCCGACGGCCGAGATCGCGGTGATGGGTGCGGTCGGCGCGGTGCAGGTGCTGCACGGCCGAGGGCTGTCCAAACAGGACGAGCCGGAGCGGGGCCGGCTGCGTCGAGAACTGACCACGCAGTACCAGCGAACCGTCGCGACGCCGTACGCGGCCGCCGAGCGCGGCTACGTCGACCGGGTGATTCGGCCGGCGCACACCAGAACTGAGGTCGCGAGCGCACTGCGGATGCTGCGACAGAAGAGAAGCACGATTCCGGCCCGCAAGCACGGCAATATCCCGCTTTGAGCGGAATGTGATCAAGGAGGCTCACGTATGAGGTTCACCCGAAGAGCAGCCGATCGGGCGGCTCCGCGCCGACGCTGGCGGGGGCGTCGGATCGTGAGCATCCTGGTCGGCGGAACCGTTGTCGCGTCCGGGATCGTGGCCTGGCAGGCGGGCACCGCCTCGGCGGCCGTCGGCCTGGACGGAACCGGCACCGCCAGCGCCGACGACGGCGCGAGCATCGTCTCGGAGACCCAGGTCGACGCGCGCACCCTCGACGTGCAGATCTCCTCGCCGGCGGTGGGCGCCACCGAGCCGGTTCGGGTGGAACTGCCGGCGGACTGGAGCAGCCAGCCCGGCCAGAGCTGGCCGGTGCTGTACCTGCTGAGCGGGTCCAACGACCAGAACGACTACCAGGACTGGACGATCAACACCGACGTGGAGAACGTCACGGCGAGTTCCGACGCGCTGATCGTGATGCCCGCCGACGGCGAGGACGGCATGTACTCGGCGTGGTGGAACTGGGGCGCGAACAAGCCGGACTGGTCCACGTTCCACACCAAGGAACTGCTGCAGATCCTGACCCGGGACTTCCGAGCCGGCACGCGCAGGGTCGTCGCCGGGCTGTCCATCGGCGGGTTCGGCGCGTTGGAGTACGCCTTCCAGAATCCGGGCATGTTCCAGGGAGCGTTCTCCTACAGCGGCATCCCGAACACCGAGTTGTATTCGGTGCAGCAGTTCATCCAGTGGGCGGTGCTGGGTCGGGACGGCTCCAACCCGTGGGCGCTGTGGGGTGATCCCTACATGAACATAGGCATCTGGAACGCCCACAACCCGTACGACCATCCGCAGGCGTTCAAGGGCATCAAGTTGTTCGTGTCGTCCGGGAACGGTTCGCCCGGGCCGCTGGACACGCCGGGATCGCCGTCGGCGAACGGCGACCTCATCGAGCCGTGGGTGCTCCAGTCGTCGCAGAGCTTCACGAACATGATGCAGCAGCAGGGCATTCCAGTGACGACGGACTACTACGGCAACGGCACGCACTCGTGGCCGTACTGGCAGCGCGAGTTCGACAAGACCTGGCCGTCGATCGCCTCGACGCTGGGCCTGTCGAGCTGACACGACCGCCCGTGACCGGCCGAAACACGGCTGGTCACGGGCCGCGGGTCGCGGCCACTACCGCGCCTGGCCGCGACCCGCACCTCAGTTCGCCCATGTCGCCGTGCCGGCGGGCCGATTCACGCGGTGACGAAGCTGTACAGCGCGTAGTCGGCCGCGGTCCACACCGTGCCGGCGGGTAGCCCGGCGCTGGGCGATGGCGCGTTCCGCACGGTGACGGTGATCGCGTCGCGGCCTTCGGTGAGGCTGGCGGGCAACGGAAAGTCCTCCTGCCGCCAGCACCGATTCTCGGCGCGCGGTGATCCGCCCGGGTCGTACCAGGTGCCGGCGAACCGGCCGTCGACCAGCACCGTGGCGCGCTGATTCGGCACACACGAATCAAAAGTGCGACGCAGGAAGGCGCCCACGTTGTCCGGTCGCGGCTTCAGCACGAAATCAGCCTGCCCGGTGGTCGCGGTCATCGTCCCGCCGACCGTCGGCGCGGTCACCGTGTACTCGTACGCCGAGTCCAGTCGGTAGCCGCTTCCACCCGACGCCGCCAACTGATCGGTGCGCACCGCCGTGGGGTTCGGATTGCCGTACCACAGCATGGTGGCCCGATACGGCGGCGTCGACTCGTTCACCCCGCCGTGTTCCCAGTTGACCACGATCCGGCTGTTGAACGGAATGCTGTCGGCGATCAGGAACCGGTATTCGGCGGCCCCGTCCACATCAGTCCCTTGTGGATTGTCGTTCGTGGACGGCAGTCCGGCCAGCGGCAGTGTCGTCTGCCGGCCATTGTTCCAGTAGTCGCCGCCCATCCCCCATTCCTCGGTTCCGGTGCCGACGATCTGCGGCGTGCGGCTGCCGTCGAGATAGATGTGCGGGTCCCCCTCCAGGGTGGTGCCCACCGCGCCGAAATTGATCACCGTGCCGACCAGTTTGCCGCTGCCCCGATAGTCCAGGAAGCTCATGTCCTGACCGGGCGTGGGACGCGGGATCTCGGTGTAGTTGGCGTGGAATGTGCCGACCCAGTTGGGTGGATCGGTGAACCGCTGGTACCCCACCGACCAGCTCACCGGACCGGTCGCCACCGGTCCGGACGCCAGCTCGATGCGCGCCCCCGCGGTGAACGGCATCGGCCAGTACAGACTGAACCGCAGATACGGGCTGCCATCCGGGCCGGTGATCGCGGTGATATCACTGGGAAAAGCGCCCACCAGCGGTCGACCGGCCGGCTGATAGACCCCGCCGCCGTCCCCGGCCAGGTACCCGATCGGCGCGTCCACGCTCGGCGCCGACTCGCCGTTCCAGTAGATACGCAGCCGGGCGTCCCCGAACGACACCATGTCGGCGACCGGCACCGCGAAGGTGATCGTCCGGATTTCCTGGCTGCCCGCGATGGTGGTCACCGTGCCGGACGCGCCGCCGGCCAGCGACAGGGTGCCCCGCTGCGCGGTGAGATCCGCCGGCAGGAGATCGCTCGCGGACGACCGCAGCAGCGCCGCCACCCGGTTGACGGTGTCCGCGTTCTGTTGCGGCAGCGGCGCGTCGATCGGCAGTTTTCGGTACAGCGAATAGAAATTCCCGTTGGCCGACGACGAGGTCAGGCTCAGGTCCCGGCCAAAGGGCAGGGCGGTGGCGACGACGCTGCTGCCCTGGCTTTCCGTCTTGTTGAGCGACAGCGGATAGGGAAACCGCACGCCGGGGGCTGTCGTCGGCCGCCGCTGGCCGAGGTCGTTGGCGCCGATCACGGTGTCGACGCCGTCCTGGCGCAACCGCCACGGGCCGCCCGTGCCCTGCTGCATTCGCAAAAAAGTCGCCACGCCCGGACCGGCCTGGTCGAACAGAACCCGTTCGCCGTCGGGCAGACTCCCCAACCCGTTGCCGACGCTGTTGCTGCCGCCGGGATCCGCAGTGGACTGGCCACCGACCCGGTCACCGATTTCCAGGTACGGCAACTTGTCCCAGTGCAGGTAGCTGTCCAGGCCAAGGTAGTTCGGCGGGGGCGCGGCGGAGTCCGGAACCGGGCCGAGATCGGATGTGTTGCCGCTCAAGGCGACCACGCCCACGCCGAGTAGCCCCAGCAGGCCGCCGGCGACCGCGATATGGCGGAGCCCGCGGCGGTGCGTTCCGCGCATGGCCCCTGCCGCCCTGACGTCGCCGATTGTGCGGAAACAGCCTCGCATAACCACCAGGGCGAGCCAACCCTCGGCACTGTCGGTGAATAGTGAGACCCCGGTGTACCCCATAGGGGTGGGCGTGTGGTACCACCTATTGACACAGAGGCGAGGTAATCTTATCGTCAGCCGACAAATTTGGGCGCTGCCGTACTGACCAGTATGCGCATCACGGTCAGCTGTGGTAGCGGAGGGTGACGATCATGACTGTCAGTGCAGGCCGTCCGGGAGGCTCCGTCGTGCACTCTAGCGGTCGCCGGCCGTTGACCGTGGTAGGCGGCAAAGGCGCGGACGGTCGGCGAGCTACCGGCGATATCGGATCGTCTGGCGACCTCTGGGCCACCATGCCCCGCGAGATCGCGCTTCGGTTCAAGCCGCACGCCAGCCGCATCGCCCGGGACGTGATGGCCGAGATCCGCCGCGCGGTGCCCGAGTACACCGACGATCCGGACAGCCGGCTGGGCAAGCTGATGACCAGGGGCGTGCACGCGGCGATCGCGCACTGCATCGACTCGGTCGGCAAACCGGAGCACGGCCAGAGCGAGTGGGCCGACGCGCTGCGCCAGCGCGGGCGGCTGGAATTCCGCGAGGGCCGCACGATGGACTCGCTGCAGGCCGCGTACCGGGTCGGCGGGCGGGCCGCCTGGCGGGCGGTGTCCGCGATCGGCATGTCGATGGGAATACCGACCGCCGCGCTGTCGGTGGGCGCCGAGGCCATTTTCGCCTTCGTCAACGACATCTCGATTCTGTCGCTGGAGGGATACGCGGCCGAGCAGGCCCGCGCTGCCGGCACCTTCGACCGGCGCCGCCAGCGGCTGTCCGAGATGATCCTGCAACAGCCGCCGGCGTCCTCGGCCGCGATCGCCGAACTGGCCAAGGCCACCAACTGGCCGCTGCCCGAACGACTGTGCGTGGTCGCCCTCGAACCGAGCCGGGACGGCGACGTCGGCGCCATCGGCGTCGGCAGTGCCGCGGCTGCCGTCGATGACGAGGATTTGCCGCTGCCGGAATTCGACCTGGCCATGTTGGTGGACCTGGAAAGCGCGCAGCCCACCATGATCACCGCCGATCCGGAGACGCACCTGCGCGACTTCTCGGCCGAGTTGCCCGGCTGGCGGGCGGTCGTCGGCCCGGATGTTCCGGTGGCTGAGGCGCCCAAGTCGCTGCAGTGGGCCCGCCGGGCGCTGGGCCTGGTGCACACCGGCGCCATCGCCGACGATCCGGTGGTCTGGTGCCGGGATCACCTGTCCACCATGTGGCTGCTGACCGACGAGTTGCTGGTCGGCGAACTCGCCAAGCGCAGCCTCGCGCCGCTGGCCGACCTGTCCCCCAACCAGCGGGCCAGGTTGGCCGAGACATTGTTGTCGTGGTTGGAAACCCGGGGCGCGGTGCCGGAGATCGCGAAGGCGCTGGACGTGCACCCGCAGACGGTGCGGTACCGGATGCGGCAGCTTGAGGCGCTGTTCGGCGACCGTCTCAACAACCCGGACGAGCGGCTGGAGATGGAACTGTCGCTGCGCGGTCAGAAGTTGTTGAGCCGGCCCGAGGACGAAAAGTCCGAAGAGGACTAGCTTTCTCGACCCGCCAGCATCACTCAGCGTATCGAACATTCGTTCGACCTATCACTCGATCGAGTGATGCGCCGCGATCACTTCCCGGTGATCATGGAGGTATGAGCACTCAACGGGAAGACGCGCCGGACGCCGGATGGTGGCGTTGCGGTGATGAGGAGTTGCTCGATCAGATCGCCGAGTTGGAGCGTGAGGATCGGCTGCGACACGCGCGGATGCTGCGCGCCATCGGCGAGTTGGACCGCCGTGGTGTGGCCCGCGACTGGGGGCATCGGGACACCGCGGCGTTGCTGCACGACCGGTTGGCGATCACCACCGCCGACGCGAAGCGCCGGGTGCAGCGGGCCGGACAACTCGAGAAGTGGTCGATCATGGGGGCGGCCGCTGATGCCGGGGTGCTACACCCCGAGCACATCACGGTCATCGTGGACACCCTCGCCAAACTCCCACCCCTGGCCCCCGAGTTGTACGAGTCGACGCAGCGGATTCTGGTGCAGGCCGCCCACCAGTTGGATCCGTTGATCGTGCGGCGGCTGGGCCGTGAGATCCTCGCCCGCGAGGACCAGGACGGATCGGCGCCGCACGAAGACGAGCTCGCCACACCGCGCAACGAAGTCCGCTACACCGTGAAGAAATCCGGACGGGTCGTCGCGATCTGTGATCTGGAACCCGAAACCGGGGCCCTGTTCACCGGAACCCTGTCCGCACTGTCCACACCGCGCGGCGACGAGGGTCGGCCGGACCGCCGCACGCTCGCCGAGCGCCACGGCGACGCCCTGGCCGATGTCTTCAAACTCGTCACCGACTCCGGCGAACTCCCCGAGGACGGCGGCCAGAAACCGCACCTCACCGTCACCCTGCCCTGGGACGTGCTACGCGACCAAGTCGCCGGCGCAACCCTGCACACCGCCACCCTGGAAGGCGGACTGAGCCTGAAAGCCTCCCAGGCCCGGCGGATCGCCTGCGATGCGCGCATCCTGCCCATGGTGCTCGGGTCCCGCTCCGAACCCCTCGATGTCGGTCGGAGCAGCCGCACGATCCCGACCGCGATCCGGAAGGCGTTGGTGTTCCGGGACCGAGGATGCGCGTTTCCGAGCTGCGATCGTCCTCCACAATGGACAAACGCGCACCACCGTGTGCACGTGCGCCGTGAGGCGCGTGATTTCCGAGCGGAGGTGAAAGGACTCTGCCGCCGAATCGTCACAGCGGTTCGGTGAAGCTGAGGGCAGCCTGACCCGTGGGAATGGTGGGTTGGGTGGCAAGCGGCCCTGACAAAGTCGAGTCGTGTCAGCACTGCCAGATGAGGCGGGCTCGGTGAGCGAGATGGAAAGGTATACGCGAGAAACCAGTGTCTGAGGCCTCGTTAAGTGGAACCGACTCGAACCTGGTGGATGGATGTCACCGTCACGGTAAGTTTTGGCTGGCGGTGCATGTGGGTCGGTAAGCGGTGCGCGTGAACCGAATGGTAGGTGTAGCGCCCGTCCGAATCGGGTTGGTGGGTTCGGGCAGCCTGCGGGGAATGTCTGTGGCGTACTCGCGGGGAGCCGTCGGGGTAAAGCTGGATGCCTCCTCCATCGATCGGAATCACGTGAACACGGGAACCAGTTCGGGACTCCCTACTCGCGCCACGGCCGGTGGTGCGGCGGGTAGATGCCATTGCCCATCGATGGTCTCGGAGTGGGGCGGAGTCGCCGTAGTAGTCCGAGGGCGGGGTGCGACACGAGGTCGCACGAGTTGAGTGAACGCATTTTGGAGGTTCGACTGATGTCGAAGGTGTAGTTCCAGGTCGGTGTTCGTGGATCTGTCCCCGGCCTGACGTGCGTCGCTGGTAACGGCGGGGTTCGAAGCTCAGGTGAACAGACCCAAGGACTCCCGTTCCATCCGGGAGTCACAGGTCACGGGGAAGACCGGACGGGTGAACGCGAGTGAACCCCTGATGATGCCTCGTCATCGGAAACCCCGCCGATGGGATGTTGCAGCAGGGTCAAGGACTGGCCGCTGAAAAGCGGCAGACGCCGACCGGAAGACCCTATGCTGGTCGGGAGAACACCGTCGTCCTCGGGGTATAGGGGGCACCCACCCCGGTCGGATCTCGCTCGTGCGGAACGTGACAACTCCGTTGGAGTCCGGGAACAACGATGTTTCCGGCAAGCCGACCGTGAGGAAGGCCCGATCCTCCAGCGGACGCAGGATGGCCCAAGAAGCCAATGCCGGTCGCCGAAAGGAAGCAGGAAACCGAGGCAGCATAACCAGTTCCTTCGCCGGTCGCTTCGGATAACTGGCCGGATACCGGGTCGATACCCGGACCCGAAAGGGTGCTGACGTGGGCCAGGTGAGCTCGTGAAGAAACGATGAGGATGACACCAGAACCGACGGACAAGTTGGACACCACCACAACGGTGGTGAACGGACCAGAGGACAGAATCCTTGACTGGCAAGCGATCGACTGGCGGGCCCTCGAGGACGACGTACGGCGTCTGAGGCAGAGGATCTTCACGGCGTCGCAGGCAGGGGACCTCAAACGGGTCCGCAACTTACAGAAGCTGATGCTCCGATCTCGCGCGAACACACTGCTGAGCGTTCGCCGAGTGACGGAGATCAACGCTGGTCGCACGACCCCTGGGGTGGATGGAAGGACGGCGTTGCTGCCGCAGTCCAAGGCCGAGTTGGCCCGCTGGGCGCAGTATCGCTCGTCGTCGTGGAAGCCCCGGCCGGTCAAGCGAGTGCTGATCCCGAAGGCCAACGGAAAGCAGCGCCCCTTGGGTATCCCGGTGATCGCTGACCGGGTCCTTCAAGCGCGGGTGGTCAACGCGCTGGAACCTGAGTGGGAAGCGCGGTTCGAGCCGAAGTCCTACGGCTTCAGGCCCGGCCGCGGCTGTCAGGACGCGATCTCAGCCATCTATCTCACGCTCAAGGGCCGCAACCCTCGGCGGATGTGGGTGTTGGACGCGGATCTGACAGCGGCGTTCGACCGCATCGACCACAACCACCTCCTCGCCCAGCTCGGCTCGTTCCCCGCGAGAGGGTTGGTCGAGCAGTGGCTGAAAGCGGGAGTGGTCGAGCGTGATCGGTTGACTCCGACCGAAGAAGGAACTCCCCAGGGCGGAGTCGTCAGTCCCTTGTTGCTCAACGTTGCCTTGCATGGATTGGAACAGGCCGCCGGTGTCCGCTACCGCAAGCTCGGCACGCACGCCGCCGAGTCGGTGGAAGGCTGCCCGGCGCTGATCAGGTATGCCGACGACCTGGTCGCGTTGTGTCATTCACGCGACGAGGCCGAACAGGTCAAGACACGGCTCGCCGTCTGGCTGGCCCCGAGAGGTCTGGCGTTCAACGAGGACAAGACGCGCATCGTCCACGTTGAACAGGATGGCTTCGACTTCTTGGGGTTCAACGTCCGCCGATACGACGGCAAGCTGCTGATCAAGCCGAGCCCGGCGGCCTTGAGACGGATCCGGGAACGGCTCCGCACCGAAATGAAAGCCCTGCGCGGGGCCAATGTCAGTGCAGTGCTGCACGCGATCGATCCGATCGTGCGCGGCTGGTCGGCCTACTACCGGACGGTGGTGTCCAGCACGGCGTTCACGGCGCTGGACGACTACATGTGGAAGCTCGCCTACAAGTGGGCCAAGCATGGCCACCAGAACAAGTCGAGGCACTGGATCGTCACCCGGTACTTCGGCCAGTTCAACAAGTCCAGACAGGACAGATGGGTCTTCGGTGACCGTGACACCAACGCCCATCTACGCAAGTTCGCCTGGACGAAGATCGTCCGACACCAGATGGTCTCCGGCACGTCGTCGCCAGACGATCCGGGCCTGACCGACTATTGGGCCGATAGGCGACGCAAAGGAGCGCCGCCGCCGATTGATGCGTTCGGGCTGCGGCTGCTCAAGCTGCAACATGGGCGCTGCCCACTCTGCGGTGAACTCCTCTTGCACGCTGACCACCAGCCACAGAGCCCACGCGAATGGGAGCGGTGGATGGTGGTGATCCGCAAGGCGATGAGCAGGCACCATGTCACCGTCGACAGTGGACTCGGCATGTCGGACACGGTCATCCGTCTCGTGCACACCTCCTGCAAACGTCGGCACAATGCCGACAGCTTCGGAGGACCGGCATTTCTGTCTGCCTGCGAGCCATCACGGCTTGCTTGAGCCGTGTGCCGCGACGAGTGGCACGCACGGTTCTGAGGGGGCCGGGGCGCAGCAATGCGCTCCGGCTACCCGACAAAGCCGTCCACATGGCGAAGGGCGACAGCGAGTCAGCAGCGGAAGGATCTGTTTATGCCAGAAGACGCGCCGATGAATATTGGTGCCCTGCTAGCCGTGCCGGACACGGCAAGACGGCGGGTACTGGGGATGCAGACGAAACTGCACCGTTGGGCGGCGGCCGATTCCGGTCGTCGGTTCGATGATCTGTACAACCTCGTGGCGGACCCGGCATTCCTTGTCACGGCATGGAGTCGGGTTCGGGAGAACAAGGGTGCCCGGAGTGCGGGGATCGACAAGCGGACCGCGCGGTCGATCGAAGACTCCCAGCGCGGTGTGGACGGGTTCCTGGAGGAGGTTCGGGTGCAATTGAAGGCCCGGACGTTTCGCCCGGTTCCGGTACGGCGCACGGTGATCCCGAAGGCGAACGGCAAACTGCGTAGCCTGGGTATTCCCACGATTGCCGACCGTGTCGTGCAGGCATCCTTGAAGCTGGTGTTGGAACCGATCCTGGAAACGGATTTCGGTCCGTCCAGTTATGGGTTCCGGCCGGAACGTCGTGCTCAGGACGCTATCGAAGAGATCCGTAAGTACGCCCGCGAGGGGTATGAGTGGGTCTTCGAGGGCGATATCGCCGCGTGTTTCGATGAGATCGACCATACCGCTCTGCTGGATCGGTTGCGTCGACGTGCCACCGACAAGCGGGTGATCAGCCTGGTGAAGGCGTTCCTGAAGGCCGGGGTCCTGGACGAGCGGGGACTCAATCGGGACACCAATACCGGGACCCCGCAGGGTGGAATTCTTTCACCTCTGCTGGCCAATCTCGCCCTGTCTCATCTCGATGATTATTTCGATGCGAGATGGAACGCGCACCGCAACGCGGACGCTCGGATGCGGTATCGGCGTCGCGGGAAAGCCACGTACCGCCTGGTGCGGTACGCGGACGATTTCGTGATCCTGGTGAACGGCACTCGGGCGCACGCGCAAGCGCAGTGGGAGGAGGTCGGTGACGTCCTGTCCGAGGTCGGGTTGCGGCTGGCTCCGGAGAAAACGCAGGTTGTGCATATCGACGAGGGCTTCGACTTTCTGGGGTTCCACATCCAGCGGCACACCCAGAAGGGGAGCAACCGGAAGCTGATCTACTCCTACCCGTCGAAGAAGTCCCAACAGGCTATTCGACGGAAGGTGAAGACGGTTACCAAACGGATCACCCACCAATCCTTGAGTGAGTTGTTGCGGCAACTCAACAGTATGACCCGAGGATGGTCACAGTATTTCCGGCACGGGTCGTCCAGCGCCGCCTACCACAGTCTGCAAAACTACCTGTGGTGGCGGATCTGGAGATGGCTGAACAACAAACACCCGCGCACCAGCAAACGGTGGATCATCCGCCACTATTACGACGGATCGATTCCGGAACACGATGGCGTCAGGCTCTACCAACCCACTACGATGACGATCAAACGTTACCGTTACCGGGGCAGCAAGATCCCAACGCCGTGGGACGAACCGACAACCGCCACAGCGTGACTCGTGGAGAGCCGGATGCGGTGAAAGTCGCACGTCCGGTTCGGGAGGGCGGCCAGGGGAAACGGAACCATCGAAAGATGGTCACCGCGCCCCTGGCCGATCCTCACTGGGCCGATGGCGGATCGACCTCATTGGACAATCTGGTGCTGTTGTGCCGCGCCCATCATGGTTTGATCCACCACTCCACCTGGAAAGTAGACGTGGACAATGGCACGCCCATCTTCATCCCGCCAAAATACATTGACCGGGAACAAAAACCCCGAGTCAACCAACTTCACAGATTCGGTCTGGCGCGTTGACCAGCGCGAAGGTGATCGGCCGGCCCTAGCCGGCTCCGAAGGCATCCTCGGCGTACCGCGTCCGGCAGGCGGACCGTTGGATCTTGCCGCTGGACGTGCGGGGCAGTTCACCGGGGCCGATGACCAGGACGTCCCGTAGGGACAGTCCGTGCTGCTGAGAGACGGCGGCGCGGACGACGCCGGCGACATCGACGCCTTCTAGTTGGTTCGCCGTCACCTGTTTGGCCCGCTCGGCCACCACGACGGCTCGTTCACCGAACTCGGTGGGCACGGAGAACGCTGCGACGGCGTGCCGGCGGATCGCCGGATGGGCACGCTCGACGGTGTACTCGATATCCTGGGGGTAGTGGTTGTGGCCATCGACGATGATCAGGTCCTTGAGCCGGCCGGTGATGAACAGATCGCCGTCCAGGACGAGGCCCAGGTCACCGGTTCGCAGCCAGCCGGATCGGCCCGGGTAGGACGCGACCAATTGGTCGTGCTCGTCGAAGAGTTGGGCTTGGAACACGCTCACCGAGTCGGCTTTCCGGCCCCAGTAGCCCTGTCCGACGTTCGGCCCGCTCGCCCAGATCTCGCCGACCTCGCCGTCCGGCAGGACGGCCGCGGTCTCCGGGTTGACGATCCGGATGAGCTGGTCGACCGGTTGTCCGGCTGACACCAGTGTCGAACTCGACTCGATTCCCGGCTCGACGATGACAGCCTTGCCAGCGGCGAGGCTGGCTCGGTCGAAACTGGCCTGCCGGGGCGGGGCACCGGCAGCCGACACCGAGACCATGACCACCGCTTCGGCCAGGCCATAGGTGTGCCGGTGCATCCGTGGCGCCAGACCGCAGTCGGCGAACTTTCCATAGAACGCGTTCAGCGTGGCCGGCAGCACGGGTTCGCTGCCGTCCCCGAGCGACACGACGTGGTCCAGCCGCAACGACGCCTTCTCCTGCTCCGAGGTGCGCGAGGCGGTGTAGCCGTAGGCGAAGTTGGGCGCGGCGGACACCGCCGGTCCGGGGGTCGCGGCGAGTTGTTCCAGCCACCGCTGCGGCCGGGCGAGGAACGCCAGCGGGTCCATCAGCGTGGCCGGGAAGCCGCCGAGTATCGGCGTGGCCAGGCCGACCACCAGCCCCATGTCGTGGAACAACGGCAGCCAACTCACCGAGGTGGTGCGGCCGCGCTCACAGCAGTAGGCGTCGTAACCGTGCTGGGCGTTGGCCACCACGTTCCCGTGCGTGATCATCACTCCGGCCGGGGTCCGGGTCGAACCCGAGGTGTACTGCAGGTAGGCGAGATCGTCGGGCCGCAGCCGCGCCGGCTGGTACTCCCCGGCGGTCACCGGCGGCAGGCTGTCCACGGTGATGAGTCGAGGACCGAGCAGCGAATGTTCAAGGAGAAAGTCTTCGACCGCGTCAGCGTGGCCCTCGGTAGTCAGCACGAGCGCGGGCTCGCAGTCGGCCATCACCGCGGCGAGCCGCTCCAGGTGTCCCGGCAGCGGAGCCGGGTCGAACATCGGCACCGCGACCAACCCCGCCCGCAGCGCGCCGAGGAAGGCGACCACATAGTCCGCCGACTGTCCGATCAGGACACCCGCCCGGTCGCCCCGCTTGGCCAGCTGCTGGCACCGGGCCGCGACCGCGTCCACCCGGGTATTGAGCTGCCGCCAGGTCAGTGCGGTGGTGGTCTCGTCCGGGTCGCTCAGGTAGTCAACGAAGGCGACCGCTCGCTCGTCGCCCTGTAGCTCGGCCCACCGAGCCACCGCGGCCGGCAGCGATTGTTCCTCGGTCGCTCCGATCTCGGGCGTCCATTGTGCTTGTGCCGGTGTCACTGTCATGAGTCCTCCCTCGGGTCAGGCGGCGGTCGCGGGCACGGCCCGAAGGTGGTGGCCGTCGGTCGGTGCGGCACGGCGTTTCGGCGGCAGGGCGAGGCGGAAGATCTTCTGCCACACGCTGCCGATCTGCTTGCCCAGCGGGCCGGTGTTGTAGTTCAGGCCGTAGCGGTCGCAGATCTCCCGAATCCGCGGCGCGATCTCCTGGTAGCGCCGGGCCGGAATGTCCGGGAACAGGTGGTGTTCGATCTGGAAGTCCAGATTCCCGGTCATGACGTGGAACAGCTTGCCGCCATCGATGTTGGACGAGCCGAGCATCTGCCGGTAGTACCACTGGCCGCGGGTCTCGTTCTGGCATTCCTTCTCGGTGAAGTCGGCCACGCCGTCCGGAAAATGCCCGCAGAAAATGATGCTGAACGCCCACAGGTTGCGCACCAGGTTCGCGGTGGCGTTGCCGGCCAGGGTGGCTGCCGCGCCACGGCCGGACAGGAGCGGGAACAGCAGGTAGTCCTTGACGACCTGCTTGACCCCCTTGTGCCACATCTGCCGGCGGGAGCCCTTGGTCTGCGCCCACGTCTTCTTCCCGGCAACGATCTTCTCGATCTCCAGATCGTGCAGCATCACGCCCCACTCGAACGCGATCATCAGCAGGAACGCATAGACCGGATTGCCGATGTAGTACAGGCTCCATTTCTGCGCCTCGACCATCCGCAGAATTCCGTATCCGATGTCTCGGTCCTTGCCGACGATATTCGTGTAGGTGTGATGCACGTAGTTGTGGGCGTGCCGCCACTGTTCCGCCGGGCACACCGTGTCCCATTCGAACATCTTCGAGTTCAGTGCGGGGTCACCCATCCAGTCGTACTGACCGTGCATGACATTGTGGCCGATCTCCATGTTGTCCAGGATTTTGGAGACCGACAGCGCCGCCGTGCCGGCCAGCCACGCGGGCGGGAACCGGCCGGCCCACAACAGTGCCCGGCCCGCCACCTCGAACCACTGCTGTGCCTTGAGGACGCGGCGGATGTACGCCGCGTCCCGCGCGCCGAGGTCCTCGACCAGCTCTCGACGGATCGCGTCGAGTTCCCGGCCGAGCTCGTCCCACTGTTCGGGTGTCCGCATGTCCCCTCCTCGGTCGCCGTCGGTTGTCATGTCAGAGGTCCAACTCGACATCGCCGCACGGTGCGGTGACGCAGAGCTGGATGCGTTCATCGGGCTCGGCGCTGATCACGTCGTTGCGCACGTCGCGGACCGAGCCGATGGTCTTCAGGGCGACGCAGGTGTGGCAGATGCCCATCCGACAGCCGTGCTCCGGGCGCAACCCGGCCGCCTCGGCCTGCTCCAGCACCGTGCGGCCGTCGTTGCGGGCGCTGACACCGCTGCGGGTGAACCGCACCGTGCCCACCGCGTTCTCGGTGTCCACGACGGGTGACACGAGGGTGAACCGCTCGATCATCAGCCGGTCGGCGATCCCTTCCGCGCGCCACAGCCCCGCCACCGCTTCCAGCAGCGGGGCCGGGCCACAGACGTAGGTCAGCGCCTTGGCGTAGTCGGGTGCGACCTGGCCCAACCGCTCCCCGCTGAACCGGCTGGCCCCCGGTGACCGGGTGTAGACATTGACCAGCGTGAGCCGCGGGCGCGCCGCGGCCAGCGCGGCGAGTTCGGCGCGGTAGATGACGTCGGCTGGGGTGCGGGCATAGTGCAGGAAGGTGATCCGGCCGGGATACCGCTGGTCGATCAGGGTGCGCAGGATGGACATCACCGGCGTGATCCCGCTGCCGCCGCTGATCAACAGCAGCCGCTCGGGCACCCTGGCCGGCAGCGTGAATTCGCCCTCGGCCGGCGACAGCACCATCCGCAGGCCGGGCCGCGCGTGCTGCTTCAGGTATCGGGACACGGCGCCGGCCGGGTTCACCTTCGTGGTGATCTCGATCAGACCGTCCGCCCGATGCGCGGAGCTGGCGACCGAGAAACACCGCGTGCGGCGGGCGCCGTCGATCTCCACCGCCAACCGCACATACTGCCCGGCCTGGGCGCCGGCCCAGTTGCCGTTGGGCCGCAGGGTGATGGTGACGCTGTCCGCGGTGTGGTGTGCGACGTCGACGACGACCGCGCGCACCTCGTGCGTCGACCAGAGCGGATTGACCAGGCCCAGATACCGGTCCACGCCGTGCGGCACGGCCAGCGCGCTGACCACCCGCGAATTCAGCAGCCAGCGGCCAGTGCGCGCAAGCCCCAGACTCATCAACACCGCCATTCTCCAGATCAGGAAATCAGGAAATATCCAATTAACCGCGCCACCAGCGTATACCTTGGTAACACGGCCGGATATTCCTTTCATATCTCCGACACATCTGTCGGAGATACCGTACGGATAGCTCGGGGACCATGTCAAGGTGTCACCTGGAGCCTATGGTCAATCCGTCGCGAACACCCACTTTCTCGAGTGCTTGACTTGTCAACCAGATGACAAAAACCCTGGTTATACATGGTTTCTTGGAGTTCGCTGAGCCACCGTCGTGCGACCCCGACCTTGATCATCCGCGCTGACGCAAGCTATGGAACTAGTCATCAGAGTGACAATTAGACCACCGATAAATGTGCTCGATAGGTAAATTTCGATCTGTGGTCGACGCTTCCTTGACTCCTCCACGAGCCCGGCAATACAGTAACTCCGACAACCATGTCGAGGTTGCCGCCCAACGGTTAAGCTAACCGCTGAGAAATCGCACTATGAAAGGATCACAGATGATCTTGGGTGCTGGTCATGCTATTCTTGACGCTCTCGGCCACGTTATCGGATGGCTTTTCTGAGGTATTGTCACGCCGTACCTGACGATGCCGGCGGCGGGGCACGGTCCGGTGTCCCGCCGCCGGCATCGTCGGCTGTCCGGCCGCTTCGAACCTGTTACCCGGCGACGGCGGACAGCTCGTCGGCGGCGGCGGGCGCACCGCCGGCCAACCGGAACGACTCCTGGACTTGGCCCGCCGCCACCCGGTAGGCCGGATCGGTCAGCACGGTGTCGATGGCCTGGCCGATCTTGTCCGCGCGGATCCGGTCGAACCGCAGCCGCAGCCCGGCGCCGGCCTGTTTCACCTGCTCGGCGATCACCGGCTGGTCGTCTCGGATCGGCGCGATGACCAGCGGGAGCCCACGGGCCAGCGCCTCGCAGACGGTGTTGTGGCCACCATGGCACACAACGGCGCTGGCGCGGGCCAGCACGGCGAGCTGGTCGACATGCCGCTCCATCACCACATGTGGCGGCGGAGCGTCGGTGATGGCGCCGCCCGGGTCCACGACAATGGCCCGCAGGTTCGGCCGATCCCGCAACGCCGCCACACATTCGCGGAGGAACCGCGCACCGGAGTCGGTGTTCATGGTGCCCAGGCTGACGAACACCAACGACGGGTCCGACGGTCCGCCGGCCGACGGCCGGCGGACCGGGCCGACGAAGGACACCGGGAAGTCGAACCCGCTGGTTTCGCCGACCATCGCCTCAGTCGTGAACGCCAACACCAGATACGGCGAGAACCTGAGATCGCTCTTCGCGTCCGGATCACCGAACCGCTCCCGCAGTCCGCGCATCTGGTCCTGTCGCCACTGCTGCACCTTCGGCATGCCCTCCAGCGGGTCGATGAACTCGCCCGAGGTGCTGGCCGAAGTCACCCAGGGCAGGCCGAGCCGCTCCGCGACCAGCGCGCCGGCCAGTGCCTGCTGGTCCACCACCAGCAGGTCGGGCCGGAACTCGGCCACCGCCGCCCGCACACCGGGCTCCATCGCCTCGGCCAGCGGGGTGAAGATGTCCTCCCACAAGTACTTCAGCGCGGCGAACCCGCGCAGCTGCGCCGGCCGCTCGGCCGGCGCGGTCAGCCCACAGGAGTAGATCGTGTCACCGGCCGCCGCACCTCCCAGCAGCGGCCGCAGGATCCCCTCGTCTCCGGCCCAGGCGATCTGGTGCCCCCGGGAACGCAGTTCATCGGCGACGCTGGCGGCGGGGTTGATGTGGCCCACCAGCGGCGGAACGACGAACAGGAACCGTCTCACGCCGCGCCGTCCTCCAGCAGTTCGTCGGCGACGCTGCCGGCCTCGTGCTCGTCGAGCCAGCTCAGCAGCAGCTTGCGGACGGTCTGGTGCCGCTCGACCAGCACCGAATGGTCCTGGCCCTCGATGACCTCGGTGCGGCAGTCCGGCAGCAGCGCGGCGACCGCGCCCAGATCGTCCTGCTGGTACCCCTCATCGCCCACAATGGACAGCACCGGGCAGGTGATCTGGTCCAGCTCCGCCTGGGACAGCAGCGGTCCCTCGGCCAGCTCCGCCACGATCGACGTCTGTCCGACGCCCTCGGCGGCCGCCTTGTTCAACCGGGCGTGGTGCTTGCCCCAGATCTCGGTGACCCACCCGAGGAACCCCTCATCGCCCATCAGCTCGACCACATTGGCCATGGTCCGACTCATCTTGTCCGACCACACCTCGGTCGCCGGCTCGGATTCGATCCCGACGATGCTGGCCACCCGGCCGGGGTTGCGGACCGCGTAGCTGAACGCCAGCGTGCCGCCGAAGCTGTTGCCCAGCAGGTGAATCGGCCCGTCGACCTGCAACTGCTTGAGCAGCACCTCGAAATCGTCCACGAAGTCGCCCAGCCGGTAGCCGGTAGCCGGCCGCTCGGTGCGGCCGTGCCCGCGCAGATCGTAGGTGAGCACGTCGTAACCGGCCTCGGACAGCGGGGACGCCAGCGTCAGATAGAAGCTGGCCAGGCTGTCATAGCCGATGCCGTGCACGCACACTACCGTGGGCGCCCCGCCCGGACGCGGGTTCTTCGCCCGCATCCACTGGTAGTGGGTGCGCAGGCCGTTCACCGACATCATTGCCACGTCGAGGCTCCTAGGCCTGGTCGTTCGAGAGCCGACTCGCCACGAAGTCGACCAATCCGCCAACGGTCAGCTTGATGACATCGTCCATCTCCTGGTCGGCGAGGAACGAGGCCAGATTGACCTGCTCGCCGTAGCGTTCGGTCAACATGGAGCCGATGCTCACCAGGTCGATGCTCTCCAGTCCGAGATCGTCGATCAGCGACATCTCCGCGGTGATCTCGATGTCATCCACATCGGACAGATCCAGCACTTCGGCGAGAATGGTGCGGATCTCCCCGAGCACCGCTGTTTCCGAGGACGCCTGTGGGACCGTCATCGTGTGCCTTCCTCCTGCTTTTCCTGAGTCGCGCCTATTGTCCAGGCGACGACGTATTGCCGAGATGGTAGGCCCTCCGGATTGTTCACCAACTCGGCGCGAACCCTCCGCCGGTGTGTCGTCCCGAGATCGAACGCCGCGACGGCCGCCCGGTTGACGTCCACCCCGGGCACCACCTCGGCGATGTGGATCCGGTTGGGCACATCGCTCGGGGAGTCCGGGCGCACCATGGCGACCGCCGTCTCCTGGCAGTCGGCCACCGCGACCGACAGCGGCGGCAGCAGCAGCCCATACCGGCCGGACACCGCGAACTGGCCGGCGTCGTCCTCGCGGACGGCGATCTCGGCGGGGAACAGCGGACCCGCGCCGTCGTCCCACAACCAGCCGCGCACGGCGTCCTTGACCACGAACCGGCGCATCAGCCACCGCCGACGTTCCCGCGGCGGGCAGGCGAAGTACTCGGCGCGCTCCTCGGCGGCGAGGTACTTGAACAGGTAGAACTCCCGGGATGCCAGGCCCAGCAGGCGATCCGCGAGCAGCCACCAGCCGCCGCGCTGCCGCGCCGCCAACGTGCTCAGCTCGGGGAACCGGTTGACCGCGCTGTCGGGCTGGTCGCTGTCCAGCCGAACGTCCTGCCAGCCGCTGACCGAGACGATCGGCCGGCCGGCCAACGACACCTGCATGTCGGCTTCGATCAGCTCGTGCCGGACCTCGGTGATCCGCAGGGCACAGTCGGTGGTGGCGCCGGTCGGCGGCTGCGGTCCGTGGAAGCGGATCCGGTTGATCCGAGCCGGGAACGCGGCCGGCCGGTGTGGCTGCAGTTCCGCCAGCCACTGGCCGAGCACCTGGCCCACGCCGTCGAGCAGGGCGCCCGGTGCGTCCAGCACGGTCAGCTCGCAGCGGACGCCGAGCGGGGCGATCGCGACCGATCGGGTGATCGCCTGGAACTGGGGGCCGTGGAACATCCACCGCTGCTCGTACATGTCGTGCGCGGTCAGCGCGGTCGGCCCCTCGTCCGGCCACTTCGGCCAGACGCCCTCGGTCGGCGCCGGGTAGTCGCGGCCGAGCAGCACCACGGCCTCGGCGTGCTCGCCCAGGGTGACCCGCACCCGGTCGGCGTCCAGCGGAACGACCCGCACCACCACGTCCTGCGGCGGCGAGGCCACCAGCCACCGGTGCAGGCGCACATCGTCCAGGCCGATCGTCCGTCGGCCTCCCCGTTCGGCCGCGTCCATCATGTGCTGGATCATCGTGGTGGCCGGCACCACCGGCCGCCGGTCCGTCTCGTCCGGCCAGCCCGGCCGCTGCCTGGCGAAGCAGTGGTCCACCAGGTAGGGCATAGCGGTGGTGGACACGTGCAGCACGCTGTCCTGGCCGGCCGGCTCCGGTTGCGCGGCGACCGGACGCGGGGTTGGCCGGGGCGCGGCCGGGGTTTCCGGATTCTCGGCGCTGGCGCGCAGCACGGCGCTCACCGCATCGGCCGTTTCCCGCATCAGCGCGGACAGCTCGGCGGCGAGCGGGAACCGTTCGCTCAGGCCATCCAGTTGGGCCACCGCCAGCGCGCTCGCCGGCAGATCGGGATTCACGATCGCCTGGATCGGCTCGGGGGTCGGTTCCGCGACGGGAGCCGGAGCCGGTTTCGCGACCTCGACCGGCCGGGGCGCGAACTCGGAATCCAGCACGGCGAAGTCCGGCCGGCCGCCCTCCACCCAGACGGCGGTGGCCAGCCGGCGCAGTTGGTCCAGGCCGGTCCGGTGCGCCGAGTTGGCGGCGATCGTCAGGTGCTCGTGCTCGCGCAGCGTGTCGTCCACCAGTGAGCCGAGCTGGCCGGGCCCGACCTGCACGAACACCCTGATGCCGGCCTCGTGCATGGCCAGCATCAGGCCACGCCAACGCACCGGCTCCAGCAGGTGCCGGACGTACAGCTCGCGGATGTCCTGGGAATCGGTGGGGAACGGCGCGGCGGTGGTCGCCGACCAGACCGGAATCTCCGCCCGGCCCATCGGCAGGCCGGCGATCTCGGTGACGAAGTGGTCCAGGTTGCGGCGCAGCATCGGGGTGTGGAACCCGGACTGGAACGGCAGCACCTGGCAGATCACCCCGCGCGCGCGGAACTCCGCGACCAACCCGGCGACGGTGTCCACCGGCCCGCAGACCACCGTCTGGTTGGTGGAGTTCTCGTGTGACAGCACCAGGTCCGGCCGCTGGGTCAGCGCGTCGGCGACCCGGTCGGCAGGGCAGCCGAGCACGCCGAAGTCGAAACCGCGCACCAGCATCGAGTCCAGGTCGATTCGGGCGAAGAACTCGGCCGTGCTGGTGTGGCCCATCATCCCGCCGCCCATCATGGCGGTCCACTCGCCGATGCTGTGCCCGGCGAGTGCGGCGGGGCGGATGTTCAGTCGCCGCAACGCCTCGTCCAGCATGCGGCTGACCGCGATCACGCCCTCCGCGTGCTGGCCGACGGTCTCCAGGTTGGCCGCCGGCGCGGGCGCGTCCAGCCAGCGCGCCACATCGTCGCACCGCGGCGCGAACTCGCCTTCCAGGCCGGGAAACAGGAACGCGATCCCGGCGCCCGGCTCGCGCAGCAGTGGCCGGGGGCTGAACCAGATGTCGTTGCGGCCGCGCCACGGCTTGCCGCTGGCGACCAGTTTCCTTGCCAGGCCAAGGCGTTTGGCGTTGGGCGCGACGATGCCCAGCCGGCAGCCAGCTGATCCGTCCGGGTCTGATCCGGCTGACCGGGATCCGGCGAGCAGTTCCTCGTCGGGGGCGGCCAGCAGCGCGGCCAGGCCCGCCCGGTCGGGGGCGGACAGGTGCAGCATCCGGTCCGGCTCGACCACCCCGCGCACCGACGGCGGGGACAGGTCAGTCATGTCGGTCATCGTCCTCCCGTCTCCGGTGCCACCGCGGTCGCTTCGGTCCAGGCGAGTGCGGCGTTGAGCACGACCGCGCGCAGTTCGTCGTTGCCCCAGGCCAGTTCGCGCAGCAGGCTGGCGACGCCCTCAGCCGGGTCGATCAGCTCGATGCCCCGGCCGTGGTAGGCGCGGGCCAGCTCAGTGCTCACCATGCCGCCGTGGTGGTCGGCGGGCGCCCAGGGTCCCCAGTGGACGGTCAGCGCCCGGCCGCCGGTGTGGTCCGCCCACCGCGCGCCCAGTGTTTCCAGCGCGTCGTTGGCGGCGGCGTAGTCGGTCTGGCCCCGGTTGCCCAGCGCCGCCGCGACACTGCCGAACAGCACCACGAACGCGGGCCGGCCGGGCAGCCCGGCCAGTTCGGCCAGCACCGCCGACGCACCATCCACTTTGGTGCCGAAGACCCGACCGAAGGACTCGTCGTCCTTCTCCGCCAACAGTTTGTCCTCGATCACCCCGGCGGCGTAGACGACACCGTCGATGCGGCCGTGCTCGGTGTGCACCTGTTTGACGAGTTGGCCGATGGCCTGGGTGTCGCGGACGTCGACGGCCCGGTAGTTCGCCTCGCTGCCGTGTCGGCGCAGTTCGGCCAGTGTCTCGGCGACCTCACGCCGGGCCAGGATCTCCTTCGCGGCACGGTCGATCGCGGCCGGGCCGCCCTGGTGTCCGCTGCCGGCCAGCGCGGCGCGCAGCGCCGGCAGGTCCCGGGCCGCCACGGTGACCGGCGCTTCCGGCTCGACGCCGGGCGCCGTGCGGCCGACCAGTTCCAGCCGGCAGCCGCTGGCGATGGCGAGGGTGCGGGCGAACCGCGCGGTGATGCCGCGGGCGCCGCCGATCAGCAGCACCACCGAATCCCGGCCCAGCCCGACGGCCGCGGCCTCGGCCGCGCCGTCACCGGCCGGACCAGCGCCGGTCATCGCCAGCGCGCCCAGACCGGCTCGCTGCAGGGTGAACTCGCGCCGGATGTCGCGGTCCAGCACGATGACGGGCTGCCGGCCCTCGGTGAGCAGTTCGCCGATGACGGCGATCGCGACCGCGTTGGCCTGGGTGGCCGCCTCGATCTCCAGCAGCCGGACCATCGAGTCCGGATATTCCAGCGCCATGCTGCGGAACAGCCCGCGCAGCCCCGCCGAGCTCGACTCGGGCCGGCCGTCGGTACTGGGCGCGACCGCGAGCAGCCAGCGCGGCTGGTGCCGCAGCGCCGCGCGGAACAGGCCGAACGCGGCCGGCAGCACCGGTTCGTCCGCAGCGCACAGGGCGTCCAGGAACACCAGGCCGTCCACCGGGCCGGCGATCTCGGCGCGCCCGCTGGCCGCGCTGATCGCGGTCACCCGGGCGCCGTGCGCGCGCAGCAGTGAGGACAGCGCCTCCACGACGGTGGGTTCGCCGCCGGCCAGCACGATCCGGGAGCCGGTGAAGACCGCCGGATCGCCGGGCGTGCCGTCGGCTTCGGCCAACCGCCAGACGAACCGCTGCGGCGGCTCGCCGGTCAGGTCCGGGCCACCGGCGACGCCGGCCGGCGCGGGCACCGGTTCAACGACCACAGTGGACTCGCCGGGCGGTTCGGCCGGCGCCGCGGATTCGGCGGGCGCGCCGCCGGCCAGCGTGTCGATCCAGTCGGCCATCGCCTGGGTGGTGCGCATCCGGACCAGGTCGTCGAACCGCTCGTCGGCGCCGTCCAGTCCAAGCCGGCTCGCCAGTTCCCCGGCGATCTCGGTGCGTTTGATCGAGTCGACGGACAGGTCGGCTTCCAGGTCGAGATCGGGCTCGATCATCTCGGCCGGGTAGCCGGTCCGCTCCGCGATCAGCCCGACCACCATCGACATCGCGTCGACAGGTTCGGGATCGGGCGTCGGTGTTCGGGCCGGTTCGGGAGCTGTCGGCGCCGGTGTGGGCGGGGTCGGCCGCGTGGCCTGGGTGTCCGGTGTGGACGGCGCGACCTGGGTCGGCAGCGGTTCGGGCCGCGCCGCCGGCAGCGGCGCCGGGGCGGCCGGGTTGGGCGCCGCGCCGAGGAAGCTGAGCATCACGTCCCGCTGCGCCGCCACCATCTCACGGCTGGCCCGCAGGTACTCGGCGATCAGCGCCTCGCGCTCGGACGGCGCCGGCCCGGACTGTCCGCTCGACTGGCCGGCGGGAACCGAACTGCCCGGCATCGTCACCTCCACACGTCGAGCCGGCGCGAGACCGCCGGGCAGGTAGTTGCCGTCCGCGGTGCGCACGGTCTGGCCGTCGACGGTCCAGCCCGGCCGTCGGGACGGGGTGGCGCGGCTGACGTCGGTGGCGTCCCGGCCGGTGGTGAGCCAGCCGGTGCGCAGATCGACTCCGGCCACGGCGAGCCGGGCGACGGCGGTGAGGAAACCGCGCAGCCCCCCGTCACAGCTGACCGTGGTGTGCGGGCGGTCGCCGAGGATGGCGTCGACCAGGCCGCCGAGCACCCGTCCGGGACCGGCCTCCAGGAAGATCCGGGCGCCGTCGGCGTGCATCGCCTCGATCTGGTCCACGAACCGCACCGGCGCGCCGATCTGCGCGGCCAGTTCGGCCCGCACGGCGGCCGGTTCGGCCCGGTAGACGGCGGCGGTTCGGTTGGCCCACACCGGAATCTCCGGCGCGGCGATCTCCTGCTCGGCGAGCACGGCGGCGAACCGCTCCCCCGCGCCGCCGACCACCGGGCTGTGGAACGCGCACGCCACCGGCAGTTTCTTGCCGGCCAGTCCGGCGGCCCGCAGCGCGTCCAGCGCGATGTCGAGCCGGTCGGTCGGGCCGGCGATGACGGTCTGCCGGGGACTGTTCTGGTTGGCCGGCACGACTTCGTCGGCCAACCCGGCCTCGGCGAGAATCCGGGCCACTTCAGCCGGCCCGGCGGCGACCGCGGCCATCGCGCCCGGGTCGCCACCAGCGCTGTCCACACTGTCCAGAATGGACTTCGCACGGGCGGCGCTCAGATCCAGCAGGGTGTCCGGGTCGATCGCGCCGGCGGCGGCCAACGCGACCAACTCGCCGTAGCTGTGCCCGGCCACCAGGTCCGGCGTCACCCCGAGCCGGCCCAGCAGGTGGTGCACCGCGAGACCGGCGATGCCCAGTGCCGGCTGCGCGATCGCGGTGTCCCGCAGCCGGTCCTCGGCGGCGCGGCGGGCGTCGGCGTCGAAGACGGCCGGCGGGAACATCGCGGCGGTGATCTCGGCTCGGTCCGCAGTGGACCGGGCGTGCCGGCGGATCTCCGGGAAGGCGACGAACAGTTCGGCGAGCATCCCCGGCTTCTGGCTGCCCTGGCCGGGGAACAGCACGGCCAGCTTGCCGGGTTCGGCCGATTCGCCTGCCACGAACAGGCCCCGAGCCGGGTCGCCGGTGCTGGTCGGCGCGGCGGACAGCAGCTCGGCGAGGTTGTCCAGATCGGTGGCCACCAAGGCGATCCGCACGGCGGCCCGGCCCCGGTCGGCGCGCAGCGCGGTGCTGCGGGCCAGGTCGCGCAGCGTCCACGGCCGGCCGTGCGCGTCGTTGACCGCGGTCAGGTCGCGCAGCCACTCCACCTCGCGGACGGCGCTCGCCTGGTCCACGCCGCGGAAGGTGAACAGCTCGACCGGCCACTGCGCCAGGCCGTGCCGGGTCAGCTCGGCGGACCGGTGGCCGCGCAGCACCGCGTGGAAGTTGGTGCCGCCGAAGCCGAACGCGCTCACCCCGGCGATCCGCTGCGCCGGCGGGACCAGCCACGGCGCCGGGTCGCTGTGGAAGGCGAACGGGCTGGTGTCGGCCTGCCAGGCCGGGTTGGGCCGGTCGACGTGCAGCGTCGGCGGCTTGACCCCGGTGTGCACGGCCATCGCCGCCTTGATCAGCCCGGCCATCCCGGCGGCGCACTTGGTGTGTCCGATCTGCGATTTCACCGAGCCGACCACGCAGCTGCCGGCCGGCACGTCCGCCTCGCCGAACACAGCTTCCAAAGTGGACAGTTCGGTGCGGTCGCCGACGACGGTGCCGGTGCCGTGCGCCTCGATCAGCCCGACCTCGGCCGGCGAGATGCCGGCCCGCTGGTAGGCCCGCTCCAACGCGCGGCGCTGGCCCTCCGGGCGCGGCGCGGTGAGGCCCAGCGACCGGCCGTCGCTGCCGCTGCCGACGCCCTCGATGACGCCGTAGATCCGGTCGCCGTCGCGTTCGGCGTCGGCCAGCCGCTTGAGCACCACGCAGGCCACGCCCTCGCCGAGCGCGATGCCGTCGGCGGCGGAGTCGAAGGTCCGGCACTTGCCGGTCGGCGACAGCGCGCCGACCGAGGAGAACAGCAGGAAGTCGTTGGCCGCGTTGTGCAGGTCGGCGCCGCCGCACATGACCATGTCGGCGTGCCCGGAGACCAGGTCCTTGCAGGCCGAGTCCAGCGCGGCCAGCGAGGATCCGCAGGCGGCGTCGACGGAGTAGCTGGCGCCGCCGAAGTCCAGCCGGTTGGCGATCCGGCCGGAGATCACATTGGACAGTTGGCCGGCGAAGGTGTCCTCGGTGACCTTCGGCAGCTGCTCGTCCAGTTCCTTGGGCAGGGATCCCAGGTAGGACGGCAGCATCATCCGCATGGTGCCGGTGTTGAGCAGATCGCTGCCGGCCTCGGCGCCGAACACCACGCCGACCCGCTCCCGGTCGAAGTCGTCGCGATCGGCGTAGCCCGAGTCGACCAGCGCGCGGTGCGCGATCTCCAGCGCCAGCAGCTGAACCGGCTCGATCGCGGTCAGCGTGGACGGCGGGACGCCGTAGCGCAGCGCGTCGAACGGGATCTGGTCCAGGAAGCCGCCCCACTTCGACCGACTGCGTTCGCCGGCCGCTTTGTTGCCGCCCTTGGCGCCCTCGGCGGAGTAGTAGATGTCGGTGTCCCAGCGGTCCGCGGGCACCTCGGTGATCGAGTCCACCTTGCCGATGATGTTGGCCCAGAAGCTGGCCAGATCCGGCGCACCGGGATAGACACAGGCCATGCCGATGATCGCCACGTCCACCGGGGCTGGTTGCTCAGCGCGGTCTTCATCTTGAGGCCGCGTCAGCCCCAGTTCGGCCCGCAGCGCGGTGATCCGCTCCGCGCGGAACCGCTCGGCGCCGCTGGTGACGTCCTCGTGCAGCTTGGCCACGGTGGTCACCTGGGAGCGCAGCGCCACCACCTGGCCGGCCATGAACATGCCCTCGGCGAGTTGGTCGTCCTCGCCGACCTCGATCAGCTCGGCGCCCTCGCGCCGGATGCCCTTGCTGGCGATGCGCAGTCGACCGACGTTGAGCTGCTCAAGCTTCTCCCAGGCGTCGCGCTTCGGCACGCCCTGCTCGGCCAGTTCAGCGCTGATCGACTGGAAGGTGTCCACGAACGGCGAGGGCAGGCAGCGGGTGGCGTGGCCGGGCGCGGTCTCCAGCAGCGCGGTGCCGTCGGCGGCCAGCACCTGCCGCTGGAACAGCGGTTGCACCGCGCCGTGCGCGACGGCCTCCTCGGTGAACAGGTAGCCGGTGCCCATCAGCACGCCGATCGACGCGCCACGCCGGGACAGCGGCTCGGCGGCGGCCGCGACCATGGCCGCGGACCGCTCGTCGTGGATGCCGCCGGCGAACAACACCTGCAGACCGTCGGCGGGCCGGCCGTCGTCCAGGTGCTCGGCGAGCACGCCCAGCTGGCACTCCCACAGCGCGAAGCTGGACCGTGGGCCGACGTGCCCGCCGCATTCGGCGCCCTCGAAGACGAACTTCCGCGCGCCGGCGTCCAGGAACTGGCGCAGCAGGTTGGGCGAGGCGACGTGGATGAAGGTGGAGATGCCCACCGACTCCAGCGCGGCGGCCTGGGCCGGGTTGCCGCCGGCGATGAGCGCGACGCTGGGCCGCAGCTCGCGGATCACCTCCAGCTGGGCCTTGCGGATGTCCTCGGACGCGAAGCCGAGCACGCCGACACCCCATGGTCTGGCGCCGAGCGTGGCTCGGGTCTCCGCCAAGAGTTTCCGGGTCTGCTCGCCGGTGGCCAGCGCGAGCGCGACGAACGGCAGTGCCCCCTGCTCGGCGACGGCCGCCGCGAAGCCGGCCAGGTCGCTGACCCTGGTCATCGGCCCCTGCGCGACCGGCAGGTCGGTGCCCAGCGCGCGGGCCAGCGCCGAGCCGGGCGCGAGCACCGGGTGCTCGTCGGCGGCCAGCGCGTCGGTGATCGACCGGCGCAGCGATCGCACCGCGCGGGCGGCGGTGCCGAACTCCTCGGCGAACCGGGTGGCCAGGAAGGCGTCCTGGCCGACCGGCAGCAGCCGGGTGGCCAGGTCCCGGCCGCCGATCAGGTCGGCCATCTCGACGTCGGTCATCGGCACCGACGCGAGATCGGCGGCGGCGTTCCCGCGCGGACCGCCCTGGGTGGCCAGCACCCGGTGGCCGTGCACGATGGCGGTGTCCGAGCCGTCGCTGGCGGCCAGCGCGGCGGCGACCTCGGGCCGCAGGTCGGATTCGGCCAGCAGCGCGAGCTGGGTGTCCAGCACGACCCCGGCGGCTCCGCCGATCACCGCGGCGGCGGCGGTGTGCGGGCCGATGCCGCCGGCCAGCCACACCGGCGTCTCGCGCAGCTCGGGATCGGTGAGCAGGTGCTGGGCCAGCACGAACGAGCTGAGCTCGCCGACCCGGCCGCCGGCCTCGCTGCCCCGGGCGATCAGGCCGTGCGCGCCGGCGCGGACCGCGCGGACCGCCTCGGCCCGCGAGGTGACCTCGACCAGCACCCGGCCGGGCAGCTCGCGTACCTGCCAGGGTGCATGCCAGCCGAGCACGACGGTGTCGATCCGGTCCGCGTCCGCGCCCAGCAGCTCGCGCAGGTCGGCGTGCCGCAGCGCGCAGCCTCGGGCCACCCGGACCGCGATCGGGCCGGCCGACCAGCGCAGCGCCAGCGCGAGCTCCTCGCGGGCCCGCCGGTCGCCCGCGCCGAGATCGAGCACACCGATTCCGCCGGCCCCGTCCACGGCCGCGCAGAGCCGGGCACTCGGCTCACCCAATGGGGTGATGCCGATGACCAGGTCTGCCCCCTGGGGACGTGCACTCATCGGTCCTCACTTCGATCGATCTCGGGTCTGGTCGGCTTGGGCACGGCCGCGAGTCAGCGCCGGTCGCGCAAACTCTGCCGGCTCTGCCGACTGTGCCGACTGCCCGCCGCCGCCTGTTCGGCGATCCAGGCGTCGGGGTCGGCCACTTTACGTGCGTGCATCTCGGCGACCTCAGGGTGCGGCAGAATCAGGAACCGTTCGTCGGCGAAACCCTGGACAACCACCTCGGCCACCTCGGCCGGTTCCATGATCCGGCCGGCGTCGGCGATCGCGGCGCCGGCGGCGTGGCCGCTCTCCACCGCCGGCATCAGCAGCCCGGTGCGGACGCCCAGCGGGCAGAGCGCGCTGACCCGGATGCCGCGCGGCCGGTAGGTGAAGGCCAGCCACTCGGCGAAGCCGACGGCCGCGTGCTTGCTCACCGAATAGGGCGCGTCGCCCTGGAGGCCGAGCAGACCGACGGCGGACGCGGTGATCAGGAAGTAGCCCTCCTTCCGGCGCACCATGCCGGGCAGCGCCGCCTGGGCGAGATGGATGTGCGCGGCGACGTTCACGCCCCAGGCGCGCTCCCAGTCGGCGGGGGTGGCGAACAGGCCCTTGGCGGTCGAGATCCCGGCGTTGGAGCAGATCACGTCCAGCGGGCCGATCTCACGCTCCGTAGTGGCGATGAGTTCGGTCACCTCGTCGGCCGATGACACGTCCGCGCGTACTCCGACGCCCGGCACGCCCTGCTGGCAGACCAGCTCGGCGACCTCCTTGGCGGCCGGCTCGTCGATGTCCGAAACGACAATCCCGCGGGGCTTCTCGGCGGCCAGCCGCAGGGCGAGCGCGGCGCCAATTCCATGACCAGCGCCGGTGATGAGAACTGACTTACCTTCTATTCTCATGAACCCTCCGGCTGGGACAGTGCCACGCTGCATTGCCGGGGCAACGGCGGAGAATTGTGGCAGGCTGGACGTATCCGGTGAGTGACCGTATGTCAAGCCGTCACTCGTAGTCAAGCCAGACGGGTGAAGTTGGTATGTGGAAGAGCGTAGCGGCTGAGCTGGCTATCCACGGATGAGTGCCGGCCGCCGGCTGCCTTGTGGCCGGCCTAACAGGCCAAACGGCGACCGGCTGTTGGACGGTGCCAAGTCCCACCCAAATGCTTGACAACCCCGTGACAAAACATCCCACCGTGCGGGGTTCGCGCAGGCCAGAGCCGATCCTGAACAGGCGGCGAAACTCCGCGTTAACGATCAGTTTCAGAAAGTTACCTACGAGTACGGAAATGCCGCGCACAATGCAGGCAGCGCAATATCACGAAGGCCGTCCACAACGGCGCGCGAACTGGCCGCGAACGGGCTCGGGGAAGGTCACACATGCGCCCGGACAGCGCGCTCGACAGCGTCGGAAATCGCCGCGAATGGGTCTGCGAGACAGGTGTGGCCGGCTTCGGCGACGATGCCGAAGCCGGCCACACAGTAGTCGATCCTCACCCGGTTGGGCTACGCGGGGTATCCCCCATCAGGAGGCGCCCGGGGTCAGGAGGTGGGCAGGGACGAGCAGTTGGACGCCGGTGTCTGGCCGGCCAGCACGCCCTTGATCCAGGCCAGCGCGTCCGCGTTGCCGTTGTAGATCAGGCCGATGTGGTCGGACGGATAGTCCTTCCAGGTCAGGTTCACGCCCGCGGAGCAGTAGGTGTGCGCCAGGGTCAGCTGCTGCGGGTAGGCGACGAACTGGTCGTTGGTGCCGCCGTAGTCGTAGACCGGCACCTTGGGCGGCGTGCTGCCCAGCTTGTTCGTCGAGTAGGCGGTGGAGAACGCCGCGCTGCCCAGCGGGTTCGTGCTGAAGTAGGTGTTGATGTTCTTGCCGGCGAAGTTGGTGATCAGCTCGTACAGGCAGTCGTTGGTGGTCAGCTCCTTGACCGCCGCCTGCCCGGCCGAGTTGAGGTCGTTGTTCAGGCCCAGGTTGTAGGCGTTGTCCAGACCGATCAGCGCGGCCATCAGGAAGCCGAAGCCCTTGGCGTTGTTCAGCGCCAGCGAGACCGACACCAGGTCGGCCGGCACGCCGCCGCCGGCCACGCCGACCAGGTTCAGCTGGGGCGCGTAGGTCGGCTGCAGCTGGCCGGCCCACATCGCCGCGCCGCCGCCCTGCGAGTAGCCGCGGAAGATGACCTTGGCCGTGGCGGACAGGCTGGCCTGGCTGAGGTTCTGCGCCGCGCGCACCGCGTCGATCAGCGCCGGGCCCTCGGACTTGCCGGTGATGTAGGTGGCCTTGGGCGTCTGCTGGTAGCCCTCGTAGTCGGTGATGGCGACCGCGTAGCCGTTGTTGATGAAGTCGTCCAGCGCCGGCTGCTCGTAGAAGCCGTCCCTGGCCAGGTACTTCGACGGAGCGCACTGGAACGCCATGCCCTGGGTGCCGGGCGCGAAGCCGATGATCGGCTCGGACGCGGGCGTGCCGTTCTTGGGCGTGAGGACGGTGCCGGTGACCGCGTCCGGCTTGCCGTTCGCGTCGGTGGACAGGTACATCACGTTCCAGGCGTTGACCGTGCCCTGGAAGCTCGTCGGACCAGCCGTGGCCGGGCGCCACCGGATGATGTCGCCGGGGTTGCCGGTCGGCAGCGGCGAGGGCGGGGTGTAGAAGCTGTCGTCGGTCGGTCCGGGCGGGATGCTCGTCGTGGACGCGGCGGCGATGGCCGGCGTCGACGGCGAAGCCGCCGAGCTCGTGCTGGCCGACACCAGCCCGACCGCGGCGCCGATGGCGAGCACCACGGCCAGCGACCACACCACCCTCGCGCGGCCACGACTCGAACGGCTGAACAGATTGGGCACGTCGACCTCCGCTGACGTGACGGACCCCATCGTCCGTCGGTTGCTCCTCATTTATTTCGCGCAAACCATTAGCTGGTCGTGCCGAATATTAGCATTTTAGGTCGTCATCGTGAAGCATCTCCGATTATCATTCGCGCGCGAATTTCGAGACAAAACAATGTGCGCGAATGATAGTTCGGTTCGCCGGTTCAGTTCGGCAGTCCGAGCAGGCTACTCAACGTGACCGAGCCGGGCTGAGCCGGCGCCGGCACCCCGCTGGACGGAGCGTTCGCCGATCCGCGCACTTCACCGCCCGGTGGCGGCGAGGTGCACGCCGCGCCCGTGTTCAGCGGCGCGCCCGGCGAGGTGTCCAGTCCGTTGCGATACGGCGTGCCGCCATAGCCGGCGGTGCACGGCAGCGGATTGAAGAACGTCAGCTCAATACCGAAATTCGCCTGCCCGTTACGCACAATCGCCGAACCGACGGACACCGCATTAGGCAGATCGGACAACAAGGTCCGCATACCCGGCTGCCGGGTGACGGTGACCTCCGATGTGGTGAGCAGGTTGGCGATCAGCACACTCAACTGCGGATTGGTGTCCTTGAGGATGCTGATCAACGCGTCGTCCAGGCCCGGGACCGCGCCGATCAGCTTCCGGATGTCGCCGTCGGACTGCACCAGCTGCTGGTTGATCAGCGCCGCGTTGGCGCTGAACTGGGTCAGCGCGTTGGTCTCGGCGATCTGCGTGGTCAGCACCTGCTGGCTGGTCTGGATGAGCTGGATGCCCTGCGGCAGATTCTGCACCGCGGCCTGGACGAACTGGCTGCTGGTGTCCAACAGGTTCTGCAGGTTCGGACCCTGCCCGTTCGTCGCGTTGTACAGCTCGTTGATCACCGTCTGCAGCGCCTGGGTGGGCACCGAGGCGGTGAGCGTGTTGAGGTTGGTGAGCAGGCCGTCGACGCCCGGCGGAATGGTGGTCTGGTCGCCGCCGATCACCGAGCCCGAGGCGAGGTAGGGGCCGGAGTTCGAGTTGGGCTTGAGGTCCACGTACTGCTCGCCGACCGCGGACCGGTCGGCCACCGCCGCGCTCAGGTCGCTGGGGATCTGCGGCGCGGAGTTGTTGATGTCCAGCTCGATCTCGACGCCGGTGGCGGTCAGGTTGATCGCGCCGACTCGGCCGACCGAGACGCCCCGGTAGGTGACGTCGGCGTCGCTGTAGATGCCGCCGCCCTGCGGAACGTCCATTTTGACCACGTAGTAGCCGGCCAACCCGACCAGCCGGCCCAGGTTCGCGTAGGTCAGTCCCAAGTAGACGATCACGGTGAGGCCGACCACCAGGAAGGCCAGCACCCTGAGCTTCGTGCCGCGGGTCAGCATCAGTTGCCCCCCTGGTCGGTCGACACCAGCGGCGAGCCGGAGATGTTCGATCCGCTCGCCGACGCCGGGATCACCGTCGAGCCGTCGCCGGTCAGGGTGGCGAAGGCGTTCAGGTAGTCGCCCCGGATGTCACCGGTCACCGCGTCGGTGAACGGGTAGGTCAGCAGGACCTGCAACGACTGCGGCAGCGCCGCCCCGGCCGCCGCCAACTGGCGCAGCGTCGGCGCGAGCGCGTTGAAGTCGGCGACCATGTCGTCCTTGCTCTGGTTGATCGTGTTCACCGCGACCCCGGACAGGTTGTTCAGCGCGTTGAGCATGGTGACCAGCTCGCCGCGCTGCTGGGCCAGGATCTGCAGACCGGCCGGCACACTGTCCAAAGTGGCGCCGATCTGCTGGTCCCGGGCGGCCAGCGTGCCGGACAGCCGGTTGACGCCGTCGATGGCGTTGGCGATGTCCTGCTTGTGCGCGTCCGCGTTGGCGATGAAGGTGGTCAGGCCGGACAGTTCCGAGCGGATCGCCCCCTCGTTGCCGGCGAACGCGTCGTTGAGCTGCAGGTCGATGGTGTGGATCTGGTCGATGCCGCCGCCGTTGAGCAGCAGCGACAGCGCGCCGAGGACCTCTTCGACCTCCGGGTTGCGATTGGTCCGCTCCACCGGAATGACCGCGTTGTTGGACAGCGTGCCGGCGGCGCTGCCGTCGGTGGGCCCGACCAGCGAGACGTACTTCTCGCCGAGCAGGCTGGACTGCTCCAGCCAGGCGCTGGCGTTGGCCGGCAGCTTGACGTCGCCGTTGACCTGCATGACGACGTTGGCGATCCAGCCGTTGGGCGGCAGGTTGATCGACTCGACCTTGCCGACCGCGACGTCGTTGACCTTGACCGCGGCCTGCGGCACGAGGTCGAGCACGTCCTGGAACTGCGCGGTGACCTGGTACGGGTGGTTGCCGAGATCGGCGCCGCCGGGCAGCGGCACGTTGTACAGCGAGAACCCGCAGCCGGACATCACCAGGCCGAACGCGGCCAGTAGCGCGGCGAGCGCGGGAACCTTCAGCTTCCGGCCCATCACTGACCCCCTCCGCTGCTGCCCGAGCCGCCGGCGGTGGGCAGCCCCAGCATCGGCGCGGACTGCGCGTTCGCGCCGGCCGGTCCCATGCTGTACTCGTTGATGTCGCCGCGGCCGTCCAGGGTGCCGTGCGCCGGGTCGTAGGCGTTGAGCAGGTTGGAGATGGCCAGCGGACCGGCGTCCAGCGCCTGGGCCAACGAGGCCCGCTGGTTCACCAGGATCTGACTGATCGCCGCCAGCTTGTCCACATTGGACTTCAGTCGGCCCTCGTTGTCCTGGATGAAGGTCTGCACCTGGCCCAGGGCGCTGGCCAGCTCGTTGAGCGCCGCGCCGAGATTCTGCCGGTCGTCGGACAGGAACTGGGTCACCGAGGCGAGCTGGTCCTCGGCGCCGCGCACCTGACTGTCGTTGTTGGACAGCATCTGGGTGAACTGGGCCAGGTTGTCGATGGTGCCGAACAGGTCCTTCTGCGAGCCGGACAGCGTGCGGGTGGCCGCGCCGAGCTGCTGGATCATGTTGCCCAGCGCCTGGCCGTTGCCCTGCAGGTTGGCCGCGCCGGCGTTGATGATGTCCGACAGCGCGCCGTTCTTGTTGGCGCCGTTGGGACCCAGCGCGGTGGTCAGCTTGTCCAGGCTCTGGTAGAGCTGGTCGATCTCCACCGGGGTCTCGGTGCGGCTGACCGGGATCACCGCGCCGTCGGTGATCTGCGGACCGCCGGTGAAGGCCGGGGCGAGCTGGATGTACCGGTCGCTGACCACGCTCGGCGAGACGACCAGCGCCTCGGCGTCGGCCGGCACCTGGATGCCGCCGTTGACCGTCATGGTCACCTTGACCAGCTGGCCGTCCGGGGTGACCGAGTCGATCGTGCCGATCGCGACGCCGAGGATGCGCACGTCCGATCCGGCGTAGACGCCGACGGCCTCATTGAAGTACGCGGTGATCTGCTTGGCGCCGTAGTCCCGGAAGATCCACCACAGCGATCCGGCGACCACCAGCAGCAGCGCGAACACGATCGCGCCGATGCCGGCCAGCCGGCGGGAGAACCTGGTCTGGAACATCAGCCACCCACCTTCGGCGGCATGCAGGAGCCGTTGGTCGAGACCAGCCCGCACAGGTAGGCGTCCATCCACCGTCCATTGCCGAGCGTGTTGCCCAGCAGCCGGTAGTACGGGCCGATGAGCGCGAGCGCCTGGTTGAGGTTGTTCTGGTTCTGCTGCAAGACGTTCGTCACCTGGTCCAGTTCGGCCAGCGTCGGCGCGAGCGTGGCGTTGTTGTCCTGCACCAGTCCGGAGATCTGCTGACCGAGCTGCACCGAGCTGGACAGCAGCGCGTTGATCGCGTCCTTGCGCTGTTGCAGTTCGGCCAGCAGCAGGTTGCCGTCCGTGAGCAGACTCTGGAACTGGGTGTTGTCGTTGGCCACCTGCTGGGTGATCTTCTGCGAGTTGGACAGCAGCTGGGCGAGCTGGTTGTCCCGCGAGGAGATCGTCTCGGACAGCGAGGACAACCCGTCCAGGGCGCCTCGGATGTCCGGCGCGCTGGTGCCGAACGCGCTGGCCACCGCCTCGAAGCCGTTCGCCAGTTGCGAGGTGTCGATCTGCCCGACGGTGGTGGACAGGTCGTTGAACGCCGAGGTGACGTCATACGGCGAGATGGTGCGGCTGACCGGGATGGTCTGGCCCGGGTCCTGGGTGCTGGGTCCGAGGGGGTCGAGCGCGAGGTACTTCTCCCCCAGCAGCGTCTTGATCTCGATGGACGCCGTGCTGGTGTTGCCGATCCAGGCGTTGTCGACCCGGAAGGAGACCTTCACGTGGTCGCCGTCCAGGCTCACCCCGGTCACGTTGCCCACCCGCACGCCGGCCACCGTCACGTCGTTGCCGGAGACGAGGCCGGCCGCCTCGGTGAACTCGGCGGTGTAGGTGGTGCCGCCGCCGATCAGCGGCAGGTCGTCGGCGAAGTACACCAGCAGCCCGATGACGAGCATGATCGCCAGGCCGGCCACGCCGACCCAGATCGGATTGCGCTCCCGGATCGGTTTCATCAGTGGCACCTCGGCTGGTTGTCCGGAACACCGGGCGCCGGCGGACTGACGTTGGTCACCGTCGCTTCACACAGGTACAGGTTCAGCCACGAGCCGTAGGACGCCGTCTTGCCGATGGCGTTGAGCTTGTTCGGCAGGTTCTGCAGGAACTGGTTCACCAGCGGGGTGTTGTTAGCCAGGTTGGTCGACACCTGGCCCAGCCCGACGATGTCCTGCTGCAGTCCCGGCCGGACGCCCTGCAACAGATTGGCGGTGCTGGTGGCGAGGCCGGACAGCGAGCTGACCGCGTTGCCGATCGGCACCCGGTCGGCGGCCAGCCCGGAGACCAGCTGCTGGAACGTGCTGATCATGTTCTGCAGCGCGCCGTCGCGGGAGTTCACCGTGTTGAGCACGTTGTTCAGGTTGTCGATCACCTGCCCGATCGCCTGGTCCTTGCCGGCCAGCGTCTGGGTCAGCGAGGAGATGTGCGACAGCAGGCCGTCGATCGTGCCGCCCTCGCCCTGCAACACGTTGACCAGTTCGTTGGAGAGCTGGTTGACGTCGTTGGGCGACATCGCCTGGAACAGCGGCTTGAAGCCGTTGAACAGCTCGGTGAGATCCAGCGGCGGTGAGGTCTGGGCGACCGGGATGGTGCCGTTGACCGGCAGCGTCGCGTCCACCGCCCCGGTCCCCTGGCCGAGCGCGATGTACCGCTGCCCCAACAGGTTCCGGTACATCACCGCGGCGGTCACCGACGCCGGCAGGGTGCGGGTGGCGTCGATGGAGAAGGTGACCTCGGCCTGCCGCTTGTTGACCACGCTGATCGCGTCGACCTGGCCGATCCGCACCCCGGCGATCCGGATGTCGTCACCGGTGTTGAGCCCGGTGACGTCGGTGAAGTCCGCCTTGTACTGGGACAGGCTGCCCGCGTTGACGTTGGCGATGGTCAGCGCGAGCACGGAGGTGGCCGCCAGCGTCACGAGGACGAAGATCAGCGCCTTGATCAGCGGGCCGGCGATGCTCTTGCGCTTCATTTGATCGTCACCTCCGATCCGCGGTAGATCGGGCCGAGCAGCAGGCTGCTCCAGCCGGGCAGCGACGAGGGTGCTTCACCCAGGCCGGGCGCGGTCAGTTCGTTGATGAGCTCGTTCTCCATCGGCGAGTTCGGCGCTCCGACACCGGCGTCGCGCAGCTGCGACACACTGGGATTCGCGGGATTCGCTGTCACATCGGCGCTGGTGCCGGCCGGGCAGTGCGGGCCGGTGTCGGTGTCGTAGACCGGCGAGTCACCCGGGCCGTAGTGGCCCAGCGAGGGCACCACGGTCAGGTTCACGTGCAGGCCGGGCTGGCCGGTGCCGGCGCCCAGCACCCGGTCCATCTCCGGTTCGAACGCGACCAGTTGCCGCAGCACGCACGGAATCTCCGGCGAGTACTGCGCCAGTGTCTGCAGCGTGGTCCGGCTGTCCGCGGACAGCCGGATGATGTTGTTGCCGTTCTGCGCGAAGAAGCTGTTCAGGTCGTCCGCCGCGCCGGTCAGCGAGGTGTACAGCGCGTTCAGGTTGTCCTTCTCGTCCACAATGGTCTTGCTGGTCTGCGCGAAGTCGGCGAACGCCTGCAGGATCTGCGGGGCCGAGTTGTTGTAGCCGTTGACCACGTTCACCAGCTGGGTGATGTCGTTGTCGATGGCCGGCAGCTGCGGATTGAGCTGCTGCAGCAGCGTGTTCAGGTTCGTGATGGTGTGGCCGAGCTCCACGCCACGACCGTCCAGCGCCTGCGCCACCGCCGTCAGCGTGACCGACAGCTTCTGCGGCTGGATGGCTTCGAGCAGGTTCATCAGGTTGTTCAGCACCGTCTGCAGCTCGATGGCGTTGGCCGAGTGGTCCTCGCCGATGATGCTGCCGTTGGCCAGCCGCTGGGTGTCCGGAGTGGACGGCAGCGACAGGTCGACGTAGCGCGGACCGAACAGCGTGGTCGGCAGCAGCTGCGCGGAGACGTTGGCCGGCAGCCAGTTCACTTGGTCCGGGTCGATGGCCAGCTCGATCCGGGCGCTGGCGCCGTCGGCGGCCACCGACCGGACCTCGCCGACCTGCACGCCGCGCACCTTCACCTCGGCGTGGTCGTGCAGTTCGTTGCCCGTGCTGCTGGTTTCCAGCGTGACCATCACTTCCGGGGCGAACTGCTTGTTGTACAACGCGATCGACAGCCAGATCAGCATCGCGAGCACGACCAGGAACGCGACGCCGATGATCCGCCGCCGAGTTTTGAACAGGGCTCCGCTGGTCGCGCTCATCCGGTCACCTTGACCGTCGTGGTCGCGCCCCAGATCGCCAGGCTCAGGAAGAAGTCGGTGACCGTGATCGTGACGATGGCGGTGCGCACCGCGTTGCCGACCGCCACGCCCACCCCGGCCGGGCCGCCGGTGGCGCGATAGCCGTAGTAGCAGTGCGTGAGGATCACCATGATGCTGAAGATCAGCACCTTGAGGAAGGAGAGCACCACGTCGCCCGGTGGCAGGAACAGGTTGAAGTAGTGGTCATAGGTGCCGGCCGACTGCCCGTTGATCAGGACGGTCACCTCGCGGGAGGCGACGTAGGAGACGAGCAGGCCGACGCCGTACAGCGGGATGATCGCGATGGCGCCCGCCACGATCCGGGTGGTCACCAGATACGGCAGGCTGGGGATGCCCATCGACTCCAGCGCGTCGACCTCCTCGGAGATCCGCATCGCGCCGAGCTGCGCGGTGAAGCCGGCGCCGACGGTCGCCGACAGCGCCAGGCCGGCGGTCAGCGGGGCGATCTCCCGGGTGTTGAAGTAGGCGGTGATGAAGCCGGTGAACGCGGCCGTGCCCAACTGGCTCAGCGCGGCGTAGCCCTGGATGCCGACGACGATGCCGGTGAAGGCGGTGATGCCGAACATCACGCCGATGGTCCCGCCGATCACGCCCAGCGCGCCGGACCCGAAGCTGACCTCGGCCAGCAGCCGGATCACCTCGCGGCTGTACCGGCGCACCGTCCGCGGCGTCCAGGCCAGCGCGCGCACGTAGAACACCAGTTGGTCGCCGAGCCGGTCCAGGAAGCCCAGCGATCGGTCCAGGTTGGCGCCGAGCCGCGCGGTCACCGTCACGTTCATTCGATCAGACCGCCTTCGGTGGAACGATCTTCAGGTACACGGCGGTGAGCACCGCGTTCACGAAGAACAGCAACAGGAAGGTGATGACCACCGACTGGTTCACCGAGTCGCCGACGCCCTTCGGTCCGGCCGCCGGGTGCAGGCCGCGATAGGCGGCGACCACTCCGGCGATGAACCCGAAGATCACCGCCTTGATCTCGCCGACCCACAGGTCGGAAAGCTGGGCCAGGGCGGCGAAGCTGGACAGGTACGCGCCCGGCGTGCCGCCCTGCAGGACGACGTTGAAGAAGTAGCCGCCGAGCACACCGACCACGCTGACCAGGCCGTTGAGCAGGATCGCGACCAGCATCGCGGCCAGCACCCGGGGCACCACCAGGCGCTGGATCGCCGAGACGCCCAGCACCTCCATCGCGTCGATCTCCTCGCGGATGGTGCGGGCGCCGATGTCCGCGCAGATCGCCGAGCCGCCGACGCCGGCCACCAGCAGCGCGGTGACCACCGGGCTGGCCTGCTGGATGATCGCCAGGACGCTCGCCGCGCCGGTGAACGACTCGGCGCCGATCTGGGTGGTCAGGGACCCCAGTTGCAGCGAGATGATCGCGCCGAACGGGATCGACACGAACATCGTGGGCAGGATCGTGACCCGGGCGATGAACCAGAACTGCTCGATGAACTCGCGCAGTTGGAACGGCCGTTTGAAGGACAGCCAGATCACGCTCGCGCCCAGCGCGAACAGGTTGCCGACCTGGGACATCGCGCGGCCGGGCAGGGCCAGCACGCTGTCCAGGTTGAGCCGGGTGGTCGGGGTGGCCACTAGCGCCAGCCTCCCTCGCCGGGACGGCGCGGCGGCACCGGCCGGCCGACCGGCCAGTTCTCGTTGCCCGGTGGGCCGCTCGGCGCGGGCCGCTGGGGCAGACCGCCCGGACCGGGCCGTGGCGCTGGCGGGCGGGTCGGCGGCACGTTCGGCTGCATCGTCGTGGTGGCGGTGGCGTGCGGGAGGGTCCCGCCGCCGCCCATCCGGTAGCGGTGGGCCTCGGCCGGGGTCAGCGATTCGACGATGGCCTGCTGGGCCGGCGCCGGCAGGGTGTGCAGCATGCGCATCACGCGATCTTTGCGCCTCCGCACCGCCTGCCGCTCGGGCAGTCCCGGCGTCGGCAGCATCTGCGGCGCGATTCCGTCGAAATCCTCCACCCCGCCGTCGTGGTGGCCGGCGTCGATCTGCGCGGCCTCGGCGGCCAGAGTCGCCGAGTCCTTCTCCTCGGACATTCCAATAGGGCCGATCCGGCTGCCCCGAAGAAACTGCTTGACGGAGGGCTCCTCGCTGGTCAGCAGCACCTCACGCGGCCCGAACATCACCAATTCGCGCCGGTACAGCATGCCGAGATTGTCCGGCACGGTCCGGGCGATATTGATGTTGTGCGTGACGATGAGAATCGTGGCGTCGATCTGCGCGTTCAAATCAATCAAAGTCTGCGAAATGTAGGACGTGCGGACCGGGTCCAGACCGGAGTCCGGCTCGTCGCACAGGATGATCTGCGGATCGAGGACGAGGGCGCGGGCCAGGCCGGCCCGCTTGCGCATACCGCCGGAGATCTCGCCGGGCAGTTTCGTCTCGGTGCCGGCCAGACCGACCATCTCCAGCTTCTCGAACACGATCCGCCGGATCTCCGACTCCGACTTCCTGGTGTGCTCCCGCAGCGGAAAGGCCACATTGTCGTAAAGGCTCATCGAGCCGAACAGCGCGCCGTCCTGGAAAAGCACCCCGAACAGCTTCCGGGTCGCGTAGAGCTGACGTTCGGAACACGACACCGTGTCGATTCCGTCGATGACGCACTTGCCGCGTTCGGGCTTGAGCAGCCCGATCATCGACTTCAGGAACACCGACTTACCAGTTCCCGACGGGCCGAGCATGACCGACACCTCGCCGGCCGGCAGGGTCAGGCTCACGTCCCGCCAGATGGTCTGCCGGCCGAAGGACTTGGTCAACCCCTCGACCACCACCTCGACACCCATCAGACCTCCCGCTCTCGCTACTCCGCCGTGCTGGCATTACCCGCGTTCCGAGATCACCAGCGGCGACTACACGCTGGCTTTACGTCGACTCGGCCGATACCCGACGCCAAGCGAACAGAAACGTTCACAAAAAACCTTTCCCTTCACGGCGGTGTGGCGGGCAGCGGAGTACTTCTGTTGTCACGACCAACCGAATGTGACCGCAGTTACCGGCGGGTACGTTACTGGCGTATGAACCCCGGTGCAAGGTCTGACCGCCAACCACGCGGGAACGTTCGGCCTGGACAGTTTTCTTGTTACCGCAGTGACAGGACACCGGAGTCGGTCGCTCAACCGGGATCATGAACTCCCGGCCCGTGACCGGGGACCGCCGGCCGGCGCGCATTCCGCCATCCGGCCGACGGTCCAGGCCCTCACCTCATCGACTGTTCCCGGCGGCGCGGCGGCGTCGGGCGAACAACAATGCGGTCCCGCCGCCGATGATCAGCACTAGGCCGGCGATCACTGGTCCCAGCACGGAAACACCGGTATAGGCGAGACTTCCGGTCCCGCTGCTGCCGGATCCGCTGCTGCCGCCCGTGTTGACGTAGCCGTAGGCGGTCGACGTCGTGCTGACCGGCGCGACCGAGGTGGTCGCCACCGGGGTCGTCGACGTCGGCGACTCGGCCGTGGTGGTGGACTCGGTGGTTCCCGTCGTCGGCGTGGTGCTGGTGCCCGTGGTCGACGTTCCGGTGGTCGTGGTGCCGGTTGTCGTGGTGCCGGTGCTCGATGTTCCGGTCGTCGTGGTGCCGGTGCTTGACGTGGTGGTGGTCGTACCGCCACCGCCGCCACCGGTCACCGTGAACGTCGACAGCTGCATGTTCTGGCCGGAGTTCGCGGTGCAGTTGGTGTTGTACGGCTCGGGCAGGCTGGTGGCGCCGCCGCTGGAGTTCTTGATGTGCAGGACCATCGAGAACGAGTTGCCGACCACGATCGAACCCTGGCCGGCCGTCGCGAACTGGATCGACGGTGCCGCGCCGCTCGCGTTCGTGGTGAACGCCGTGCCGTTCTGCGGGATCGGCGTGTTCGGGATGGTCATCGGGATCGTGATGTTGAGCTTCTGGCCGCCCGGCTCGTTGAGCGTCGCCGCCGCCGAGGCGGTGCCCGACAGGCTCGCGCCGCCCACCAGATCCAGGCCCTGGGTGGCCGTCGCGGGCACCGTCGCGGCGACCGAGACGTTGATCGCCCCGGTCTGCGTGTTCACCGGAATACTCGCCGGCAGGTTCACCGAAATGTTGGTGGCCAGCGTCTGGTCCGCCAACGGTGGGAACGGACAGGTCCAGTTGAGCGAAAGGCTGGCGGCTGACGCCGGTCCTGCCTCGGCGAGCATCACCACACCGGCCACCGCTCCGGCCACCATCAACGCGGCCGCGCCCCTCAGCACCGACTTCGACCTCAGTCTCACTATCATCTTGTCTCCGAACGCCTTGGCCCCGAAAATCAGTTGTTAGTTTTTGCCGTTCGCTAAAGACATATCGGCGGCTGAAGTTACTCGCCCGTACCGGAACTCTCAAGGCTCGCAACGGAAGTCGCGCCTGGATGCGCATCCTTGTCAGCAAAGGACAAAGGGGAATGACAAAACTCGCCCCCAGGGTTGGAAAAACCCTGGGGGCGAGTCCGTCGCGACCGTGCCTGAGGAGGTTAGCTTGGCTTGGTCGGCGTCACCTTCACCGAGAGCGTGTTGCCGGCGCCCTGGGTGAACATGCTGATGAACGGGGTGAGGAAGCCGCACCCGTTGTTCTTCAGCCCGGAGAGGTCGTACGTGCCCGACAACGTGCCACCGTTGTTGATGCTGAAGTCCGAGCCGGACGCCAGCTTGATGTCAGACGGCGTAGTCGTCTCACAGGTGGTGGAGTTGCTGACCAGCGGGATGCCGAAGATCGACACCGTGTCCAGCAGAACCCTCTCCTTGACGTCGACGTTCACCACACCCTGCTTGAAGGTGCCGGTGATGTCGCCGACCGGAACCAGCTTCACCTTGGCCGAGCCCTGAATGAACCCGAACAGGTTGAAGTTGGTGGTGTTCTCCGGCAGGGACAGCGGCCCGTGCAGCTCGCCGCTGCTCAGGTTGACGTCAACGCCGAGGGTGCCCGGACCGACCTTGATGTCCGAACCCAGGGTCTTCAGGTGTGCGCTGCCGTTGACCGCGTAGTCCAGGTGCAGTCCGCCGCCACCGCCACCAGGGGTGGAGGTCTCCGTGCCCGAGGTCTCGGTACCCGAAGTCTCAGTTCCAGAGGTCTCAGTTCCAGAGGTCTCCGTACCCGATGTCGCCGTGCCTGAAGTCTCGGTACCCGAAGTCTCCGTGCCCGAAGTCTCAGTGCCGGAGGTCTCGGTCGACGAGCTAGGCATGCTCATCGACGTGGAGGTGTCCGTGCCCGAGGTCTCCGTACCCGAGGTTTCGGTTCCAGAGGTCTCCGTACCCGAAGTCTCGGTACCCGATGTCGCGGTGCCCGAAGTCGCGGACGTCGCCGAAGTCTCCGACGATCCCGAGGTCTCCGTGCCCGAAGTCGAGGTACCCGAGGTTTCGGTGCCCGAACCGCTGGTGGAGGTGCCGGTCGCGGATCCGGTCGTGCTGGATCCACCGCCGCCACCGGTCACCGTGAAGCTGCCCAGGTTGTAGTTCTGCCCGGAGGCCCCCGTGCAGTTGGTGTTGTAGGGCTCCGGCAGGCTGGTGGCCTGGCCCTGCGCGTTCTTGATGTGCAGGGCCATCGTGAAGGTATTGGCCACCACGATCGAGCCCTGGCCAGCCGTCGCGAACTGAATCGACGGCGCCGCGCCGGTCGCATGCACGGTGAACGCCGAACCATCCTGCGGAATATTCGTCTGCGGGATGGTCAGCGGGATCTTGATGTCCAGCTTCTGGCCGCCCGGCTCGTTGAGCGTCGCGCCCGCGGTCGCGGTGCCCGCCAGCGTAGCCCCGCCAACCAGTTGCAAGCCCTGGCTGGCGGAAGCGGGTACGGCGGCGTCCACCGCGACGTTGATCGCCCCGGTCGGGGTGTTCGTCGGGATGCTCGCCGGCAGGGTGACGTTGATCGTCGTGGCCAGCGTCTGATCCGCCAACGGCGGGAACGGACAGGTGAAGTTCAACTTAAGGCTGTCGGTGTTGGCCGAAGCCGTCCCAGCGGAAGCCAGCACCACGGTGCCGGCGACAGCGCCGACCGCCGCGACCGCGGCCAAACCCCTGAGGATCGGCTTTGACCTCAGACTTACTCTCATGTCGTTGTCTCCGAACGCAGCAGCATTGGCACGACAACGCGACATCAGACAGGGAGTCGACGGCGCCGGTCCCCGAACCGTTGCCGCATCCCGTACCAAATCCATTAATTCAGTTACTGTCACTAGCTAGTCAGTGCCAGTGGATCACGACATTGACGAAGGCTGAAGTTACCGTGGCGTTGCCAGGCATTCAACCCCTTTCAGATGTTTATTTATTGTTGTCAATTCGCCCTAAAACCGAACATGTGCTTTTTGTTCCGCAATGACAAAAGCCCGCCCCCGGGAAGAATCCCGGGGGCGGGCAAGTTGCAGCAGGCCGTCGCCTCACGGCGATGAGGGCATCTCCCGCGTCACGCCTTCGGCGTGGCCGTGATGGAGATCGTGTTGCCCGGTCCAGCGGTGAAAGCGTTGATGAACGGCGCGAAGAAGCCGCATCCGCTCAGCCGCGGGATCGTGTAGCTGCCGGACAAGGTACCACCGCTCAGCAAGGTGAAGCCCGGTCCGGACGACAGCGCGATGTCGGCCGGAGTGCTCGTCTCGCAGGTGGACCCGGCGGACAGCAGCGACATGCCGAAGATCGACACCGTGCTCAGCTGGATGTTCTCCTTGGTGTCGGTCTTGACGCCAGTGGACGACAGGTTGATCGTCGTCGGGCTGGCCGAGCTCAGCTTCACCTGCGCGGTGCCAGGAATGAACCCGAACAGGTTGAAGTTGGCCGTCGCGGTCGGCAGGGACAGATTGCCGGTGACGCCGGTCGGGCTGATGCTGACATCCAGCGAGCCCGGACCGAGCGGAACAGTGGCGCCCAGCGCCTTGACGTGCGTCGTACCACTGACGCCGTAGGTCACCGAACTCGGCGGGCCACTGCTGGTGCTCGTGGTCGGCGTCGTCGTGGTGGTGGTGGGCGTCGTCGTGGTGGTCGTCGGCGTCGTGGTCGTAGTCGTCGGCGTGGTAGTCGTGGTGGTCGGCGTCGTCGTCGTGGTCGTCGGCGTCGTCGTGGTGGTGGTTGTCGTCGGCGTCGTGGTGGTCGTCGTCGGCGTCGTTGTCGTAGTAGTCGTAGTGGTCGGCGTCGTCGTCGTAGTCGTCGGCGTCGTCGTGGTGGTAGTCGGCGTCGTCGTGGTAGTCGTCGGCGTCGTGGTCGTAGTGCTGGACGTCGTCACCGGTGTCACCGTGAACGTCGCCAACTGCATGTTCTGGCCGGTGAGGGCCGTGCAGTTGGTGGTGTACGGATCAGGCAGGCTGGTGGGGGAGCCACTGGCGTTCTTGATGTGCAAGTTCATCGTGAACGTTCCACCCACGATGATCGAGCCCTGACCAGCCGTCGCGAACTGGATCGACGGTGCCGAGCCGCTCGCGTTCGTGGTGAACGCCGAACCGTCCTGCGGGATCGGGGTGTCCGGGATGGTCATCGGGATGACGATGTTCAGCGACTGGCCACCCGGCTCGTTGAGCGTGGCCGACGCGGACGCCGTGCCCGACAGGCTCGCGCCGCCCACCAGGTCCAGGCCCTGGGTCGCGGTCGTGGGCACCGTCGCGGCGACCGAGACGTTGATCGCCCCGGTCTGCGTGTTCACCGGAATACTCGCCGGCAGATTCACCGAAATGTTGGTGGCCAGCGTCTGATCCGCCAGGGGCGGAAACGGACAATTCCAATTGAGCGAGAGGCTGGCAGCCGAGGCCGAACCGCCGGTCGCCAACACCACAACGCTCGCCACCGCACCGGCGGCAGCAACACCAGCCAAAGCCCGCAGCACGGGCTTCGATCTCAGGGACACTCTCATGTGTTGTCTCCGAACACATCAGCACCGGCGCGAGAACTCGACATCTGACCAGCGACCCTCGCGCCCCGCAGCGCGCCGCCGGTCAGCCTCGCACTCGCTCCCTCGCGCCAGTGAAAAGGGCATGGCCAAAAAGATCATTACGCCGGCGTTACACCGACGGGCAAAGTTACCGCGATGTAGTGCAGGTCTCAATACCTGAATCGAAGCCACTGCGGCCAGTGTCCAACTTGTCACCAAACTTCCGGACGACTTATTATCCGAAAGTGAGTGATTGCCCGAATGATCACTCACAAATGACAAAAGTCAGGTCACCAACTAACACCTGACCGATTACTCGTCGGGGTCGGCTGAATCCGGTGGCCCGGCCCCGACGTGGTGAAACGCCGGAGGCCGGACCGCGAACGATCGGTGCGTCAGGGCGCGATCGGGGTGACGGCCACCAAGATCGTGTTGCCGGAACTCTGTGCGAAGGCGCTGATGAACTGGCCGAGACCGCCACAGCCAGTCAGCGCGCCAATACTGTACGCGCCGGTCAAGGCTCCGCCATTCACCACACTGAAGTTCGGACCGGATGCCAGCGAGATGTCCGATGGCGCCGCCGTCTGACAGGTGGTCGAGTTACTGACGATAGGCACGCCCAAAACGGACACATTTGTCAACCGAATTGTCTCCTTCGCGTCCGCGGTCGCCACACCTTGATGAAAAACGCCCGTGACCGGACCCTGCGGAATCAACCGCACGGTTGCCGTGCCCGGCAGGAAACCGAACAGGTCGAACGAGGTGGTGTTGTCCGGCAGGGTCAACGGACCGGAGAAATCGCCCGTCTGGAGATTGAGACTGATCGTGAGCGTGCCCGGACCGACCGTGATGTCGGCATTCAACGACTTCAGATGGCTGGTGCCGTTGACATCGTAGCCCAGCGCGACGATCGGTTCGCCCGTCGTAGTTGATGTGGGGCTCGTGGGCGTCGTGGTGAAGTCGCTGACCGGCGATGTCTCCAACGTGGTGGTGTCCGTGCTCGGGAACGTCGTGTAAATCGTGGGCGTGGACACCACCGGTGTGGTGCTGGTCGTGGTGGTACTGGTGGTGGTGGAACTCGAGGGCGGACTTGTACACGCGCCGCCAGCGGCGGCGCACTGCGGACCCCAGGTGAGCAGCGTGGTGTCCTGGCCCGGCGGGTTCACCGAGCAGGATGAGGTGAACTTGCCCAGCGATGTCTCAACACCGCCGGCTTGGAAAAGATCCCAGTTGATCGACAGTGCGCCGGTTGAGAAGCGGCCACCGGAGAACGCGTTCCGCAGGGTCTGGGACGGGATCACGCCGGAGAGCCGCAGGGTGAATGGCGAGCCGTCTTGCGGCAGCGAAAGGTCGGGCGCGGTCAGCGGCACCGACACGGGAATGGTCTCATCGCCGTCGGTAATGGTCACCCGCAGCGATCCGCTGGTCTGGGCGGTCGCGGCGGCGACGAGGTCGAACGCCTCGTCCGTGTTCGCTGGCATCGTCACGTTCGCGGTCAGGTGAATCGGCGGGGTCGGCTGGCCCAGCGGGAAAATGGTCGGCGCGTCATCGCTGAACACGACACTCGCGGTCTGGGCGGTGATGACCGGCATGCCGCACAGGTAGTTCGTCGTCAGCGTGTTCGGGTTGGCTGCGGCGGACCCGACCGCTGCCAGGGTGATGACGCCGGCAGTCGCGCCGATCGCCGCGATCGCGGCCACCAGTCGCGGTAACGGCTTCCGTCTGGATCTCACGGTGATCTCCCTCTTGTTGTGGCGGAACAGACGCGAAAAGAAAACGGGCCCGGTCCCGGGAGGATGACTCCCGGGACCGGGCCCGTGACCGGCTCGGGTCAGGACGTGGTCGGGGTGACCTTCACCGACAGCGTGTTGCCCGTGCTCTGGGTGAACGCGCTGATGAACGAGGTGAGGAAGCCACAGCCGTTGTTCGCCAGCCCAGCGATGCTGTAGGTGCCGGCCAGCGTGCCACCGTTGGCGATGCTGAAGTCCGAACCGGACTTGAGCTGGATGTCCGACGGCGAGGTCGTCTGACAGGTGGTGGAGTTGCTGACGATTGGAACGCCGTAGATCGAGACATCAACCAGCCTGATCGTCTCCTTCACGTCGGCGTTCACCACGCCTTGCTGGAAGGTGCCGGTCACCGGTCCCTGCGGGATCAACGCCACGGTCGCGGTACCCGGGACGAACCCGAACAGGTTGAACGAGGTGGTGTTGTTCGGCAGGGTCAGCGGGCCGGACAGGGCGCCGCTGGCGAGGTTGACGTCGACTCCGAGGGTGCCCGGACCCACCGGGATGTCCGAACCCAGCGATTGCAGGTGGCTGGTGCCGTTCACCGCGTAGTTCAGATGCAGCGAACCGCCGCCGGACGAGCTGGCCGTGGTCGAGGTGGTTCCCGTGGTCGAGGACGACGGACTTGTGGTGGTAGTGGAGGACGACGGGCTCGTCGTGGTCGTGGTGCTCGACGTGGTGCTCGTGGTGCTCGACGTGGTTGAGGTGGTGCTCGACGTGGGCGAGGTCGACGTGGTGCTCGACGTCGGCGACGTGGACGTGCCGCTCGTGGTGCTGGTCGAGCTACCGCCCCCCGTGCCGACCGCGATGCTGGCGAGCTGGGTGTTCTGGCCTGCGGCCAGGGTGCAGTCCGAGGTGAACTGGCCGATGCCGGTGTCCGTGCCGTCGCTCTGCTTGGGCTCCAACGTGGTGGACATGGTGTTGCCGACGCTCACCGTCGCGGTGCCCGACTGTCCGAATTGGATCGGCGGCAGTTGACCGGTCGCGTTCACCGTGAACGACGATCCGTCCTGCGGCACCGGAGTCGACGGCACGGTGAGGTTGACCTGCAACTGCAGCGAGCTGCCGTTGGGCTCGACCAGCGTCGCCGGCGCGATGGCGGTGCCCGCGATGCTCGCCGCGCTGACCAGGTTCAGGCCGGCGGTCGCCGATCCGGGCACCGTCACGGCGGCGGAGACGTTGATCGGGCCGGTCGAGGTGCCCACGGCGATGCTCTGCGGGAGGTTCACGTTGATGACCGTGTGCAGCATCTGTGCCTGGATGAGGACCGGGAACTCGCACCCGTAGTCCAGGGCCAGGGTGTCGGTCGCGGCCGATGCCGAACCGGCGCCGGCCAGCACCACGGCACCGGCCACCGCCCCGGCGGCGGCGACCGCGGCCACGCCCCTCAGCAGTGGCTTCGACCTCAGGCTCATTGTCATGTTGTCTCCGAACACCTCAGCATGGGCAATGGAAGGGCGGGCATGCGGTCGTTACGACAGCGCGATGCTGCCGAACAAAACTACCGCGCCACGGCTCCGTATTCAATATCTGAATCGAACCCACCTGTTGTTATTTCCGCTCGAATTTCGAGTTAGCGAGTAGTGCGAATCTGATAAACATCTTCGCCGCCGGAAAGACGGTTCGCCCCCGGAGGAAGGAACCCTCCGGGGGCGAACCACTACCGCGTGCTAGTTCAGGACGTCGTCGGCGTGACCTTCACCGAGAGCGTGTTGCCGGTGCCCTGGGTGAAGACGCTGATGAAGCCGCCGAGGCCGCCACAGTTGTTGTTCAGCCCCGAAAGGTCGAACTTGCCGGACAAACTGCCACCGTTGGTGATGGTGAAGTCCGAACCGGACGCCAGCTTGATGTCAGACGGCGTGGTCGTCTGGCAGGTGCTGGAGTTGCTGACCAGCGGAATGCCACCGAAGATGGTGACGTTGACCAGCCCGACCGTCTCCTTCACATCGACGTTCACCACGCCCTGTTTGAAGGTTCCGGTCACCGGACCCGTCGGAGTCAACGAGACCTCGGCCGTGCCCGGAACGAATCCGAACAGGTTGAAGCTGGTCGTGTTGTTCGGCAGGGCCAACGGACCGGAAAGGTTGCCGGTCGCCAGGTCCACATTCACCGTCAGAGTGCCCGGACCGACCTTGATGTCCGAACCCAGGGTCGTCAGGTGAGCGCTGCCGTTCACCGCGTAGTGCAGCACCAGCGGGCCACCGCCACCGCCACCGGTCGTGGTCGTGCCGCCACCCGCACTGGTCGTGGTGGTGGTCGTCGACGGCATTGACATCGTCGTCGTGGTGCTCGACGGCGGCGTCGTGGTGGTCGTGGTGCTCGTCGGCGGGGTGGTCGTGGTGGTGGTCGGCGGGGTGGTCGTGGTGGTGGTCGTGCCGCCACCGCTGCCACCGGTCACCGTGAACGTCGCCAGCTGCATGTTCTGGCCGGTGTTGGCCGTGCAGTTGGTGTTGTACGGGTCAGGCAGGCTCGTCGCCGCCCCACTCGCGTTCGTGATGTGCAGGACCATCGAGAAGGCGGGGTCCACGACGACCGAGCCGCTGCCCGCCGTCGCGAACTGGATCGACGGCGCGCTACCGGTGGCGTGCACCGTGAACGCCGAGCCATCCTGCGGGATGGCCGTCGTCGGGATGGTCAGCGGGATGTTCAGGTCCAGGGTCTGGCCGCCCGGCTCGTTGAGAGTCGCCTTGGCCGTCGCCGAGCCTGACAAATTGGTGCCGCCCACCAGGTCCAGGCCCTGGGTGGCCGTCGCGGGCACGGTCGCGTCGACCGTGACCGCGAGCGCCCCGGTCTGGGTGTTGGTGGCGATGGTCGCCGGCAGGTTCACCGAGATGTTGGTGTCCAACGTCTGGTCCGCCAACGGCGGGAACGGACAATCCCACTTGAGGTCGAGGCTGGCAGCGGCCGAAGCCGAACCGGCTCCCACCAGCACCAAACCGCCCGCCACCGCTCCGGCGGCGGCCATCGCGGCCACACCCCTCAGCAGCGACTTTGATCTGAGGTTAATTTTCATTTTCTGGTCTCCCGTTAGACACGAGACTTAAGTTAAAGAACTCGAAAAACCTAACACGTACGAAGGCCAGGTTTTCTTCTTCGGACATTTCTGGCCTGTCCGTGATGAAAAAGCACCTCCTCAGGCACCTGTCTGGCCTAAAGAGCCAGACTACGAGGCAGGAACATACCCGGTGGTAGGTAAGGGTGGCAAGGGCCACAACGGGCCGCGCCAGCGACTTCCAGCAAACCGCGACCCGGCAGCCCGTTCTTGTCACGAGGACGCACATTGATACGCCCAAACGCGCACTTCACGGCCAGGTCGCGGGCTTATCCAGCCCCGACGACGTGGCGGCCACAGTACACGCGAGCCAAACCGAGACAATCACCTAACGGTCGTTTATCACGCGGATGAGTAACGGTGACTTCAGCGTTAGCATGCCGGACAGGAACGCTCCGGTAACTTGGCCCCGGGGCCTGCGGCGGCTGGCGCGACGACCGGTCGAAGCCGGTCCAAACTCGGCGGCAGCCCGCCCACTCGGCCATCACCGCTGGACAAGGCAAGCGTGAACAATCGGTGCCCGGATAACAAGGGTCCACAGTCACCTGATCACGCGGTCTGGCGGACGGCGCCGAGTCCAGTAACTTTTGTCCGGTATCGAGAAGGGGTGACCGACTTGACCATCAGCACGCACCGGCTCGCCGTGCCCGGCCTCGAACTGAGCTACCGGGAGTACCGACCCGACCCGGCGAACACCGTGGACACTCCTATCACCGGCGCCGGCGATCCCGTCGTGCTGCTGCACGGCATCGCCGGCAGCACGCACACCTGGACCGCGGTGCTCGAAGAGTTGGCCGACCGGGGTTTCCCCGGCCCGGTGCTGGCGCCGGACCTGCCCGGCCACGGCGACTCGTCCGCGCCGCGCGCGGACTACTCGCTCGGCGCGCTCGCCTGCGCGGTGCGGGATCTGTTGGCGCTGCTGGGTCATCAGCGCGTGACGCTGGTCGGCCACTCGCTCGGTGGCGGGGTGGCCATGCAGTTCGCCTACCAGTTCCCGGACATGTGCGGCCGGCTGGTGCTGGTGGACAGCGGCGGCCTCGGCCCGGAGGTCAGCGCGGTGCTGCGCGCGGCCGCGCTGCCCGGCGCTCCCCTGGTGCTTCCGTTGCTCGCCAACCCGGTCACCGTGACGGTGGGCGCGCGACTGGGCCGGCTGGCCGAGCGGCTGGGCGTGCGGTTCTCGGCCGAGCAACGGGAACTGGCCCGGCATTTCGCGTCGTTGGCCGACCCGGACCGGCGGCAGGCCTTCCTCTGGACGGCACGCGGGGTGCTCGATCCGCACGGCCAGCGGGTCAGCGCCGTCGACCGGCTGCATCTGTCGGCGGGTGTGCCGACGCTGATCGTCTGGGGCGACCGCGACCCGCTGATCCCGCTCGCCCACGGCCGGCGCGCGGCCGAGCTGATACCTGACAGCCGCTGTGAGGTGTTCCGTGACGCAGGTCACTTTCCACATTGCTTTCAGCCTGGCCGATTCGCCGACCTGCTGATTCAGTTCGTGACCGACACCAAGCCGGCGGAGATCGACATCGCGGAGTTGGCATCACGCCTGGTGAGCTAGCGGTCGATCGTTCACTCCGCAGCAGTGACCCTACCCAGCGGTAACTACTGTCCGTAGTAGTTGAGCGGTCACCGGCCATTGTCAGGAATTTGCATGTTCCGACCGATCCGCTGTCAAAATTGTGACAATACTTGACACGGGTGATAGCGCCATAGCGTGAAGTGACAACGAAACCGGGTGGCCTTTGACACACTGGCGTAACAAAATCTATGGTCACGGATGGAGTAGTCGGGTCCGTGTGACGACGAACTCGTCTGGCGGAGTGGCCAAGGAGGATGGGTCATGGTGACAGGTGTGCACGGACAGGCCCAACGAACAATGGTGCCTCGCCCGGAGGCCAAGCCGGGCAATCGCCAGCCAGCAACCCCAACCCGCAACGGCAACGCCCCCATACAGGCCCGGCACTTCAGCCGCGCCAACCGGCTGTGGTCGTCCATCCCGAAGGAGCACGGCATCCGGTTCCGCCGGGTGGTCGACCGGATGGCCGTCGACATGGTGCAGGAGATTCGGCGCGCGGTTCCCGAGTACGCGCAGTCGATGGACACCTACCGCCAGGCTGTGATCGACGCGGTCCGGTTCGCGATCACCACCTGCATCGACAACGTCGGCAACCCGGGCGCCTCCTACGAGCAGTGGGCCGAGTTCTATCGCTATGTCGGCCGGCGGGAGTTCGCCGAGGGCCGCAACATGGACTGCCTGCAGACCGCCGCTCGGGTCGGCGGCCGGGTCGCCTGGCGGCACGTGGCCGAGTACGGCCAGGCCGTGCACCAGCCCGCCGAGATTCTCTGCACCGCCGCCGAAGCCGTTTTCGCCTACGTGGATGAGATGTCCGCGCTGGCCATCGAGGGCTACACCGAGGCGCAGGCCCGCGCGGCCGGCACCCTGGAACGCCGCCGGCGGCGGCTGCTGGAACTGATCCTGGCCGAGCCGGCGGTGTCCACGCACGCCATCACCAGTCTCGCCGAGGCCGCCCGGTGGAACGTGCCGGAGCGGGTCGCCGTGGTGGCGCTGGAATTCCCCGGCGACCGGCACGAGCGGCCGACGCCGATGTTGGACGACGGCGTGCTGATGGACCTGGAGGGCGACACGCCCTGCCTGATCACCTCGGACCCGGACAAGCACCTGCGGAACCTGGAACCGGAGTTGCAGGGCTGGCGGGCGGCTGTCGGGCCGACCGTGCTGCTGTCCGACGCGCCGGTGTCGCTGCGCTGGGCGCGCCGGGCGATGGGCCTGGTGAAGCGCGGCGTGATCGGCGACCAGTCGATCACCCAGTGCCGGGACCACCTGTCGACGTTGTGGCTGCTGGCCGACGAGTTCCTGATCAAGGAGCTGGCGAACCGCAGCCTGGCGCCGCTGGAGCCGCTCACCGGAAAGCAGCGGGCGCGGCTGGCCGAGACGCTGCTGACCTGGCTGCGCACCAGGGGCAGCGCGCTGGACATCGCCAACGAGTTGGGCGTGCACCCGCAGACCGTGCGGTACCGGATGCACCAGCTGCAGAACCTGTTCGGCGAGCGGCTGAACAACGCCGACGACCGGCTGGAGATGGAGATCGCGCTGCGGGCGCAGGAACTGCTGCGCGGCAACGACGAGAACCCGGACGTCGCGCTGGAAACCGCCGCCGGCCGGTGATCAGGAGTCTGACCCGAACAACTGTCGACCGGCGACAGATTGCCGCCCCCCGTTTGTCGCCGGTATGACAGCTTTCCTATACGTAGATTGTTGACATTTCTCAACCACCCGAACGCAGTACTGACGTAATTGCGCGGGCAGTAGATACTGACAGCCAGAGCACGTACGCTGACACGGTCAAAACGCTGGAGCGGCGCGCATTGGTCTCTGCTGCCCTCGGTCTGTGCTGTCCTCCGGGGGAGCCGATTCTCCGCCGTGGGCGGGCGCGCTGTCATGCGATTGGGCGTGGCCGATGCTTCGCGCGGGCATGCGCGAAGCGACCAGGAGGGGTTCATGGTGTCCGACTCGCATGGAGGATGGCAGGACGCTCCATTGGACCGCATGTCGATCACTTTCGATTCCCTGCTCGCGCCCTATCCGGAGACGGACACATTCCGTATCGGCACCAGTCGCGATCGAGTGATCCACCTGTGGTCCCTACTGCCCAGCGAGCTCGCGAGCCTGTACCGACCACGGGTGCCGGACATGGCCGCCGAGGTGTTGCAGGAGATCAACCGCTCGATCCCGGACTACGCGCAGACCCTGGACGGCTCCTACGGCCGCACCCTCGCGCACGGCATCCAGCACGCCATCGAGCATTTTCTGGACCGGCTGGCCGATCCGACCGGGCCGCAGAAAGACCGTGAGGCGCTGTTTCGCAACCTGGGCCGACACGAGTTGCAGGAGGGCCGCAATCTTGATCTCCTGCAGGCGGCGTATCGAATCGGCGCGCGGGTCTCCTGGCGGCGGATGGCCCAACTCGGCGAACAGGCCAACATCCCGATCAGCACACTGTGCCTGTTGGCGGAGGCGATCTTCGCCTACATGGACGAACTGTCCGCGCTGTCCATCGAGGGATTCGCCTCGGCGCAGGCCAGGCAAGCCGGCGCCAATGAGGTGCGCCGCCGGCGGCTGCTGAAACTGCTGCTGGCCGAGCCGCCGTCGGGTCCGGCGCTGATCGCCAGCGCCGCGCGGTCGGCTGGCTGGGCGCTGCCGGAGCGGGTAATCCCGATCGCGCTGGAGGCGCGGGACTCCCGCCGACACCCCAGTGTCCCTGAGGTGGCCGCCAACATCCTGGTAGACCTGGAAAGCAACAATCCCTGCCTGTTGGTGTCCGAGGCCGATGAGCATCAGCTCAGCGGCCTGAACGCCGGCATGCGGGGATGGTGGGCCGCGGTCGGGCCGAAGGTTCGGCTGCGAGACGCGCCGAAGTCGTTGCGCTGGGCCCAGAAAACGCTCGGGCTGGTGCACCGCGGGCTGATCGAGGACAAGCCGGTCACCTGGTGCACCGAGCGGCTGACCACGCTGTGGCTGTTCAGTGACACCTCACTGGCCAATGAGCTGGCCGCCCGCGCGTTGCGGCCGCTCGCGGAGCTGTCCAGCACGCAGCGCACCCGGCTGTCGGAGACGTTGTTGGCCTGGCTGAAAACCCGGGGAAACGTGGCGGAGGTGGCGCAGTCGCTGGACGTCCACCCGCAGACCGTGCGCAACCGGCTGCACCAACTCGAAGGGCTGTTCGGCGACCGGATGAACGACCCGAACGACCGGTTCGAGATGGAGGTCGCCCTGCGGGCATTGCAGGGCCTCGGCGGCTCCGACATCATCGAACCGCTGATCGCGGAACCGGTGGTCGCCGCCGAGGCCGGCTGACCTGAACTGAGATAACGAGTGCCCGACCGGATCAATCCGGTCGGGCACTCGTTTGTGCTGTCCTGGCGGCTTCAGTTGCGCGCCGGGGTGGTCGTGTACTGGGTGATCTTCCAGCCGGTGGGGGTGTTCTGCATGTTGGCGGTGAAGATCTCGTGGATGACCTGCGGCGTCCCGTTGCCCTGAATCCGGGTCACGTCCTCGGTGCCGCCGATCAGCGCGGTTCCGGCGGCCGAGTCAGCGGACATCGCCTTCGAGGTGAGGACCTTGCCGGTGACCCGAACCTGCTGGGACGTGAAGAGGAACGTGGTGCCCTGCATGGCCTGGGTGAGCTGACCGTGCAGCGTGCCGGCGGTGACGTTGAGCCAGTCCTGCAGGTCGGCGGTGACGTGGGTGTAGTCCATCGTGTTCATCACGCCGATGTCCTTCAGGCCGTCCTGTAGCGCGACCTGTCCAGCGGCGGTGTTGTCGGCGGCGACCTGCTTGTTGTGGTTGCTGGTGTTGATCGCATTGACGATCGCGAAAGCCCCGATACCCAAGCCCACGACGACAATGACGATGATCAGGATCGGCAGCCATCGCCGACCGCCGCTGCGGCCCGGACGGCTTCTCCGCGTGGGGGGCGTCTGCACTTGTGTCATGGTCACTCCAGGTGGGGATTTCCTCGTGGTGGGTGGGCGGTGCGGTCAGAAGATCAGATGTCAGCAGGGATGCTGCTGGTTGCCGAAGGTGCACTTGTACGTCAACGTGCTGTACACCGTGCCGCCGCCCGCAGAGATCAGCTTGGTGAACAGCAGCCCCAGTTGGTCGCCGCTGTCAGGCCCCTGAGCCATGCAAGGACCGAAACTCGGAATGGTCACCGGACTGGTGTAGGTGACCGGCGGCAACCCATACCCCAGCGGTGGCGACGGTCCATCCACGATCGGCACCTTCACCGGAGTCACGGTCTGGCACGTGCCCATGGGTAGTGACACTCCGTTGACAGTGGAGTTGGCCAGGCCGATCGTGCTGAAAATCGTCGTGTTCAACTTGCCACTGGCGAAGGTGCCGTACACCGGCTGGCTGGTGAACGTGGTATCGGCGCTCACCGGCATGAATCGGAAGGCGAGGAACGAACCACGGGCTCCCGGCAGGATGATGTCGCCAGTGAGGTTGTCCTTCGGCTGTCCAAGGTTCAAGCATGCATCGAACAGGCCACCGTTGATTACGAGGTTCTCGCCGTGCTCGCCGAGATTGTTGATCGTGGTTTTGACGGTGACGTCGTACTGGAGGTGCAGGTACTTTGTCGTGCACCCGCCGCCACTCGGATCAGGGGGGTAATCACTGGGCGGCGGACCATCGTTCGGAGCCACATTGCCGACAGCGGCTGCGGTGATCAACGATGCCGGGGTGGCCTGCGGACCAGGACCAGTCTGCCTGGTGCTGGCGCTGCTGACACCGACTGCAGCCACCGTTGCGACCACCGCGAGGCCCACAGCCCCGACGCGGCCGAGCCGGCGAGCCATCGAGCCCGAGCGAGGATTATCCATACGTCGAATACCTACCGCTGACTCCGTTGTCCGAACACACGTCTGCCGATCGCCGGCACTGGCTACCGGTGGGTACGGTAGCCGGGTGGCCTGGGGCACACAACCGCCAGACGCAAAACGGACAAAGACAAGATTCGCTGGCCGTCGGGCTTGTCACTGCGCTGAGGGTTCCGAGCTGGGCCTTGGAGTCTCAGCCACAACTAGGCCATCAACGCTAGATCCCGTATTGTCGTCCAGCTTCACCGGTGGGAGACTTCGGCCGTCCGTGATCGGCCGTGTTCATCTGGCCATCCGGCGTCGCCAGTTTCGCAATGGCGCGAGGAACGGGGAAAGGGCGCTGGACCAGTGCTGAGACAACAGCGTTTCCTGCTAGACAAGCATCGCGAGCTGTTTCGCTTCGCCGTGGTCGGCGGCACGGCGTTCGTGGTGACGCTGGTGGTGGACTACACGCTCAAGCTGACGATCCTCCAGGCCAAACCGGTGACTGCGCTGGCCATCGCCACCATCACCAGCACGATCGTCTCCTACGTGCTGTCCCGCCAGTGGTCCTTCAGCACCCGAGGCGGCCGGCAGGCGCACCACGAAGCGCTGCTGTTCTTCCTGGTCAACGCAATCGCCATCGGCATCAACCTGGTCCCGGAGCTGGTGTCCCGCTACATCCTGCACCTGTACGTGCCGGAGGTCAGCCGGTTCACCCAGGAAGTCGCCGATTTCGTCAGCAGCATCATTCTCGGCACCCTACTCGGCACCGCGCTCCGCTGGTGGGGCTACCGGACCTGGGTCTTCCCGGTCGCCGACGCCCGGCCTGCCCGAGTGCGCCAGTTGCAGACCAACTCCGAAACTCGACCGGACGGTCGGGGACGCGCGGCGTAGCGAATGCCTCGATCACGATCTTCGTGGTCTGTTCCCGAAACTCAGAAGAAAACGTCCTGCGACTCGCCGACACCCGCGCCCTCACTTTCCAAAAGTGAGTCTTAGCTGATCCACTGTGCGGAAACTTCGGGGCGGGTCAGATCAACCAACGTCATCCGATCACGCTGCGCAACCACCCGTCGAGCCCGGCGAGACAGACTCCCCGACCAACCTTGGAGATCCCCGATAGTAGTCGGCAATGCTCTTCCGGCAAAAGGTTCGCCTGCTGGCGAGACGAAGGTGCCGGTCCCTTGTAGAGCTGAAATCGGGACCGACGCACTCCACGAGCTGACGTCATCCATGGACGATCCTGTTGTAGCAGTACTCGCAGGCGGCGCTCTCCTCCCTGAACCTCTGCAAATCCCGCTTTGCGCCGCGCTCAAAGTAGAAGACCAACCAGGTCTTTCCTTGCTTCTTAATGCACCAGGTACTCTCGTCTGGAGCTTCCAGTATCCGATATCCGTCGGACCTAAATCCGCCATCTTCTAGCGCAGTCTTCAGCTCGACAATATTCATCACGGAACCACCCTGATATAACCTTCCTTAAGCAACTCAGCAATGGAGCTTGAGAAGTTGAGCTGGAAGCCGCCGCCAGGCTGACCTCCCCAGGGACGAACCATTCCCGTTTGAACATCGAATGGACGTACCACTTCGTAGGTTGTGAAAAGTCGAGAGAGGGAACTCGAAGGTAGGCCGCGCATTTCGAACGGAGTCCCCGCTGGAGAAGCGAACCGGCCAGGGTCCTTGTCCGGTATTCCGCCGTAACGGTCAAACTGATACCCGTCTGGAATATTGACGGTTACCGACGGACCTTCGAAGCCATTGTTTCTCGGCCATTTGTACCCGTTGTCGAGCGGACCACAGCCTCCGGCGTTGTGGACGAGGACGGGGGTGTTGCCGGCTTCGACGTAGTAGGTGTGGAGGTCGTCGATGGTGAGGTCGTAGGTGACCTGCGAGGCAGTGTAGTTGCGGACGGTAGCGACCGTGACGGTTGTGTTGCTGTCAGTCTGCAGCCGGTCCCCGACATGCAGGTTCGCGGCGGTGACGAACTGATCCTGGGTGACATCCCAGTACGGATGGTTCTGGGTGCTGGTGACCATGCTCGAACTCTTGCCGGTCGACACGGTCAGGTCGGTGAAGTCGGTGTCCGTTCGGGTGGTGTGGACGTCATCGACCTTGTGTGTCTCGGTCTTGCCGTCCGGTTCGGCGTTCTTGATGACATCGCCGACCTTCACGTCCTTGATCGGCTCGCTGGTGTCGTCGGCCATCAACACCTGCGTCGACCCAGCGAAGCTGTGTGTAGCACCGATCGCGCAATCGCTGGCCAGGCCCGATTCGTCCCCGGCGAGGCCGTCCAAGCCCTCGCTGGTCGTCAGGCCGTCCAGGGCGCCACCACCGGGCAGGAAGGCGAGCGCGGCCGCGGTGCAGGACAGTGCCCCCTTACAGTTCTGCAGGTTGATCAGGCCGCTGATCAGGTTCAGCAGCCCGAGCAGCGGGATGCCGCCGAATGGTCCGGGGTTGCCGGTCAGGGTGCCCGTGCCTGGACCGTTGCCACCACCGCCACCACCACCGGCGCCGGCGGTCGCCGGAGCGTCCTGCGGGTCGTACTGCGTGCTCTTGTTGGGAGCGATGCCGATCGGCGTGATCACCGGAGTG
>DASZLR010000140.1:0-3046 GCA_035552275.1 Pseudonocardiaceae bacterium | reverse complement strand
TGAGCCTGGTCCACCATGAGGGTCGACGCTTCAGAAGTCGGGAAGGCTCCAGAGGTCGGGAAGGACAGGCGAGGATGGTTTCGGCGCGACGAGCCTTCCAACGGCGCATCGGTGAGTCCCGGCTGCGGCGCCGGCTGCGCGGCGAACTGACTGTGCTGGGAATCGAAGGCCCGACGACCATGGCGGACGTGTGCGCCCGGCTGAGTCGACGCCGGAACAAGCCGATCCGGCTGCTGGCCTATCCGCTGGAAGTGCCGGGGCCGTTCGGGCTGTGGCTGAACACGCCATCCGCCGACTACATCCTCTACCAGGTCGAGACGACCCGGCTGCACCAAGAACACATCATCGCCCACGAACTCGGCCATCTGCTCGCCGGACACCACTCCTCCGACGAGCAGGACGACGCCGTGTGGCGGGAGCTGATGCCCGACATCCCACCCGAGCTGATCCGCCGCGCGCTGCGCCGAACCTCCTACGACACCGATGACGAGCGGGAGGCCGAGACGGTGGCGACGATCCTGCTGGAAGCCGCGGTCGTCGCCGAGTCGGTGGCCCGGCCCAGCCGTTCGCCCCGCGCCCGCCGCGCGCAGCGAGCCCTGGGCGACGCGTCCGACTGGCTGTGAGCTGGAGGCGAATCGGCAATGAGCATGATCGCGTTCGTCATCCAGCTGGCGCTGGCCTGGTTCGTGTACCGGCTGGTGCGCACCCCGCGGGACCGAGTACTGCGCGCCGTCGCCGCCTGCCTGGTGCTCCAGGTGCTGGGTGAGCCGGGCGTGATCCCGGTGGTGGTGCACTGGTTCGGCGGCACGATCGCACCGCCGCTGGCGAAGCTGCTGATGAACCTCGCGCTGGACCTGTCCTGGTTCTCACTCATGCTGTTCTTTCTGCTCTCGGCCGGCGGATCCTGGCTGCGGGCGCGGGTGGAAGCCGTGCTCGTGACGGCCGTGGCCGCCGTGATGATCTGGACCATGACGGCCACGCCGGACAGCGTCAGCACCTGGGCGTACCCGGCCGGCGGTGCGTTGCCGCCGACCATCCCGATTCCCGAGGTCGGCATCTTCTATCTCGCCGGATCGGCCTACTTCGCTTATGCCGCAGGGCAAGCGGCGCGCTGGGCGTTCGGCTACGGCGCCGAGTCGACCGGCCGGGCCCGCTGGGGCCTTCGGGTCGCCGCGACCGGCCTGGCGTTCCTCGGCTCGTCCGCGGCCATCCGCGCGGTCTTCGTCGTCATCCGCTGGACGGGCGGCACCGTGTCCGGCAAGCTGGCCAGCCCGGTCGACATGCTGGTGCCGATCGGCGCGGTGCTGTTCATCGGCGGCGTGTCCTACATCGGTCTCGCCGCCCGGCTGGCCGCACTGCGCGTGTGGGCCGGCCACCGCCGGGCGCATCGCCAGCTTCGTCCGCTCTGGGAACAACTGCACACCGCGTTCCCGCACGACGCGCTGGACCGGTCGCCGCTGCGCCGCTGGCGTGACGGACTGCTGCCGCGCCGCGTGCACCGTCGGTACTGGCGGCGGGTGGTGGAGATCCGCGACGGCCTGGTCCAGTTGTCACCACATCTGGCGGACCTGGGTTTTCGTCCGGAAGCGCCGGCCCACGAACAGGTCGGGCTGGTCCGTCAGGCGCTCGACCGGCAGCGGCGCGGCGCGGCGGCCGACTCCCGCGCCGCCGTTCTGGTCGCCTCGCCGGCACACGGCGACTCCGGCGCCGACGATTCCAAGGCCGACGTCGAACAACTCGTGCACCTGGCACGGGCCTTGACCGCGGCGAACCCAGTCACCCCCATGGAAGGAGCCCCCGCGTGACCAGCCCGAACCCGGCTGACCTCGACCCCCGCGAGCGCAACCAGTTCATGATGCGGCGCATCCGCTCCGGCGAGCCGCAGCCGTATCAGGAGGGCCGGTACGTGCTGCGGGTCGTCTCCGCGCCGGGCCACCGCACCGGCCAGCCTCGACCGGTGCCGATCGCCGTCGTCCAGGTCTCCGGCCAGCGGTACCTGTGCGCGCCGAACCGCCGCCGCGACTGGGTGCGCAACCTGCTCGCGGCCGGCGCCTGCCAGATCGAGGGCGACGAGCCGGCGGAGCACAAGGCCGTCCTGATCGAGGACGACAGCGCGGCGAAGGTTGTCGCCACCTATCTCGGTGCGCTGGGACGGCTGTCCGCCATGTGGCCGTTCCCGTCGGACGCCCCGGAAGCCGAGATCGCCAAGTACACCAACGAGATCGCCGTGTTCCGGCTCGACCCGGTCGAGTCGTGAACGTGCGCCAACTGATCACCGCGGCGCAGGTGCTGCCCGGCCCGGCGGGCGAGCGGATCGCCGACGGCGCGGTGCTGATCGACGGTGACACCATTGTCGCGGTCGGCCCGCGCGCCGAGCTGGAACGAGTCGACGGTCCGGTCATCCGCCGTGACTATCCACAGCAGACAGTCCTGCCCGGACTGATCAACTGCCACGTGCACCTGGCCTTCGACGCCGGTATGCGACCGGTGGAGGCACTGACCGAGGCCACCGATGACGAGTTGCTGCCGGCAATGGCCGACCGGGCCGGGCAGGCGCTGCGGGCCGGCGTGACCACCGTGCGGGATCTGGGCGATCGCGGCGGCCTGGCGGTCCGGCTCCGGGACGCCATTAACGCCGGAAAGTTCGACGGCCCGAGCATCGTCGCCGCCGGTCCGCCGCTCACCCCGCCGGGCGGGCACTGCTGGTTCCTCGGCGGCGAAGTCGCCGACCAGGCCGCGATCCGCCGGCAGGTGAGGCACAACGCCGAGCTGGGCGCCGAGGTGATCAAGGTGATGGCCTCCGGCGGCCAAATGACGCCCAATTCGCCACCGATGTGGCAGACCCAGTTCACCGCTGACGATCTGCGGGTGGTGGTCGAAGAAGCAGGCGCGCTCGGGTTGCCGGTCGCCGCGCACGCGCACGGCACCGACGCGATCGCGGCGGCCGTCGAGGCCGGCGTGACCACGGTCGAGCACTGCACTTGGCTGCGCTCCGGCGGCCAGGGCTACGACCAGCGCGACGACATCGCGCGGGCGATGGCCGAGC
>DASZLR010000139.1:0-3775 GCA_035552275.1 Pseudonocardiaceae bacterium | reverse complement strand
CGGCGTGGACCAGGTGGGCGTCGAATCCCGGGCGGCCGCGCTGGCGACCCGCAGCATCAAGAAGGCCGCCAAGCTGTGGGCCATCGACACCGCGATCAGCATGGTCGACCTGACCACCCTGGAAGGCGCCGACACGACGGGCAGGGTGCGGTCGTTGGCCGCCAAGGCCCGCCGGCCGGACCCGGAGCGGCCGGATGTGCCGTCGGTCGCGGCGGTGTGCGTGTACCCGGATCTGGTGGCGACGGCGGTGGCCGAACTGGCCGGCAGCGGGGTGGGGGTGGCGAGCGTCGCGACCGCGTTCCCGTCCGGCCGGGCGGGGCGCGAGGTGAAGCTGGCCGATGTGGCGGCGGCGGTGGACGCCGGCGCGACCGAGGTCGACATGGTGATCGACCGGGGCGCCTTCCTGTCCGGACGGTTCGGTGCGGTGTATGACGAGATCGTGGCGGTCAAGGCGGCCTGCGGAAGCACGCATCTCAAGGTGATCCTGGAGACCGGCGAGCTGGCGACGTACGACAACGTGCGCCGCGCGTCGTGGCTGGCGCTGTTGGCCGGCGGCGACTTCATCAAGACTTCCACCGGAAAGGTGTCCCCGGCGGCGACCCTGCCGGTGACCCACGTGATGCTCCAGGCGGTGCGCGACTGGCACACCGAGACCGGTGAGCATCGCGGCGTGAAGGCGGCCGGCGGAATTCGCGCCACCAAGGACGCGATTCGCTATCTGGTCGCCGTGCACGAGATCGCCGGGCCGGAATGGCTGTCCGCCAACCGGTTCCGGTTCGGCGCGTCCAGCCTGCTCAACGACCTGTTGATGCAGCGACGCAGCCAATGGGACGGTCACTACAGTGGCCCGGATTATGTGGCGGTGGATTGATGGCCTCACCCTGGGAATACGCGCCGGCGCCGGAATCGGCGGATATCGCCAATGTCAGGCCGAGTTATCGGATGTTCGTTGACGGTCAGTTCGTCGACGGCGGCGGCGAGCCGCTGAAAACGATCAATCCGGCCAGCGGCGAGGTGTTGGCCGAGGTCGCCACGGCCAGTCCGGCGGACGTCGACCGGGCGGTGAAAGCGGCGCGGCGAGCCTATGACAAGACCTGGGGCAGGATGCCGGGTTCGGAGCGGGCGAAGTACATCTTCCGAATCGCCCGGTTCATCGCCGAACGCGCCCGCGAGCTAGCGGTGTTGGAAAGCCTGGACAACGGCAAGCCGATCCGGGAGTCCCGGGACGTGGACGTGCCGCTGGCGTCGGCGCATTTCTTTCACCACGCGGGCTGGGCGGACAAACTCGGTTACGCGGGCTACGGCCCCGATCCCCGGCCGCTGGGTGTGGCGGCGCAGGTGATTCCGTGGAACTTTCCGCTGCTGATGGCGGCCTGGAAAATCGCGCCCGCGCTGGCCTGCGGCAACACCGTGGTGCTCAAGCCGGCCGAGACCACACCGTTGACCGCGCTGGTGCTCGCCGAGATCATCGCGCAGGCCGAGTTGCCGGCCGGCGTGGTGAATATCGTGCCGGGAGCGGGAGATGTGGGCGCGGAGTTGGTCAACCACCCGGATGTGGACAAAGTGGCGTTCACCGGGTCGACCGAGGTCGGCAAGTCGATCCAGCGGTCAGTGGCCGGCACGGCGAAGAAACTCACCCTGGAACTGGGTGGGAAAGCGGCGAACATCGTCTTCGCGGACGCGCCCCTGGACCAGGCCGTCGAGGGCATCGTCAACGGAATCTTCTTCAACCAGGGTCATGTCTGCTGCGCCGGCTCCCGACTGCTCGCTGAGGAATCCATTGTGGACGAGTTGGTGGACCGGCTGCGGTCGCGGATCGGCACCTTGCGCATCGGCGACCCGCTGGACAAGAACACCGACATCGGCGCGATCAATTCGCGCGAGCAGTTGGACCGGATCCAGGATCTGGTCGCGGCCGGCGAGGCCGAGGGCGCGCAGCGGTGGACCAGCCCGTGTCCGTTGCCGGACAAGGGATTCTTCTTCGCGCCGACGGTGTTCTCGAACGTCAGCCAGTCGATGCGGATTGCCCAGGAGGAGATCTTCGGGCCGGTGCTGTCCGTGCTGACATTCCGCACGCCTGATGAGGCGGTGGCCAAGGCGAACAACACGCCGTACGGGCTGTCCGCCGGAATCTGGACCGAGAAGGGATCGCGGATTCTCTGGGCGGCGCAACGGATGCGCGCCGGAGTGGTGTGGGCGAACACCTTCAACCGGTTCGATCCGGCCGCGCCGTTCGGCGGTTACCGGGAGTCGGGTTTCGGTCGCGAGGGCGGCCGGGCGGGGTTGGAGGCGTACCTGAATGTCTGAGGCCCGAGTCCCGGTCGCCAAGACCTACAAGCTCTACATCGGCGGCGCGTTCCCCCGGTCCGAGTCGGGGCGGTCGTATCCGGTCACCGACTCGCGCGGCGGGTTCCTGGCCAACGCGGCGCAGGCATCCAGAAAGGACGCTCGGGACGCGGTTGTCGCGGCGCGCCAGGCATTCGCGGGTTGGGCGGGCGCTACCGCGTACAACCGGGGCCAGGTGCTGTACCGGGTCGCGGAGTTGTTGGAGGGCCGGCGGGAGCAGTTCGTCACCGAGGTGGGCGCGGTCGAGGGTGTGCCGGTGAAGCGGGCGCAGACGCTGGTGGACGCCGCGATCGACCGCTGGGTCTGGTACGCCGGCTGGACGGACAAGGTGGCGACGGTGTTCGGCGCGGCGAACGCCGTGGCCGGACCGTACTTCTCGTTCACCGTGCCGGAGCCGACCGGCGTGGTCGCCTTGCTCGCGCCGCAGTCGTCATCCTTGCTGGGGCTGGTGAGCGTGGTCGCGCCGGTGATCGCCACCGGCAGCACGGCGGTCGTGGTCGCCAGCCAGGGCCGGCCGCTGCCGGCGATCACGCTGTCCGAGGTGCTGGCGACATCGGACGTTCCACCGGGGGTCGTGAACGTGCTCACCGGCCGGACCGCCGAACTCTCGCCGTGGCTGGCCAGCCACGGCGATGTCAACGGCATCGACCTGTGCGGCGCGCCAGCAGCGCAGCGGACCGAACTGGAACGCGCCGCCGCCGGCACTGTCAAGCGAGTGCTGCGCGCCAAAACCACCGAGCCCGACTGGACCAGGGCGCCGGACCTCGCCCGGATGCGCGCCTTCCTGGAGATGAAGACCGTCTGGCACCCGGTCGGCGTCTGAACGTGGATAAGAGTGTCGCCAGATGTGTGTGACCTGGCCACACTCTTATCCATTTCCTTGCCATCTTCACCACCCACCCCGTCAGTCGTGGAGTGGCGTGCCGGACGAAGCGTCGGATGACGTCGCGCGGAGCCCGCCACGTCGGCGACGGCTTCTGCGCTTGGTCCTCGGCCCCGGCGGTGTGCGCAGCGGACCCTGCCACACGTCGAGTGGATTGACGCCCAGCGCACGGGCGTAGGCGTCCAGGACCCGATCACTGGGCTTCTTCGCGCCCGACTCGATGTTGTACAGCGAGTTGCGGTCGACCGGCACGCCAAGCTCGGCCATCCGGACCGCCAGTTGTTCAGCGGTCAGGCCGTAGGCGTCCCGCAGGACCCGAAGCCTGACCATGGGGCCGATCGGTTCATGCGCCGGCATGGCCAACCCGGCGGGTCCGACGCGCGCAGGCTCCCGGTGCCGGGCCGAGGTAACGGGATGCTGCGGCGATCATCCGGCGTAGCACGTCCACGCTCATCCGCACCGTCACCGGTTTTCCCGTGGTGGCCTCGAACGTGAACACCACCGTCGGGGTGACCACCCGTCGCCGCAGGTTCTCCCCGTCCGCCC
>DASZLR010000138.1:0-40316 GCA_035552275.1 Pseudonocardiaceae bacterium | reverse complement strand
CGGCGTCTTCAGCGCCAGCGGGAACGGCCGCAGCGCCGCGGTGACCTCGTCCGGGCCGACCACCGCGGCCACGCCCGGATGCCGGCGCGCGCGATCCAGGTTCACCTGACGGATGCGGGCATGCGGGTACGGGCTGCGCACCACCGCCGCGGTCAGCGTCCCGGGCAACGGGTCGATGTCGTCCATGAACCGGCCGCGGCCGGTGAGCAACGGCGGATCCTCGATCCGCGCGGTGGACCCGTGCTGTCCATTCAAGACGGTGCTCACGCCACTCCCTTGCCGGCGCCGGCCAGACTGTCGGACAACGCGGTGTAACGCCCGGCCCGCAGTTCGCGGCGCAGCAGCTTGCCCACTGCGGACTTCGGCAGCTCCGGCACGGCGACGAACCGCTTGGGCCGCTTCAACGACGGCAGCCCCGACTGCTCCCGCGCGTATGTCTCCAGCACCGCCGTCGCGTGCTCGGGCGTCATTCCGTCGGCAGCGACGAAGAACGCGGTCGCGGCCTGTCCCCACCGGTCGTCGGCCAGCCCGACCACGACGATCTCGCGGACCGCGGCGCAGCGGACCAGTGCGTCCTCGATGTCGTCCGGATAGATGTTCTCTCCGCCGGAGTTGATCACGTCGTCCACGCGGCCTTCGACCCACAGGTCACCGTCGTCGTCGGTGATCGCCAGGTCGCCCGGGAAGTACCAGCCGTCCCGGATCGCCGTCGCGTCCGCGTCCGACCGGTGCCAATACCCGGTGAACGCCTCCGGGCTGCGCATCGACACCGCGAGCTGGCCCAGCTCACCCGGCTTCACCACGTCCTCCGGGCCGGCGGCGGGATTCGGATCAACCAGCCGCACCTGGGAGAACACCCCGGCACGGCCCGCGGATCCCGGCTTGGCCAACACGTCCGGACCGATCGCGAAGGTGTAGATCTCGGTGCTGCCCAGGTGGTTCACGAAGGACTCCGGGCGCAGCGCACCGGCCAGTTCCTCGGCCAGCGCCGGGGTCATCGACGCGCCGGCATACGCGAGCTTGCGCACCGAGGTCGCCTCGCCCAGTCGGCCGGTGCGCAGCAACGACCAGTAGATCGTCGGCACCAGATACAGCGAGTCGATCCGCTCGGCGAGAATGAGTTCCAACGCCTGTTCCGCGTCGAACGGCGCCTGCGGCACCCAGGTGCCGCCGCCGAGCACCGTCGAGATCAGGGTGCGCAGGCCCATCGTGTGGAACAACGGCATCACGCCGAGCGTCGCGTCGAACCGCGACTGTCCACTCTGGATCAGATGGGCGATCGACGCGTGGTGCTCCGCGGAATGCGTGCGCGGCACGCCCTTCGGCTTTCCGGTGGTGCCGGAGGTGTACAGCATCACGCTGATGTCGCGGTCCGACACCGCCACGTCCGGCGCACTGTCCGAACACGCCAGCGCCCGCCGCTCCAGGGTGTCCTCGGCCGGCGGGCCGGACGCCACCCGCGGCACCGGCGGGAGGTCGGCCAGCGCCCGGTCGGCGACCTCGGCCGTGGACTCGTCGGTCACCAGCAGCGAGACCCCGGCGTCGCCGAGGCAGTACCCGAGTTCCGCCGGCCCCAGTCGGAACGACAGCGGCACCGACACCGCGCCCAGCTTCTGCACCGCGAAGTGCAGGCTGGCCTGCCGTTCCCCGCCAGCCAACGGCAACGCCACGCGATCGCCCCGACTTACGCCGAGCGCGGCCAGCTCCCGCGCCAGCCGGTTCGTGTGCGCGTCCCACTGCGCGTAGGTCATCGGGTGCGGCCCCCCGACCGCTCGCCGATGCGGGTAGCGGTCGGCCGCCCACCGCAACACCGTGCCCAGGTCCATGCCCGGCCCCTTCCGTCCCTGTCGATCTACGCGGCGAGGTCAATAGTCCGCTCCAGACCGTCTGTTTCAGACGGTCTGGAGGTTACGGTACGATCAAGAGCATGTCAACGGTTCGGCTGTCCACGACCTCATACGTGGTGCTCGGGCTGATCGCGCTACGCGGCCCGTCCACCTCGTACGACCTCAAGCGGGCGATCGGGCGCTCAGTCGGCTACTTCTGGAACTTCCCGCACGCGCAGCTCTACTCGGAGCCGAAACGGCTGGAAGAGGCCGGCCTGCTCGAATTGGACGAGGAGGACTTCGGACGCCGCCGCAAGACCTACTCGATCACCGACGCCGGACTGGCGGCACAGCGGGCCTGGCTGGCCGAACCGGTCAACGCCCATTTCGAACTGCGTGACGTCGCCGAGATCAAACTGTTCTTCAACGAACTCGCCGGCCCGGAGGACATCGCCCGCCTCGCCAAGGACCAGATAACCCAGCACGAACGCCGCATCGCCGAGTACGAACAGATGCGACAACGCTTCGGCGACGTCCCGGACGTCGCGACCCGCATGATCACCCTCGAACTCGGCCTGGAGATGGAACACACCGCACTCGCCTTCTGGCGCCGGGTGTCCGCCCGCATCGAAAGCGGCGAATTCCCCACGGCAGAAGGGCGCCCGCAGCGGTAACCCACCGGGGGTGAACGGCTCGGTGCGCGAGTCTGAACAAGCCTTGCTACCGCCGACCCTGCCTTTTGTCGCCTCTTATCCGCTTGCGCTGCCCGCGCCGACGATCTGGCCGCCGACAATGCGTCACCGAGGCTCGACGCGGTCGAACTCCCGCATCGCTTCGGCGTGGACCGCCGCAATCGGCCGGTCCAGCGCGAGCGCGGCCGCTTCGAGGTCGGCCAGTTCTGGTTTGGCCCGCCGCAGCTCCGTGCCCAGCTGTGCGACCTTGACCGCGATCTCCTGCCGCGCCTCGGGCGGACCGACCCGAACGGTAACCGACCGCCGCGGCAGCACGGCACGGTGCCACCGTGACCAGCGCAGCCCGATCGTGGTGGAGTGCCGGAACACGGCGTCGGCGACGGCCTCGCGCACCGTCTCGTCGCAGATCGCCGACAGGACCTGTCCGGGCCGCCCGTGGCGGGCGATGATCGCTGTCGTCCAGCAGTCCCACGCCCCCGCGGCTCGGACGGCGCGCAGGACGGACGGCCAGAGCTGCGGGTCGAGGTCGTCGACCGTCGCCTCGACGACGACGGCGTCCCCGGGGAGCGGCCCGTCCGCGGTGCGGGTCGAGCCGAGCACCACGCGGGTGATGTTCGGCCGGTCCGGAGTGTCCCGGCTTCCCCCGCCAATCCCGACGGAACGCACGGCCATGGTGGGGAACGGCCCCGGCTGCCCGACCGCTGCGGCGAGGGCCGCCCCAGTCGGGGTGGCGCGCTCCCCGACGAGGTCCCCGCCGCACAGTTCGAGTCCGTTCTGTGCGGCGAGGTGGACGACGGCAGGTACGGGAACGGGTAGCCGGCCGTGCTGTGCGCGGACGGTGCCGCTCCCGGCTGCGAGCGCCGAGCACACGATGCGGGCCCCGTCCGCGAGCAGCCCCAGGTCATCCAGGGCCGCGACGGCGCCGACCACGTCGGCCAGCGCGTCGTGCGCGCCGACCTCGTGGAAGTGCACCGACTCGGCCGGCGCGCCGTGCACGGCTCCCTCGGCCGCGGCGAGGCAGGCAAAGACACGACGGGCGGTGGCCTTGGCCCGGTCTGTGAGGTCGCTGCTGTCGATCAGTGAGATGACGTCGGCGAGGTGGCGGTTGACGTGATCGTGCTCGGGGATGGTGACGTGGACACGACGACAGGCGAACCCGCCGCGCCGGTCGGAGCTGGTGTGCAGGTCGAGCCCGGGGACGCCCAGCGAGGTGACGGCGGCCCGTACCCGCTGCTCGTTGGCCCCGGCGTCGATCAATGCGGCGACGATCATGTCGCCGGCGATCCCGGCCGAAGCATCGATCCAGCAGGTCGCCTCAGCGGGCACCGTGCACCATCCGGTTGATCTTGGCGGCGTGCACGGCGGCGCCGAACCCGTTGTCGATGTTCACCACGACCAGCCCGGGGCTGCACGAGGAGAGCATGGTGCAGGCCGCGGCGATCCCGCCGGCGGCGACCCCGTAGCCGACGCTGACCGGCACACCGATCACCGGAGCCTCGACCAGTCCGGCGACAACGCTCGGGAGCGCACCGTCCATGCCGGCGACCACGATGACGCTCTGCGCGGTCCGCAGTTCGTCGAGGTGCCCCAGCAGGCGGTGCAGGCCCGCGACTCCGACGTCGGGCAGCAGGTCGACGGACAGGCCGAGGGCCCGGAGCGTCGTGCGGCACTCGTGCGCGACCGGGAGGTCGGTGGTGCCGGCGGTCAGCACAACCGTGCGCCCGGTCGGGGCCGGGAGCTCGCCTACGACGACGGTGCGACCGACCGGGTCCACCTCGACCACCTCGCCGGGGAACGCCGGACCGGCCGAGGCGATCACCTCGGGGCCGCAGCGCGTGGCGAGGGCGGGCCCGGAGGGGTCGGCGCGGCGGAGCTCGCCGAGCAGCCGCAGGGTCTGCTCAGTGGTCTTGCGCTCCCCGAACACGACCTCGGGGACACCGGTGCGGCGCCGCCGGTTGGTGTCGAGCTCGGCGACGCCCTCAACGCGGAAGGTTCCGGGTGTCACAACTTCTCCACCGGAGTGAGGCGCAGGTTCAGCGCACCCGACCGGAACGGGCGATCGTCGATCTCCACCGACTCGTATCCGGCGCCGAGCACGGCAGCCCGGACGCGGTCGAGTGCCCCGTCGGCGTCCAGTGCGGCGAGGTCGTCGGTGCCGAACTCCACTCGCGCCGTGGTGCCGTAGTGGCGGACCCGCAGAATGCGGTGCCCAAGAGCCTTCAGTGCGACCTCGGCGCGGTCAACCTGGGCCAGGACGGGCGCGCTGACCGCGGTCCCGTAGGGCAGCCGGGAGGCCAGGCACGGCGAGGCGGGCTTATCCGCGCTGGGCACCCCGAGCCGGCGCGCGATGGCGCGGACCGCGTCCTTACCCGCCCCGGCCTCAAGCAGCGGGTGACGGACGTTGTGCTCGGCCGCTGCCCGCAACCCGGGTCGCCAATCGCCGACATCGTCGGCGTTGGCCCCCGACAGCACGGCGACGAGCCCGCGACCGGCAGCCAGCGCACCCAGGCGGTCGTAGAGTTCGGTCTTGCAGTGGTAGCACCGGTCCCGGCCGTTACGCCGGTACTCCGGCCGGGCCAGCTCGCCGGTGTTGACGATCTCGTGGGTGATACCGATGGCCCGGGCCACCCGTCGAGCCCCGTCGAGCTCCCCGCTCGCCAGTGCCGGGGACACCGCGGTCACCGCGACAGCCCGTGGACCCAGCTGTTCGGCGGCGACCGCCGCCACGAGAGACGAGTCGACCCCGCCGGAGAAGGCGACGAGCACCGAGTCCAGCTCGCGGATGCGCCGACGCACCTCGTCCAGTACCTCGTCGTCGGTGGGCGAGGTGCTCGCCGCCTGGGTGCCCACCTGAAGAACGCTCATTGTGTGAACCTCCATTTCCGAACGTCGATCAGCCCCGCCGGACACGGCGCCGAGCCGCCTCGATCAGTGCGTCGTCGGGCCAGCCGTCGTCAAGTGCCTGGAAGAGCCTCAGGAACGCCCCCGGGTCCCGGCCGTGCCGGCGGGCCGCGAGCGTGATGGGCTCGCGCAGCGCGGCACCGCAGAACGCGCACGGGACCGCCACCGCGGACAGCAGACGCTGCCCGGACCCGTCGGGGTGTCGCTTCAGGAATTCGACGATCGTGGTGGACCCCTTGACCTGATCGGGAGCGCCGGACTGGCCGGCGTCAACGTTCGCGACCGAACTCACCTGCCGGCCTCCTGCGGGAACCGCAGCGGCTGGGCGTCGAGACGCACCAGATTGTCGGGCAGCTGGTAGCGGGCATACGGAAGGATCACGACCTTCGCGTCGGGGCCGTGCCGCCGCATCGCGGCGGCGAACGCCGTCTCCAGCGACGTCGTGGCGTCTATGCCGATGTCCGCCGCCATGTCCAGGTTTTCCTCAAGCGTGACGAGAGTGAGGTGCTTCTTCAACATCACCTCGTAGATCGGGGCCCAGATGCACCCCGCCCACATCTGAATGTGCCGCGCGTGGATGTCGCGCAGCATTCGCTCGTAGCTCTCCTGCGTCGGAGGCATGTACGGCTTCATCAGGTCCAACAGCGCCAGCCCCGGGAAGTCGCCGGCCTCGCACTGCACTCCGGGAGAAGGGCTGGTGTAGATGATCGTTCCGCCGTCACGAACGACATAGTCGGCCGACATGCACCCCCACCCGGTGTGGAAGAACAGATGATCGGTGGGTGCGAAGACGCCGCAGATCGCGATGTCCGCTGGGCCGTGCTCGGGGACCGGATTCTTGAAGGCGTACACCTCGTTGAACCGCTCGATCGCACGCCGGTGAGAGTTTGGGTGTGCGCCGAAGCTCATCTCGAACACTCGCCCGGAAGTGTCCAGTAGGACATCCAGCGTCGCGGTCAGCCCGGACATGGTCGCGATCTCGTCGATGTCCGAACGCATCGGCCCGGCGAGTGCGCCGTAGTGCGTCTGCGGCGACATCGTGAAGTTGGCGTGGTTCGCCTCAATGGTGGCGTCCGCGCAAACGCCGGGCATCACCAGCTTGCCGCCTCCGCCGTACCCCCAGTGGTTGGCCTGGGCCTGGCCGATGGCGAGGACGACCTCGTTCTCGGTCACCGACTTGTGGACGTACGCGGGCGTGCCTCGGGAGGTGATCCCCAGATAGGTGTAGGCGTCGTAGTTCAGGGGGTCGTTCTGCAGCAGCGGGATGCCCAGTCGCTCCATGCGCGCCAGGTTTTCCCGACCCACCTTCTGCTCGATGTCGGTCGCCGACAGCGGGAACACCTTGCCGTTGCCCGTGATGACGGTCGCCTTCGTCGTGCCCGCCCGCTCGATCTCGTCCAGCACGGCGGGCAGGATCTTCGCTGCCGGCGTCGGCCGGAACTGGTTGTCGATGACGACGGTGATGCTCCGTCCACCGTCGAGCAGTTGCGCCAGGGGCGGGCCCGCGACCGGCTGCGAGAACGCGCGGCGGGCCTCCGCAGTCGTGTCGGGAACTGCCCGCGGCTCCTCGGGGTAGATCGCCGCCAGCAAGTTCTTCCGCGGGAACTCCAGCTCCAGCTCATCCCGGTAGATCTTGCTGTCGTCGTCCGTCGATCCGATCGTCAGCGGATCCATCGACTCATACGGGATACGGGCCTTGAAGATCTCAGTCATCGTCGACCTGACTCCTCATCGCAGATGATGATAGTCTGTTTCATACCGTTTGCTTTGTACCATGGAGCGGTCGACGTGCGCCAGACCACATCGCGGGAGGTTCGCGTATCGAGAACCTGTATCGGTGCCGTTGCGGCCGACGCGACGGCTGCCGTCGGACCGTGGGCTGTTCGCGGAGCTCAAGCAGGACGCCTGCCTCGGAATCATCGAGGTCAACACGAACCGCGACCTGGACTGGCCGATCTGCTTCGCCGACTCCGGCCACTCCTCGCGCAGCGAGTGTTCGGTGCGCGAGGAACGATGGCGTCGCAACGGTCTCGCTAACGGCGCAACATCAGCAGCAAGTTCGCTCGGCGGGGCCGAACCGTGCTCTCGCCGATGACCTGCCAGCCGGGCATCGCCGCATCCACCGGTTCGAACCGACCCAGCGCCCGGCGGACGGCGGCACCGGCTGGCATGAACGTCCCTTGAGGACAATGACGGTGGCCCTGGCGCCTGAGAATTCAGGTGCCAGGGCCACGGTCTGGTCGAGCGGGAAAGCTACAGCAGGAACAGGAAGGACTCGCCGTTGGGCGTGCCCAGTCCGGTCACATTGTCGTAGCCGTCCGTTGTGTGGATGGTGATGTTCGGGTAGTTGAACGAGCGGACCGAACGGACGTAGCCCTTGGCCGGGTCGAGACCGTCCACATAGTCCACCCGGACCACACCGCCGTTGACCGGCTTGACATCCCGGATCGCCGGGCTGCCGGCCAACACCTGGTACAGCTCGGGGTTGATGAACCCGTGGTGGTAGCCGCTCAGGTCGTCCGCCACCGCGACCTCGCCGGCGAACAGCGGGGACGCCAGGCTGGTGCCGCCGATCCGGTACTGGTCGTAGTAGACGCCGTCCGGGAACGTCTGGGTGATCCCGATCAGGAAACCGGTGTTGGGGTCGGCGTCCATCGAGATGTCCGGCACCACCCGGCCCGTGCCATGGCCCTTCTGGTTCTCGTTGGCGAGCGCGGTGGGCACGACGCCCTTCTGGTAGAACGGCTCGTTGAACAGCCGGCTGGTGCCGCCGCCGGCGCCGTACAGGTAGTTCCCGGGCGCGGGGGGCGTCCACGCGCCGTTGGTCAGCGTGCTCTTGCCGGTCTCCCAACCGGTCACCACGCTGATCTTGCCGTTCGCGCCGATCCCGGTGCTGGTGCCACCGACCGCGGTCACCCATGGGTCGGACGCGGAGAAGTCCGGCGACGGGTAACCCAGGTTGGCGACCTCGTCGCCGGAGTCACCGGAGGAGAAGTACAGGCCGATGCCCTCGATCACGGCCTGCGTCGCGATCTTGTTGAACGCCCGGATGTCCTGCTGCGGCAGGGCCTCGCCCTGGTCGCCGTAGGAGTTGGACACCTCGTTCGCCAGGTGGTTGGCCACCACGTCGTTGAGCGCCTTGTCCAGCGAGGGGTCCTCGCAGTCCGAGCCGCCGACGTACAGGATGTGCGCGCCGGGCGCCATCGCGTGCACGGCCTCGACGTCCAGCGTCTGCTCCCCGTACCAACCGGAGGCGTCGCACTGGTCCGGCGGTTCCAGGCTGACGGTCGGCGGGAAGATGTCCTCCTTGAACTGCGACTGCGTCAGCGGGTGCGCCGGGTCGTTGCGCTGGGCGTACTCGGCGGCGTCCTGGTACAGCGTCGGCGAGGCGAACGCGTCCACGATCGCCACCGTCGTGCCGGATCCGTCGACACCCTGGTCGAGCAGTTGGTTGACGCCGTACGCGGACCGCATCTGCTCCGGCGTGTAGCCGCACGGCGAGTAGGGCAGCTGCTGGCCGGCGTAGCTCGGATCGGTGGTGTCCACCGTCTGGCCGTAGTACGCGCCGCAGGGCTGCGCGTTGCGGAAGCCGGCTGGCGGTGGCGGCGCCTGGGCGGGGCCGGCGGCCGGTGTCGATGAACCAGTGGATGAACCGCTGCCGGTCACGTCGTTGGAACCGCCGGCGAGATCCGGCTTCAGCAGTGACTCGGACTGGTCCAGGCCGACGACGCTGAGCACGTCCGACGAGACCGCGGCCGGCACCGTCAGGTCGGTCTGGCTGGCTCGCAGCACCTGGCCGAGAACTTTGTACAGGCCCAGTCGCACGTTGAACGTCTGGTCGGCCTGGGAGACCGTGCCGGTGGCCTCGACGTAGGCGTTGTTGGCGGCCACGTCCGCCACCCGGAACCCGGACGCGTTCAGCCAGGAGCTGACCGCGTCGACGGTGGCCTGGGTCGGCGCGAACTGCGCCTTGACCTGGGCCGGGCTGAGGTACTTCCGGAACAGCGCGTTGCCCGGTGTCGACACCGCCTGGGCCAGCGATTCGGCGGCGGCCTCGTTCGGGCTGTTGAGGTACACCCGGAAGGTGAGCGGCGCGCTGGCCGGCGCGTCGGCGACCTTGGCGTTGGACGTGGCCCAGGTCGGATGGGAGTCGGGAACGGCGATCGGGGTGGCCGCGGCGGCACTCGCCGGGAACGCGGCCGCCACACCTCCCACGACCGCGAGTGCGGCGAGTAGTGCGGGTGTCTTTCGCAAGGCAGCGTCCCCTTCGTCATCCGGCCGGCAGGTCTGAGACTGACACGCAGAATCTAGAGGGCAGGTATCCCGTTCGGAAGGATGTCCGCCGCGCGCCACCGTTTCGTTACACCGAACTCACCCTCGGTATCGAACAAGGACACACCCCGCTGAGGATCCAGCCGGCGGCCAGCTGCCCGGACAGCAACCACAATGATCAGAATTCGCCCAGGTCAGAGCGCGGGCGTGGGACGCGTCAACCGCTCGGTTGGCACCTACTGGAAACCCGCCCGGCCAGTTGTCCACACTTGACAGTTGACGCTACAAGCCCAGCTCCCGCGCGATGAGCATCCGCTGAATCTCGCTGGTGCCCTCGCCGACCTCAAGAATCTTCGCGTCCCGATAGAACCGCCCGACCGGTGTCTCGTTCATGAATCCGTAGCCGCCGAACACCTGGGTGGCGTCCCGGGCGTTGTCCATCGCCGCGTTCGACGCCACCAGCTTGGCCATCGCCGCGTCCTTTTTGACTGATTCGCCGCGCACCAGCCGACCAGCGGCCTGGTAGTAGGCCAGCCGCGCGGTATGCGCGCGGGTCGCCATGTCGGCGATCTTGAACTGGATCGCCTGGTGCTCCCCGATCGGCCGGCCGAACGCCTCGCGCTGCCCGGCGTAGCGCACGCACTCGTCCACACACCCCTGGGCGAGCCCGGCGGACAGCGCCGCGATGGCGATCCGGCCTTCGTCCAGGATGGACAGGAACTGCGCGTAGCCGCGGCCCCGCGCGCCGAGCAGGTTCTCGGCCGGCACTCGACAGTCCGCGAAGGACAGCTCATGGGTGTCCGAAGCGTTCCAGCCCACCTTGGAGTACTTCTTCGACACCGCCAGGCCCGCGGAGTCGGACGGCACGATGATCGCGGAGATCTCCTTCCGCCCCCGCGCGTCCGTCCCGGTGACCGCGGTGACGGTGATCAACTCGGTGATGTCGGTGCCGGAATTGGTGATGAATGCCTTGGTGCCGTTGATGACCCACTCGTCGCCGCCCGGCCCCGACTCGAGTTTCGCGGTCGTTCGGGTGGCGCCGGCGTCCGAGCCGCCGCCGGGCTCAGTCAACCCGAACGCGCCCAGTCGCTGCCCAGCGCACAACGCCGGCAGCCACCGCCGCTTCTGTTCCTCGGTGCCGAACCGGTAGATCGGCATCGCACCCAGCGAGACCCCGGCCTCCAGGGTGATCGCCACCGACGAGTCGACCCTGGCCAGTTCCTCCAGTGCCAGGCACAGCGCGAAGTAGTCGCCGCCCATCCCGCCGTATTCCTCGGCGAACGGCAGCCCGAACAGGCCCATCCGGCCCATCGCCGCGACCAGCCCGTAGGGGAACTCGCCGCGCTCGTAGTAGTCGCCGATGACCGGCGCCACCTCGTCGTGCGCGAAGTGCTCGACGGTCTTGCGCAGCGTCTCGTAGTCCTCGTCCAACCGAAAGTCGATCATGATCTCACCTCCGGCTCGATCACGGCCAGCAGTTCGTCCAGCCGCACGCGTTGACCGGCCCGCACCGGCAGTTCGGCCACCACGCCGTCCATCGGCGCGGTCACGGTGTGCTCCATCTTCATCGCCTCCACGATCACCAGCGGGGTTCCGGCCGCCACCCGGTCGCCCCGGCTCGCTCTGACCACCAGCACGGTTCCCGGCATCGGACTGGTCACCGGGCCGGCCGTCGCCGTGCGGTCGACGGCGACGGCGGCCAGCGGTTCGGTCTCGGTCAGCGCCCAGGCCCGGCCCTCGGCGCCCAGCCAGCACACGCCGTCCTCCCGCGCACAGGCGTATCGCCGGGTGCGGCCGGCGTACTCGACCACCAGCGCGCCGTCGGCCCAGCGAGCCGTAGCCGGCTGCGGCTCGCCGTCGCCGATCGCGACCTCGGCCGCGAAGGCCTGGCCACGAACCATGACCTGGATGGACGCACCGCCGGCGACTCCGATCAGCCAGGTGGTCCACGCCCGGCCGCCGAGCCGCCAACCGCCGGGCAGATCCCACGGGTCCACCCGACCACTGTCCCCAGTGGACGGTTCAAGGGCGAGAGCGCGTTCCAGCGCGGCGGCGACCAGCACTTCGACCGGCAGGTCGGTGTCAACCAGGGTGTCCAGTCGGCGTTCGACCAGCCCGGTGTCCAGATTTCCGGCCAGCACCTCGGGATCGGCCAGCAGCCGCCGCAGGAAGTCGATGTTGGTGGTGACGCCCAGCACGGTCGCCGAGCCGAGCGCCCGACGCAGCTCGCGCAGCGCCTCGTCCCGACTGTCGGCGTGCGCGATGTACTTGGCCAGCATCGGGTCGTAGTCGCTGCCGATCACGACGCCCTCAGCCAGCGACGAGTCGACCCGGACCAGGTCTGCCGGCTCGGCCAGCGCCAGAATCCGGCCGCCGGTGGGCAGGAAACCACGGGCCGGGTCCTCGGCGTACACGCGCGCCTCGACGGCGTGCCCGGTCACCCGGACGTCCTCCTGCCGCAGCGACAGGCGTTGCCCGGCGGCCACCAGGATCTGCTGCGCCACGAGGTCAATGCCGGTGACCTGCTCGGTAACCGGGTGCTCGACCTGCAATCGGGTGTTCATCTCCAGAAAGAAGAATTCGCCGGGGTCGGCCGTGGACACCACGAATTCCACTGTGCCCGCGCCGATATAGCCGGCGGCCTTGGCGGCGTCCACGGCGGCCTGTCCCATCCGCCGGCGGATCTCCGCGCCACCGGGCAAGCCGGTGAGCAACGGCGAGGGCGCCTCTTCGATGATCTTCTGGTGCCGGCGTTGCAGGCTGCACTCCCGCTCGCCCAGATGCAGGACGGTGCCGTAGGTGTCGGCGAGCACCTGGATCTCGATGTGCCGCGGCGTGTCGACGTATCGCTCGACCATCAGTGTGTCGTCGCCGAACGCGGCGGCGGCCTCCCGGCGGGCCGACTCGATGGCGGCCCGGAGCTCATCGGCGGCTCGCACCTGCCGCATCCCCTTGCCGCCGCCGCCGGCCGAAGGCTTGAGCAGCACCGGGAATCCGACCTCGACGGCCGCCGCGACCAACTGGTCGTCGGACATGTTCGGCTCGAACCGGCCGGGCACCACCGGAACGCCGACCGCGGTGACCGCGCGCTTGGCCGCGATCTTGTCGCCCATCATCTCGATCGCCGAAGCGGGCGGACCGATGAAGACGATTCCGGCGTCCGCGCAGGCGCGGGCGAACGTCGCGTTCTCGGACAGGAAGCCGTAGCCGGGATGGATGGCCTCGGCGCCGGTCTGCCGGGCGGCGTCGATGATCCGGCCAATGTCGAGATAGCTGGGACCAATGTGGACGGACGCTTCGGCGGCGGCCACGTGCGGGCTGGCCACGTCGGCGTCGGTGTAGACGGCGACGGAACGAATTGCCATGCGCCGCAACGTCCGCATCACCCGGAGCGCGATCTCGCCCCGGTTGGCCACCAGAACGGTGTCAAACACGGTAGCGTCAACCATTCCAGCCCCCTACATCCGGAAAACGCCGTGGCTGACCGGCTCCAACGGGGCGTTGGCAGCCACGGACAGCGCCAGCCCGAGCACCATCCGGGTGTCCTTCGGGTCGATCACGCCGTCGTCCCACAGCCGCGCCGTGGAGTAGTACGGGTTGCCCTGGTCCTCGTACTGCTGGCGGATCGGCTGCTTGAACGACTCCTCGTCCTCGGCCGGCCATTCGTCGCCGCGAGCGGCCAGCTGGTCACGACGGACGGTGGCCAGCACCGAGGCCGCCTGTTCGCCGCCCATCACCGAGATCCGCGCGTTCGGCCACATCCACAGGAAGCGCGGCGAATACGCCCGACCGCACATCGAGTAGTTGCCGGCGCCGAACGAGCCGCCGATGATCACGGTGAACTTGGGCACCCGCGCGCAGGCGACCGCCGTGACCATCTTCGCGCCGTGCTTGGCGATACCCGCCGCCTCGTACTCGCGGCCGACCATGAAGCCGGTGATGTTCTGCAGGAACAGCAACGGAATCCCGCGCTGATCGCACAGTTCGATGAAGTGCGCGCCCTTGACCGCCGACTCGCCGAACAGCACACCGTTGTTGGCCACCACGCCGACCGGATGGCCATGAATTCGGGCGAACCCGGTGACCAGGGTCGCGCCGTACTCCTGCTTGAACTCGGCGAACCGGCTGCCGTCCACGATCCGCGCGATCACCTCGCGCACGTCGTAGGGGGTGCGCGGATCGGTCGGCAGCACGCCGTACAGCTCGTCGGGATCGACAGCCGGAGCCTCGGTCGGCGCAACCTGCCAGGGCGGAGCCGAGCGTGGGCCGAGCGTGGACACGATGGTCCGGACGATTCGCAGCGCGTGCGCATCGTCGGCGGCGAGGTGGTCCACCACCCCGGAGGTGCGGGCGTGCAGTTCACCGCCGCCGAGGTCTTCGGCGCTGACTTCCTCGCCGGTCGCGGCCTTCACCAGCGGCGGGCCGCCGAGGAAGATCGTGCCCTGGTCGCGCACGATCACGGCCTCGTCGCTCATCGCTGGCACGTACGCGCCACCGGCCGTCGACGAGCCGAGCACGGCGGCAATCTGCGGGATGCCCCGCGCGGACATGGTGGCCTGGTTGAAGAAGATGCGGCCGAAGTGCTCGCGATCCGGGAACACCTCGTCCTGGCGCGGCAGGAACGCACCACCGGAGTCCACCAGGTAGAGGCAGGGCAGCCGGTTGTGCAGCGCGATCTCCTGCGCCCGCAGGTGCTTCTTCACCGTCATCGGGTAGTAGGTGCCGCCCTTGACGGTGGCGTCGTTGGCCACCACGACGCATTCCCGACCCGACACCCGCCCAATGCCGGCGATGACGCCGGCCGAGGGCGCCTCGTCGCCGTACATGCCGCCGGCCGCGAGCGCGGACAGCTCCACGAACGGCGACCCGGGATCGAGTAGCGCGTCCACGCGGTCGCGCGGCAGCATCTTGCCGCGGGCCACGTGCCGCTCCCGCGCCGGTTCGGGCCCTCCCCGACGGGTTCGGGACAGCCTGGCGTCCAGCTCATCCACCAACGCCTGATGTGCCTTGGCGTTGCGGCGGAACGGCTCGCTGGCAGCGTCAGCCGCGGAACGCAGCATGGGTGCGAGCGCCGGTCGACGCAGTGGTGCGTCCACGCCACACCTCCACCCGGTTAGCCATCGTTAACGTCAGACTCCATGTTAGCGATGGTTAACCCCGACGTCCACCTGAGCTATGGCACCACCCCCAGCTGCTCGGCGTAGGAGTCCGCTCGGAGGTTGGCGCCCTTGAGCCGCGAGGTCTGCTCTGGCCCCAGCACTCCCAGGTCCGCCCGATAGGACGCGCCGCCGGTCGGACCGAGCGGCAGCGCGATCCCCGGCGGACCGGGCCGGTATGTGGCCAGCTCGTCGCCGCCCTCGATCAGTGTCCGGATGTTGGTCGCGACCACCTCGGCGTGCTCGCCCGCCGCCTTGGCCAGCTTGGTTTCCGGGATCGCGGTGACGTCGCCGATGGCGAACACCCGCTCCTGGCCCGGCAGCCGTAGCTCGTCGGTGACCGCGATCTGACCGCCGGCCTGCCGGGCCGCGGCCAGCTCGCCGGCCAGGTAGTCGGCGACCGGAACCACGCCGTAGCAACGGAACCAGATGTCGGCCGTGATCTTCCGGCCGGCGTCGGTCCTGACCGCGTCGACAGTGGACGTGCCGACGGTGAACGTGCCGAACTCGCCCGGACCGGTGGGCGGTTCCTCGGCCAACGCCGTGCCCAGCACCAGTTCCACGCCGAGCGCGTCGAGCTGAGAGCGCAGCTCGGCGCGCAGCTCATCCGGGTAGCCGCCGACGAGGATGTCCGGGGCCGGATCGACAATCGTGACGGCCTTGTCCGGCCAGGCGGCGTTGATCTCACCGGCGAGTTCCAGCCCGACCGGCCCCGCGCCGAGCAGTAACACGCCATCCGCTCTGGCCAGCGCCGCCCGGCCGGCATGGATCTTGGCCTTCGCGCCGGCGCTGTCCTCGACATCGATCTTCGCCGGGAACGGATATCGAGATCCGGTCGCCAACACCAGGTAGTCGGCGTCAATCCGCTGGCCGGAGCCGAGGGTGACCGAGCCCGCGTCCACCCGCACAGCTCGATCGCGGATCACCCGGCCGCGCGCGAGCAGCCGGTCATAGCGGTAGAACAGCCGGTCCGTCCACTGTGGATCGACCAGCCCGCGCAGCGCCGCCACGTTGTGCACGAACGCGTCCCGGGGCTCTACCAGCACGACATTGGCCACCTCGTCCAGTGCGCTGGCGACCGCGATGCCGCCGTATCCGCCACCGATGACCACCACGGTCGCCGTCATGATCGCCTCCTAGTTCGTAGTGTTGACAGTTGGTACTATGAACTAGACTAGTTCGCAGTACCAACAACCGTCAAGTACGATGAGCGAAGGAGGTGGCGGAGATGGCGGCTGAGATCGGGTCGATGGAGATCGAGCTGGCCGCCGCGCTGGTGCGACTGTCGCACCTGGTGCAGCACGTGTTCGCCGATGCCAGCCGTCAGCACGAGCTCACCCCGCAGCAGGCGCAACTGCTGTGCCAACTCGCCGGCGGCCCGGTGGGCATGGGCGAGCTGAGCCGGTTGCTACACCTGGAGAAGTCCAGCCTGACCGGGCTGGTGGACCGGGTCGAGCAGCGTGGCCTGGTGATCCGGATCCGCGACGCGCACGACCGGCGCGCCTGCCAGATCTCGTTGACCGGCAAGGGTTCCGAGCTTGCCCACGAATGCCACGACGACGTGACCAGCCGGCTGGACAAGCTGGCCGGCGAATTGCCGTCAACGGATCGGACGCTGCTGGCGGGGGCGATCGGCCAGCTGCTCACCGAGCACGGTCAGCCGGTGACGGTGTCCAGTTCGGGCAGGTAGCCCTGGCTGTAGCCGGCCACGGTCGGGTGGTACGACTCGTCGATGTCGGTCCACACCACACTGTGCAGCCACCCGGTGCTGGACCCGCAGATCTCGTGTCCGGCGGCGAAGGACGAACGCACGTCCACGAACCGGAAGCCGTACTTGCCGGCCTCGGTCGAGATCCGGCTGTCCAACGCGTCCGCTCCGCCGTTGATGTAGCTGTGCTTGGCGGAGTCCATGCCGACCACACAGGTGCCGGGGCTGGCGTAGAACTCCGGATAGCCGAGCACCACCACGGTCGCGTTCGGCGCGTGCGACCGGATCGCCGCGTACAGCGTGTCCAGCCGACCGATCAGCGTGCCGTTCACGTAGTTCTCGGCGGTGGTGATGGCGCTCTGGCAGCCGGAGTCGGATTCGGTGATGCAGTCCTCCATCACCGTGGTGAATCCGGCGTCGTTGCCGCCGATGGTGATGCTCGCCAGCGTGGTCGCCGAGCTGAGCGGGCCCAGCTGGTTGTTCAGCACGTCCGTGGTGACCGCGCCCGAGCACGCGTCGAAGTCGAACGAGGCCACCGAATGCGCGTTGGCCCACAGCTGCGGATAGCCCTGCGGGCTGCGCCGGCAACTTCCGCTGGCGCTGGTGTAGTTGTCGGTGCCCACGCCGGCGGAGTACGAGTCGCCGAGCGCGACGTAGTGCGCGGCGGTGGTGGCCTGCGCTGGGGCGGCCGCGACCAACAGGCCGGCGGCGGCGGCAACCAGGGAAGTGGACAGCGCGAGAACTCGGGACAGACGCATGGCGTGCCTCCACCGGCGCGAAGAGTGACCAGACATGAATACCAAGGCCTGCCCGCGATAGATACGGTTTGGTGAAGAGTTAACCGACTCGTGGGGCCCCGGCCGCCGCGCACGCGACGACAGGTTAACCACTGCTCACCGTCGGCTAACCTTGGGCGGTGCCTTTCACCGTCGATCCGGACGCCACGACCGGCAAGCTCAGCCGGCGCGACCAGATCCTGCTGGCCGCGGCCGAACTGTTCGCCCGGCACGGATTCCACGGGGTGGGGATCGACGACATCGGCGCGGCGGTCGGCATCTCGGGTCCGGCGCTGTACCGGCATTTCCGCAGCAAGGACGCGATGCTCGGAGAGATGCTGACGTCGATCAGCGAGTACCTGCTCGCCGGTGGCGAACGCCGGCTCGCCGACGCCGATGGCGTCGACGTCGCGTTGCCCGACCTGATCCGGTTTCACGTCCAGTTCGCGCTGGACTACCCGGCGCTGATCACCGTGCAGGAACGCAGCCTGGCCAATCTGGCCGACACCGACCGGCGACGGGTGCGGGCGCTGCAACGCCGGTATGTGGAGGTGTGGGTCCAGACGATCCGGGCCAGCGTGCCGGATGTCGGCGAGGACGCCGCCCGGGCCGCCGCGCACGCGGTGTTCGGACTGATCAACTCCACGCCACACATTCCACACCTGGGCCGGGACCGAATGGCCGAACTGCTGTACCGCATGGCACTGGGGGCGTTGCGGACTCCCGGCAGCCTCACCGACGGCGGGCCGGACCCCGCGTCCTGGGTGACCACGAACGAGGTTTCGCCGGCTGACTAGTGCCGCCGATCACCCATCCGTCTCAATAGGACTCACTAGGACTCACGCGTCACGCCACGGTGCCAGGCCGAGGCACGGGTACGGCGTACGGACGCGCACTTGGTCACCAACTCAGTCGGTTTCGATGGTGAAGTCCCACATCGCGATCACGTGCCCGTCCTGACGCCAGTTGATCTGCGCCTCACCGGTGTGGAACGTGCCGGACAGTCGCAAGGTGGCCGGATGTCCCGGCGTGGCGAACACGCTGGCTGCGCCGATCGGGGCGAGGTCGATCGGGTGGCCGTTCTCGTCCAGGGACGCGAGGTCGGCCGCCGCGAGTTGGACGGTTCCGGCGCTGGCGGTCGCGGTGACCGTGATGCGGCCGGGCACCGGGGCGTTCGGGTTCACCCCACCGGGTGACAGGTTCTCGGTCGGACCGTTCGTGGTGATCAGGGCTTTCCCACCGGGCAGGGTGACCAGCACTGGCGCGCCCATCGCCAGCAGTTGCGGATGCCCGATCGACGCCAGCACCGGGGCCGGCGGGCCGGTGGCCACGCTGGGAATGGGCACCGCGCCGAGTTGGCTGACCACACCGGCGGCGGACCGGGGATTCGCGCCGGCCGGCTGGCCGCCGCTACAGCCCGCGAGCAGGCCGACGGCCAGCGACGCCGCCACCGCAACGCCGCTGGCCGTCCACACCGGACGATCAGACCACATGGCTACCGTTATCCCGCAACCTTTTCGTAAACCGGCCGGGTGAACACGTCCACTCCGCCAGCGGTGGCCGGGTAGACAGCTCGCAGGCTGCCGGCGGTCACCGGAGCGGACGCCCGCCCGGAGGGGTTGTTGTAGACATCGTTGCCGAACGGTCGCAGCCCGTCGGCGGCGGCGTAGCCGAGATGGCCCCGTCCGTCGGTGCCGCCCCAGCGGATGCCGAACAAGTCCTCCATGCCGCGCAGCCAGGAGTAGTGGTTGTACGGCTGGTCGGAGATCGACCCCGGTTTGATGTACCGGGAGATGAACACCGCGCCGGTGATCCCGCCGCCCGGCGTGGTGTCCTGACCGAACGCCTGGTCACCCGGCTGGGTGACGTTCGGGCCGGGCAGCTCGTCGCAGCAGGCCACCACCGACTGCGCGGTGTCCGTCGGCACGTTCAGCGTCGGGTCGGAGTTGCCGGTGTAGTCGGCGATCGAGTTGCCGTACATCTTGTAGGGCGGGAATCCCTCATCAAAGATGATCTGGATCATGCCGTCGTCCTGGAACGCCGGCGAGGCCATGATCATCGGGAGGTACTTCTTCAGGAAGATGTCCGCCGCATACAGCCCGCCCTGCTTGTTGTTCGGGTCACCGGAGAGGTTGTCGCCCTGGCAGGTCGCGTCGTGCGCGTCCGAGCAGTTGTCCGGGCTGATCCAGGAGAACGCCGGCGTGGTCACCTCGCTCTTCAGGTCCTGCGCCAGGCTCGGCTCGGCCGGATGTCCGGCGTTGGCCGCGAGTCCGTCCAGCGGCACGACATTCGCGCAGTCGGACGGGTTGTCGATCAGCGAGTGGAACCACGCGATCGGGTTGTGCTTGGGCACGTACTGGTCGGCCGCGGTCGCGCTGCCCGGATCCGGCACGCCGGCGCCCGACGGGTTGCCGGGAATGCCGCACTGGTAGGCGTTTTCGCGGGTGGGCGTGTTGCCCATCTGCTGCAGGTACGCCTTCCACGACACGTGCGCGGAGTCAAGCTGGTTGAACAGCGTCTGCGTCGAGGCCGGGTACACGCACCCGCTGCTGGCGTTGACCTGACCGTCGGCGGCCGGCGTGCCCGGTGACACGTTCTTGTACCGCGGGCAGTCGCCCTGGGTGTCGGGCGCGGGGGCCTGGCCGGCCACCTCGCTGATGTAGTTGTCCAGGCTGAAGTGCCCGGTGCCGTAGTACTGCCGCAGCAGTTCGCCGTAGCTGGGCAGCGTCTTCCACAGGTAGTCGTTCTGGTTCACACCGGTGAACGTCGCCTCGTAGGACTTGTTCTCCAGTTCGATCGTCCACACGTGACCGATCTTCGGCGGCTGGAAACCACCGTGCCAGTCCGACTGGGCCGCGTCCGGCGACGCCGCGGCGATGCCGGTCGACGCGAGCACCAGCGTCCCGCACGCCACCGCGACGATCCCGTTCCGCCACGGTCGGCCAGCGGCTCGTCTCCACAGTCCCCGCACCTCAGACCCCTCCCTGCTGACACCGAGTTCGTGAACCTCGGCATCGAAACCTATCCACATGGCGCGGGAGACGGCCTGAAGGGGAACATCCGATGAACACGACCCTTGACTCGCCAAGTATCTTCTGGTCTAAGATACTTAACAAGACCGACTATCAAAATGGAGAGAGTCATGGCAGATGAGCAGACGCAGGTGCTGGTGGTGGGAGCCGGGCTGGCCGGCCTGTCAGCGGCGATGTTCCTCGCCCAGCGCGGCATCGACGTGCTCGTGGTCGACAAGCACCCGGGCACGTCCCCGCATCCGCGCGCCGCCGGTCAGAGCCCCCGCACCATGGAGTTGCTGCGCAGCGCGGGTGTCGCCGAACAGGTGCTGGCGGCGAGCTTCGGCACGGCGAAGGGGCTGATCATCAAGATCGCCGAAAGCGTGCGCGGCAAGGTCCTCCACACCGTCATCGGCGGCCAGGACGACATCGACACCTCGACCATCTCCCCCGCGCCCTGGGGCATGGCCACCCAGAACCACGTCGAGCCGATCATGCTGGCTCGGGCGGAGAAGTTCGGCGCGGGCGTGCGCTTCTCCACCGAACTGGTGTCCTTCGAGCAGGACGAGCACGGCGTCACCGCCCGGCTGATGGACCGGTGGAGCGAGCGGATCAGCACCGTCCGGGCCGACTATCTGATCGCCGCCGACGGCCACCGCAGCCCGATCCGCGAGTCGCTGGGCATCGCCCGGCACGGCACGGGCGTGCTGAACAGCTCGATCAGCGTGCTGTTCGAGGCGGACCTGAGCGACTGTCTCGACCCGGACGCGACCGAGCTGTTCTTCCTGCAGAATCCCCGGTTCACCGGCGCGTTCGTCCGCACCGCCGAGCCCAACCAGTACACCTTCGCCTGCGACTACCACCCCGAACGCGGCGAGTCCATTGCGGACTTCACCACTGAGCGGCTCACCGAGCTGATCCGCATCGCGCTGGACGATCCGGAGCTGGCGGTGAAACTCCTTGTGGTGCAATCGTTCGAGATGGCCGCGCAGATCGCCGACGACTTCCGCGCCGGGCGGATCTTCCTGGCCGGCGACGCGGCCAAGGTCACTCCGCCCACCGGCGGCATGGGCGGCAACACCGCCGTCGCCGACGGCTACGACATCGCCTGGAAGCTGGCGGCGGTGTTGCGCGGCGAGGCCGGGCCCGGCTTGCTGGACAGCTACCCGGCCGAGCGAAAGCCGTACGCCGAGCAGGTGGTGAACACCTCGCTGCACAACGCGAAGGCCCGGGTGGCGCCGAACCTCGATCTGTCCGACGCGCCCGCGCCGATCGACCAGGTGACGCTGATCCTCGGCTACCGGCACAACTCGGTCGCGGTCATCGCCGAGGACGCGGATTCGGCGGTCGCCGAGAATCCTTACCAGCCCAGCGGTCGGCCCGGATACCGCGCGCCGCACGTGCCGGTGACGCGGGATGGCGCCGACCTGTCCACAGTGGACCTATTCGGCACGGACTGGGTGCTTCTCACCGGCGAGGAGGGCGGCGGCTGGCAGGAGGCGGCGCGGCATGTCGCCGCGGTGCTCGGCATCCCGCTGCGAGCCTATGGCCTCGGGCTGGCGGGGCCGGATCAGCTGGCCGATCCCACCGGCGGCCTCACCGCGAAGTACGGCATCGAGAACGGCGGGGCCAGCCTGGTCCGCCCGGACGGCGTGGTCGCCTGGCGCAGCGCGCACGAGGTCAGCGATCCGGACAGCACCCTGCGCGGCGTGCTGACCAGGCTTCTCGACCGCGCCAACGGGTAAAGAAGATTCAGCCGTTGACGATCGGAACACGGCGGCGCACGATGAGTCGGCCGTCGGGGCTCTTACCAGTAGCGAGGTCGCAATGTCGCGCCGCCGCCGTGTTCCCGTCCTGGTCATCGCTGTGGTAGCCGCAGCCCTGGGCACTCTGCTGGTCGGCGCCGCGCCCGCCGGCGCGGACCCAGGGCCGCCGATCCACAAATACGTCGCGCTCGGCGACTCCTACGCCGCCGGACCGCTGATCCCCGACCAGGTCGGCACCCCCGCCGACTGCCTTCGCTCGGATCACAACTACGCCTCGGACGTGGCCGGCGCCCTGGACGTGCGGACGTTCGTGGACGCCTCGTGCAGCGGCGCGGTGACCGCCGACATGACCACCGCGCAGGGCGACGACCCGCCGCAGTTCAACGCGCTGACCCACGACACCAGCCTGGTCACGATCACCATCGGCGGCAACGACATCGGATTCGTCTCGATCGTGACCACCTGCGCCGAACTCAGCTTCGCCGATCCCACCGGCAACCCGTGCCAGCAGCACTACACCGCCGGTGGCACCGACCAACTCGCCGCCGCGATCAGCGCGCTCGCGCCGAAGGTCGCGGCCGTGTTGTCCGGCATCCGGACGCACGCGCGGCACGCCACCGTCGTGGTGGTCGGCTACCTGCGCATCCTGCCGCCGACCATCGGCTGCTGGCCCGTGATGCCGATCTCCGCCGGCGACGTGCCGTACCTGACCAGCGTGGAGAACGAGCTGAACGCGATGCTCGGCGCCCAGGCCAGGGCTGCCGGCGACCAGTTCGTCAACTCGGGCGCGCCGACCGGGCACGACGTGTGCCAGTTGCCGGGGACGAAGTGGGTCGAGGGACTGACGCCGACCTCACCGGCCGCTCCGGTGCATCCCAACGCCAGCGGCATGGCCGCCGTCGCCGACCTGGTGGAGCACACCCTGGGCAGGTGAGCGGGGCTGGGCACGTGACCGGGGATTGGCCGGGGCGCCCGGCCCGGTGCCGCCACCTGGGGGAAATGGCGAGCACGCATCCTGTCCCTGCCAAGGTATCCACAGCGGAGTCACCGCTCCAGGTGGGCCAGGCGTCCCGTGTGTTCCACTTCACCAGTCGAACCTGAGGCGGTGCTGAGGACCGCATGTGAGTTCGCCACCATTCAGTACGCCGCCGACAAACCACTCGGACGCCGAGCGCGGAGTGCGAACATATGTTCTACTTGGTGCATGGAGCTGATCGAGCCCCTCTGGATGACGGAGTGACGAGCCTGGTACGCGCCTACCGGTTCGCGCTGAATCCGACGCCAGGGCAGGACTCAGCGTTGCGGTCGCACTGCGGTGGCCAGCGTTTCGCTTACAACTGGGGTCTGTCGCTAGTACGGTCGAACCTGGGTCAGAGGGAAGCAGAGAAGTCTTACGGCATCGACGCCGACGCCCTGACGCCACCATTGCGATGGTCGGCCTACGGTCTGCGGAAGCTGTGGAACGAGACCAAGAAGGCGGTCGCGCCCTGGTGGGCGGAGAACTCCAAGGAGGCGTACTCGTCCGGGCTCGCCAACCTCGCCGTTGCGTTGACGAACTGGCACGACTCCCGTACCGGCAAGCGGCGGGGCCCGGTGGTGCGGTTCCCTCGGTTTAAGGGTAAACGCGCAGGGCTGTCATGCCGGTTCACCACTGGCGGAGTGGGGCTGGCGCAGACTGATCGGCGGCATGTGAAGCTTCCCCGAATCGGGATCGTCCGGACCCACGAATCCACTCGTAAGCTAGCCCGACAGGTGGAACGCGGCACTGCTCGCATTCGCTCGGCTACCGTCACTCATCGTGCCGGACGCTGGTTTTGCTCATTCTCTGTAGAGATCACCCGTAACGAGGGCAAGTCTGTCCGGCCCGACTCGGTTGTGGGAGTTGATCTTGGCGTCAAGACATTGGCTGTGCTGTCCACCGGCGAGGTCATCACGAATCCAAGACACCTGGAGGTCGTCCAACGACAGATGTGGCGGCTGGCCCGGCAAGCCTCCCGTCGGAACGGCCCGGACCACCGGACGAAGGCCACGCCGTCAAACCGATGGCGCAAGACCCATGCCCGTATCTCGAAGCTGCACGCCAAAGTGGCGAATGCCCGACGTGACGGGCTGCACAAACTCACGACCCGCCTGACCCGCACGTTCGGCACGATCGTGATCGAAGACCTCAACGTGGCCGGGATGCTGCGCAATCGGCGACTCGCCCGCCATATCGCCGGGACTGGCTGGGGCGAACTACGCCGTCAGGTCGACTACAAGACCGCCTGGTATGGCAGCCAAGTCGTGGTCGCCGACCGGTGGTACCCCAGTTCCAAGGCATGCTCGGGCTGCGGCACAACGAAAGCCAAGCTGTCCCTGTCCGAACGAACATACCGTTGCGACCGGTGCGGCCTCGTGCTGGATCGTGATCTCAACGCCGCCCGTAACCTCGCGGCGTTGGTGTCCTCCCACAGTTGGTGGGCGACAGAAAACGAGCCCGATGGAAACCCACGTCAGACCCGCGCTACGCGGGCAACGGGTATCGCCACGGGAAGACCCGGCCTCGACAGCCGGGCCAACGCCCCGTCGTAAGACGGCGGCTGCCTGAACAGGGCGGATTCACCTCGCCCAAACCTCAGGTGACGGTGCATCATCGTGTTGTCAAGTCCACCCGGCGGAAGGAAACCCGGTGAAGATCGCCGTTCCCAGCGAGGTCAAGAACCACGAGTACCGGGTGGCGCTGACCCCGGCGGGGGCGCATGAGCTGACCAGCCATGGCCACGAGGTGTTCGTCCAGTCCGGCGCGGGGCTCGGGTCTTCCATCACCGATGACGAGTACCTGCACGCCGGCGCCAAGGTGCTGGCCACCGCCAAGGACGTGTGGGCCGAGGGCGAACTGGTGCTCAAGGTCAAGGAACCGATCGCCGCCGAGTACCCGCGGCTGCGCGCCGGACAGGTGCTGTTCACCTACCTGCACCTGGCCGCCGACCGGCCGCTGACCGAGGCGCTGTTGCGCGCCGGCACCACCGCCGTCGCCTACGAGACCGTGCAGACCAGCACCGGGGGGCTGCCGCTGCTCGCGCCGATGTCCGAAGTTGCCGGCCGGCTCGCCGCCCAGGTCGGCGCGCACACGCTGATGCGCCCGGCCGGTGGACGCGGCGTGCTCCCCGGCGGCGTGCCGGGTGTTCGGCCGGCCAGCGTCGTGGTGATCGGCGGCGGCGTGGCCGGCCTCAACGCCGCCACCGTCGCGGTGGGCATGGGCGCCGAAGTCACCGTGCTGGACACCAACGTCGACCGGTTGCGTCAGCTGGACCAACAGTTCCACGGCCGGCTGCGCACCATCACCTCCACCCGCTACGCCGTCGCCGAGTACGTGCAGGGTGCCGACCTGGTCATCGGCGCGGTGCTGGTGCCCGGTGCGAAGGCGCCGATGCTGGTGGACAACGACCTCGTCGCCCGGATGAAGCCGGGCTCGGTCCTGGTCGACATCGCCATCGACCAGGGCGGCTGCTTCGCCGACTCGCACCCCACCACCCACGACGACCCGACCTACCCGGTGCACGACTCGGTGTTCTACTGCGTCGCCAACATGCCCGGCGCCGTGCCGGCCACCTCCACCTACGCGCTGACCAACGTCACGCTGCCGCATGCCATGGCCATCGCCGAACACGGCTGGCGCCCCGCGCTGCACGCCGACCCCGCCCTCGCGCTGGGCCTGAACACCCACGACGGCCGGCTGATCAACACCGCCGTCGCCGCCGCGCACGACCTCCCGCACACGCCGCTCGCCGACGCGCTGTAGCACCCGAGTGACAAGATCAGCGCCATTCACACTCATTCGGCTCTGTGAAAAGACACGCAACGCAACAGCAACATAAACAGATTGCGTCCGCGTGAAGAAGAGTTTGTTGACCCGACCGGCTTCTCCCCCAAAAATGTGTTGTTACCGGGTGATATTCCGGTGAAATGACCACCGATCCGGCTGATCAGGCGGCCGGCGACGAGTCGGGGAGTTGCTGTGCGCACAACGCTTCGTGCCCTCATGGCCGCGATGGCTCCAGTTCCCATCGTAGCCAGTTTGGTGCTCACCGGCACCGCGAACGCTAGTCAGACACCCATGATCGCCATACCGCACAGCACCAACCCGGAACTCGCGCGCAGCGCGCGGGTCGGTGCGGTCGCGGCGAACCAGCCGATGTCGGTGGCGGTCGCACTGAACGTCCGCGACCAGGCCGGACTGGACCGCTTCGTGGCGCAGGTCAGCGACCCGAAGTCGCCGCTGTACCGGCACTTCCTCACCGCGGCACAGTTCAAGGCCCGGTACAGCCCCACCGACGCCCAGGTCGCGCGGGTCAGCGATTTCCTGACCGCGCAGGGCCTTCGGGTCAGCGGCGTGGCCGGCAACCGCACCGTCGTGGACGCCACCGGCACCGCCGGACAGATCCAGCACGCGTTCAGCACCACCGAAGGCGTCTACCGGGTCAACGGCCGCCAGTACTACGCGAACGACAACGCGGTCACCCTGCCCGGCGACATCGCCGGCCTGGTCTCCAGTGTGTCCGGTTTGGACAATGCGGCGGTCCGGCACACGCTGAACACCAAGCCCAACCACCGCCCACGCGCGTCGTCGGGCTATTCAGCGTCCCAGTTGGCCACCGCGTACAACACCGGCTCGCTCGGCACCGGCAGCGGGACTTCGGTGGCACTGTGGGAATTCGACGGCTACCAGCCCAGCAACATCTCGACGTACGACAGCCAGTCCGGCTTCAGCTCGCCGGCCCCGAGCACCGTCTCGGTCGACTCGGCGAACTACGACAAGAACCCCGGCCAAGGCCAGGGCGAGGTCGAGTTGGACATCGAGATCGTGCAGGCCATCGCGCACGCCGCCAACACCTACGTCTACGAGGCGCCCAACACCGACCAGGGCCAGATCGACATGGCCGCGAAGATCGCCTCCGACGACAAGGTGAAGGTGACCTCGATCTCCTGGGGTCAGTGTGAGACCCAGAGCGCCGCGTCCACCATCAGCAGCACCGACACCCAGATCAAGGCCGGCACCGCCGAGGGCATCAGCTACTTCGCGGCCGCCGGCGACAGCGGCTCGGACGACTGCGGCGACGGCACCACCGCGGTCGACTACCCGGCGTCCGACCCGAACGTGATCGGCGTCGGCGGGACCTCGCTGACCACCGGCAGCGGCGGCAGCTACGGCTCCGAGTCGACCTGGAACAGCGGCAACGGCGCCACCGGCGGCGGCGTGTCCACCGTGTTCAGCACGCCCAGCTACCAGCAGGGCTCCAACGGCCACCGCACGGTTCCCGACGTCGCCTCCGACGCCGACCCGAACACCGGCTACGCCATCTACTCGGCCGGCAGTTGGCAGGTGTTCGGCGGCACGAGCTGCGCGGCGCCGATGTGGGCCGGCTTCACCGCCCTGTACGACGCCAGCAAGAGCACCGATCTCGGTGACGGGCACCAGGCGATCTACAACGTGGGCAACGGTTCCAGTTACGGCTCCGCCTTCCACGATGTGACCAGCGGCAGCAACGGCGCCTACAGCGCCGGACCCGGCTACGACGAGACCACCGGCTGGGGCTCCTACAACGGCGCCAACCTGGCATCGGCTCTGTAGGAGGCAGGCCCGATAGCAGTCATGCCCAGTAGAAGCCATGCCCCATAGAAATCAGCAGCGCCTCACAGCGAGGTGATCTTCGGCACAAGTTCCGACGGGGTGGGTTGGGACGCGATCTCGGCGGCGACACGTTTCGCCGCCGAGATCGTTCCGTCGTCGGTGAGCAGACCCGCCAGCCGGTCGACGTCCAGTTCCTCGGGCTTGACGATCGCGCCGACGCCGGCCCGCGCCACCGCTTCGGCGTTCATCGGCTGATCGGCGAAATGCGGCAGCACCAGCTGCGGCAGGCCGGCGTCCAGCGCGGTGAACGTGGTGCCCGCGCCGCCGTGGTGGATCACGGCATCGCAGGCGCGCAGCAGCGAGCCGAGCGGAATCCAGTCGACCGGCCGCACGTTCGCCGGCAACTCGCCCAGCTCGGAAATGTCATTGCCGCCCAACGCGAGCACGAAGTCGGCGGCAACCTCACCGGCAGCGGCCACGAAGGTCCGCAGCGACGCGATCCCGCCCATCGCCGGCACCACCGAGCCGAGGGTGACCGCGATCCGGGCCCGCGAACGCGGTCGCAGCAGCCACGGTTCCAGCACCGCGCCCCCGTTGTAGGGCACGTACCGCATCGACCAGCCGGCTGAATCGGCGGCGTCCGCGGCGCGCATGCTCGGCGGCGACACGTCGAGGAACGCGGCTGGCGGCTCGTACTCGACGCCGAACCGCTGGTACTCACCGGTCATGTCGGCGGCCAACGCCTGGCTCAGTTCCGGCGAGCCGACGATGCCGATGCCGTGCAACACCCACGGCACCCCGGAAACCGCCGCGGCCAACGGACCGGCGCCTTGCAACAGGGTGGCGATCACCAGGTCGGGATGCCAGTTCCGGGCCAGCTCGACGGTGTGCTCCACGAACTTCCCGCTCACCTGAGCGAACAGCTTGGTCACGGAGCCGTCGCTGCGGCCGCCCACGCCCGGTTGGCCGTGCTCGGCGAAGAAACCACGGAAGACCTGGGGAAAGTCGACGCCCGGCGCGGTGTCGACGACCGGCAGGCCGGCATGTGCGGCGGTCTCGTGGTGGCCGCCGGTGGCCAGGAGCACGTCATGGCCGGCGGCGCGCAGCGCCCAGGCGGTGGAGACGGTGGGAAAGATGTGCCCGATTCCGGGCGATGCGACGAAGAGGATGCGCACGATGGTTCCTCCCATGTTGACCGTGCGACGGACAGCACCCATCGAACCAGCACGCTAAGACTCTCGTCAACTAAGACACTTTGAGAGTGGGCGACAACACAACCAGCTATCGGACCATGACAGGGAGTCTGGGCGTGCCATCGGCGAAAGCCGCCCAACGCTAAGGGGCGGCCGCTCAACCGGCCTGGGGGTCACCGGGAGCGGCCGCCGATCCACAGCTTAGGCGGTCGGTGGCGGTTGCGCTGCACCGGATCGGTCAATCGGTGAAATTTTTTACCCGACATCTACTCGATCGACTGGTGCGCACGCACGACCGGGTGAACTTGGCGTCGCGCCATGCAGTCCCGCGTGACAGCCGCCGATGTGAGTGTCGACGGTGGGAGAAACTTTCGGTCTACGGGAGTGAGATGACACAGTCCGAGTGGTTGGTCACCTGTCGTGATCCGTTCGGTCGCGCGCGCGGCATGGCGGTGCTGGCCAAGGAAGAAGACGTCGTGGTGGTGACGCCGGCCGGGCAGACCGCCGTGCTGACCGCGACCCAGACCCGCAATCTCGAACAGGCGCTGCGGCTGGCGGCCGAGGGCGCTGAGCCGGTGTCGCCGGTGATCACGAGCCAGCCCTAGGGATGTCGCCATCCACGATCCCAACGCCCTGATGTCCACACCATGATGGATCGGGGCGTGCGGCGGGCCGTGCTCCGCCGGCTGACCGCCGTCGAGCGGCTGGCCCGGCACGGCGACCCGGCGACCCGGCTCCGATCCGAACTACAGCGGCTGTCCACTGCCTGGCGGCTGCTGCTGACCGCCCACCAGCCCGGTCCGGACGGCCGGTGTCCGGCCTGTCCGCCACGTGTCCTCCGGCGCCGACGATGGCCCTGCCGGGTGTGGCTGCTCGGGTATCGCACGCTCATCGGCGACGCCGTGCCGAAGCCGCGAAACGGCACCATCCGGCGGGCACATGCGGCAAGATGGCGCGAGCACTGACCGATCGTCAACGCGATCAGTCAGCCGGGGCGCCATTCCAGCAGGAGGATCCGTGCACGACGGCAGCGGCCGCATCACCGCGCATCGGCTCACGAAGCAGTTCGGCCCGGTGACCGCCGTGCGCGATCTCACCTTCACCGTCGAGCCCGGCTCGGTCACCGGCTTTCTAGGCCCCAACGGCGCTGGCAAAACGACCACGCTGCGCATGTTGGTCGGGCTGGTCCGGCCCAGCGACGGCGGCGCGACCATCAACGGGGTGCCGTTCGAGCGGCTGAGCGACCCGGCCCGGGTGGTCGGCGCGGTGCTGGAGGCGCAGGGTTTCCACCCCGGCCGCACGGCCCGCAACCATCTGGGCGTGTACGCGGCGGCGATCGGCGTGCCGGATCAGCGCGTGCAACAGGTGTTACAGCTCGTCGGGCTCGACATCGCGGGGGCGCGCAAGGTCGGCGGCTTCTCGCTGGGCATGCGGCAGCGGCTCGCGCTGGCCACCGCACTGCTCGGCGATCCGCGGATCCTGATCCTGGACGAGCCGGCCAACGGTCTGGATCCGGAGGGAATCGCCTGGCTGCGCACCTTTCTGCGGGGCTTCGCGGCCAGCGGTCGCACCGTGCTGGTGTCCAGTCACCTGCTCGCCGAGGTCGAGCAGACCATCGACCAGTTGGTCATCATCAGCCACGGCCAGACCATGTACAACGGGCCGCTGGAGGACCTGCGCCGGCGGCAGCAGAGCCGTGTGCTGGTCCGCACCGCCAACCTGGACGGACTCGGCGACGCGCTGCGCGAGGACGGCGTGTTCAACTTCGAGCCGACGCCGGACGGCCGGTTGGCGATCAACTCGGTGACCGGCGAGCAGGTGGCGGACATCGCGCTGCGCGCCGGCATCGCGCTGTCCGGCGTCGAGGAGGAGCGAGCCAGCCTGGAACAGCTGTACTTCCAGCTCACCGCGAGCCCGTATCCGCCCGGCCCGCATGGTTATGGCCCGCCACCCGGCTACGGCGGACCCGGCGGTTACGGCCCACCGCCCCACTTCGCCCCGCCGAATCCCGCGCCACCGAATCATGGCCAGCAGTCCGGCCAGTACCCACCGTCGGGTCAGTACCCGCCGCTGGGCTACACGCCGCAAGGCCAGCCGGTGCGGCCCGGCTACGCACCGCCCGACCCGCCCAACCAGCAGGCTGGCCAACAACCTGGCCAGCAGCCGGGTCAGGGTGACGGGGAGGGTCAGGGCTGATGGAAAAGCTCGTCAAGGCCGAGTTCCGCAAGGTGTTCAGCACCAATATCTGGTGGACGCTGCTGATTCCCACCGCACTGGTGGCGTTCGTGTGGGCGCTCATCTGGTCGGCGTTCGGCGGCGGCCTGGTCGATCAGATGACCCAGGACCCGGACTTCCAGCAACTCGGCGTGAACCTGCACAACACCCCGGTCTCGGTGTTCGCGCTGTCCAGGGCGATCAACATCACCACCGTCTTCCCGATGCTGCTCGGTGGGCTCGCGCTGTCGACCGAGATCCGGCACAAGACGCTCACCACGACCTACCTGACCGCACCCGGCCGGGTCTCGGTGCTGTCCGCGAAGCTCATCACCTACACCGTCTGGGGCGCGATCTACGGTGTCGTGATCTCGTTGGCGGCCACCGGCGGGATCGCACTGGGCAGCACCGCGCACACCGATCTGCTGCCGGACGCCACGGCCTGGCTGCAGATCGCCGCCGCCGGCGTGTTGGAAAGCGTGCTGTGGACGCTGCTGGCCGTCGGTGTCGGCGCGATCTTCGGCACTGTGGTCGGCACCGTCATCACGCTGCTGATGTACTCGATCGTGGTGGAGAACCTGGTGACCCTGGTCCTTCCCGGGCACGGCCCGGGCTTCCTGCCGAACCAGGCCGGCGACGGGATCACCAGCGCGCTCGCCACCCAGACGTACGTGCACAGCCTGCCGCCGATACCGACGAACGTGCACGACAACGTGATCCTGCTGATCCAGTTCGCGGCCGGCGCTCGCGGGGTGTTCGACTGGTGGGTCAGCGCGCTGATCTTCCTGCTCTACAGCGGGATTTTCTTCGGCATCGGTTGGGCCGTAACCGAAAACCGCGACGTCACCTGACCCGACCCAGCCCACCCGAGCAGGCTCCGATCCGGCGTCTCAGGGTTCAACCCTGAGACGCCGACGGCCCGTTCCGGCGTGTCGTCCCCAGTTGTCCACAGGCCCGAAGAAAATCCCGCCGGCAGTGTCGGTCCGCGACATAACCTGAATGTCATGTCCGATCACATCGCTTCCGCTCCGTCGCCCGGCTGGATCCGCCGGCTGTCCGCCGCCTGCTGGCGGCACCGCCGGCTGGTTCTGGTCGTCGTGGTGTCCTCCGCGCTGGGCGTCGGGCTGGAGGCGGTCGCGCCGCTGGTGGTCCGGCTCGGCGTGAATGACGCCGTGGCCGGGGTGACCAATCGGCTCGGCTGGCTGGTGGGCCTGCTTGCCGCGCTGGCCCTGCTCCGGTTCGGCATGGCGTTCCTGCGCCGGTTCCTGGCCGGCAAGCTGGCTCTGGACGTGCAGCATGATCTGCGCCAGGCGGTGTTCGGCGCGGTCGCCCGGCTGGACGGCGCCAAGCAGGACGCCCTGCGCACCGGGCAGGTGGTGTCGCGGGCCAACAGCGACCTGCAACTCGTCTACGGGCTGCTGTCCATGGTGCCGTTCTCGCTGGGCATGGCGGTGCTGTTGATCGGCGCGCTGGCCGCGATGGTCTGGCTGTCCCCGCTGCTCACGCTGATCGCGCTGGTCATGGTCCCACTGCTCGCCTTCGTGACCGCCACATCGCGCAAGCGGCTGTTCCCGGCGACCTGGTCGGCACAGCAGCGGGCCGCCGATGTGGCGCAGCAGGTCGAGGAGACGGTGACCGGAGTCCGGGTGGTCAAGGGCTTCGGCCAGGAGGCACGGGAAACCGCGAAGCTGGAACGGTTGGCGCGCAAGCTGTTCGGCGAGCGGCTGCGCACGGCCCGGCTGGAGGCGCGGCCGAACGCCACCCTGTCCGCGCTGCCCTCGCTCGGCCAGGTCGCGGTGCTGGCGCTGGGCGGTTGGCTGGCCCTCAACGGCACGGTCAGCCTGGGCACCTTCGTGGCGTTCGTCAGCTACGTGGCCACGTTGTCCGGCCCGGCCCGGATGATCTCCGGCCTGGTGATCATGGGCCAGCTGGCCCGCGCCGCCGTCGAACGGGTCTACGAGCTGGTCGACTCGCAGCCCGAGATCACCGACGCGCCGGACGCTGGCGATGTCCCGGCCGGGCCGGTCGAGGTCGTGCTGGATCAGGTCCGGTTCGGCTACACGCGCAGCGAGCCGGTGCTCGACGGGGTGTCACTGCGGGTCGAGCCGGGCGAGACACTGGCGTTGATCGGCAGTTCCGGATCTGGCAAGTCCACGGTTTCCCTACTGCTGCCCCGTTTCTACGACGTGCAGTCCGGCGCGGTGCGGATCGGCCCGCCGGGAGATCCGGTCGACATTCGGCGGCTGCGGCTGGAATCGCTGCGCAGCACCCTGGGCATGGTGTTCGAAGAGGCGTTCCTGTTCTCCACGTCGGTGCGCGACAACATCGCCTACGGCCGGCCGGAGGCGACCGACGAGGAAGTCCGGGCGGCAGCTCAGGCCGCCGAGGCACACGAGTTCATCGAGGCGCTCCCGGACGGATACGACACGGTCGTCGGCGAACGCGGGCTGACCCTGTCCGGCGGCCAGCGGCAGCGGATCGCGCTGGCCCGCGCCCTGCTGTCCGATCCACGTGTGCTCGTGCTGGACGACGCGACCTCGGCGGTGGACGCCGAGACCGAGGCAGCCATCCAGCGAACCCTGCGTTCGGTGACCGCCCAGCGCACCACGCTCGTCATCGCGCACCGCCGGTCCAGCCTGGCACTGGCCGACCGGATCGCCGTGCTCGACCGCGGCACGGTCGTCGATATCGGCACCGAAGCCGAACTGACGGCCCGCTGCGCGCTGTTCCGCGCGCTGTTGGCCGGCCCCGGCGAGGCGATCGAGGATCCGGTGCACCCACTCGCCGCCGACGACACGCTCCGGCCCGGCCCGGACGGCACCACCGCCGCGTTGTGGCCGCCGCCCCCGGAACGCCCCACGGTCGGCGGCCGGCAGAACACCGGCGCGGCCGCCGGCGGTCGCGGCATGGGGCTGGACGGGTTGCCGCCCACGCCGGAGCTGCTGGCGGCGGTGAACGCCCTGCCGCCGGCCGACGACCGACCCGGACTATCCGATATGGACCTTCGCGGGACCGGGCGGTTCCGGCTGGCGACGACGCTGCGCCCGGTGCGGTGGGCGTTGTTGTTCGCCCTGCTGCTGGTCGGCGTCGACGCCCTGGCCAGTGTGGCGCTGCCCATCCTGGTCCGGGAGGGCGTCGACTCCGGCGTCACCGCGCACGTGGCGTCCGCGATCTGGGCGGCGACGGTCATCGCGCTCGTCATCGTGGTGGTGGACTGGGCGGCGTTGCTGTGGCAGACCGTGGTCACCACTCGTGCCGGGGAGACGGTGCTGTTCGCGTTGCGGGTGCGCAGTTATCGGCATCTGCAACGGCTCGGGCTCGACTACTACGAGCGCGAGATGGGCGGCCGGATCATGACCAGGATGACCACCGACGTGGACGCGCTGGCCACCTTCCTGCAAACCGGGTTGATCAACGCGGTCGTCAGCGTGCTCACCGTGGTGGGCATGGCGGTCGCCATGGTGGTGATCGATCCGGGGCTGGCGTTGATCGCGCTGGCCGCGCTGCCGGTTCTCGCGGTGGCCACGGTGATCTTCCGCCGGCTGTCCTCGGCCGCGTACGCCGAGGCCCGGGAGCGGATCAGCGCGGTGAACGCGAACCTCCAGGAGAACGTGTCCGGCCTGCGGGTGGCGCAGGCGAACACCAGGGAACGCCAGTCCGCAGCGGCATTCGGCGAGCTGTCCGAGGGCTACCGGCGGTCCCGGCTGCGGGCGCAGGGCTACATCGCGACCTACTTCCCGTTCGTCACCTTCCTCTCCGAATTCGCCCAGGCGGTTGTGCTGGGTGTCGGAGCTGCCTGGGTGGCACACGGCTCGCTGACGCCGGGCGTGCTGGTCGCGTTCCTGTTGTACCTGGGTCAGTTCTTCTCTCCCGTCCAGCAGCTGTCCCAGGTGTTCGACGGATACCAGCAGGCCCGGGTGGGCCTGCACCGGATCGGCGAACTGCTCGACACGCCGACCAACGTGCCGGACGCGGACCATCCGGCGTCGGCGCCGGCGCATCTGCGTGGCGAGGTGGAGCTACGCGAGGTGACCTTCCAATACCCCGGCGCCAGCCGGCCGGCGTTGGAACGGATCTCCTTCCGGGTGCCCGCCGGCCAGACGGTCGCGCTGGTCGGCGCGACCGGAGCCGGCAAATCGACGCTGGTCAAGCTGATCGCCCGGTTCTACGACGTGTCCGCCGGCGGGGTGCTGGTGGACGGCATGGACGTCCGCCGTTACGACCTTCCGGGCTTCCGCCAGCGGCTGGGCGTGGTGCCGCAGGAACCACACCTGTTCACCGGAGACCTCGCCGACAACGTGCGGTACGGCCGGCCGGATTCCTCCGACGGAGAGACCGAACGGGCTGTCCGTGAGGTGGGCGCGCTGCCGATGGTGGCGACGCTGCCGCACGGCTTCCGGCACCCGGTCGGCGAACGGGGCCAGGGTCTGTCGGCCGGGCAGCGTCAGCTGGTCGCCCTGGCCCGTGCCGAACTGGTCGACCCGGACCTGCTGCTTTTCGATGAGGCCACCGCCGCGCTGGATCCGGGCACCGAAGCCGCGGTCCTCGCCGCCAGCGAGCGGTTAAGACGGCAGCGCACCACGTTCGTGGTCGCCCACCGGCTGGCCACCGCCGCCCGCGCCGATCGGATCATCGTGCTCGACCAGGGCCGCGTGGTCGAGGACGGCACCCATCGGGAGTTGCTAGCCGCGGACGGACAGTACGCCCGACTGTGGCGCTACGGCAGCGCGGACAGCGGTGCCGACAGCAGCGCCGAAGCCGATGCCAACACGGCCGCCTGAGGTAGCTTTAGTTGATCTTGAACGGGCTGGGATTTACTATGTGACGCCGAGCGCACCAGGCCAACGTCCCAGTATGTGACCTCCTTATCGATTCGGTAACCGATCATGTGACAGACCACTCGTGGCGAGCAGTCTGTCTGATGTGAAGGGCGCTGTCCGGAGGACTAGCCTGGCTATGGAGTTTTTTCACGCACTACCACAACAGAGAGATGGATAGAGGCGAGCGAAAGCCGTGTCCAGCAGCACTGCGTCACAGTTCGGCCCGAACGAGTGGCTTGTCGAGGAGATGTACGAGCAGTTCCTCGCGGACCCGTCCTCGGTAGACCCCGCATGGCACGAGTTCTTCGCCGACTACAAGCCGACGCAGCGCGCCGCCGGCGAATCCGAGGCCATCACGGCGAACTCCAGCGCCGGAACTACTACCGGAGTCGCGGTCGGAACCGCGACCGGCACGATCACCGCGCCGGGCACGACGCAGACCACCACCCGGCAGGCTCCGCCGCCAGCCACCCCCACCGGCCCATCCAGCGCCGGCCCAGCCAGCACGACGCTGGCCACCAACGGCCAACCCGGCGTCCGGTCCGCCACCCGCCCGGCCCCGTCGACTCCGTTGGGCGGTGTGTCGAACGCGACGACCAGCCTGCCCGCCACCGGCAAGCCGGCGCCCACCGCGGCCGCGACGGCCGCTCCGGTCAAGCCGGCCGTCGACGAGCAGCGCACCACGCTGCGCGGGCCGGCCGCGGCCATCGCCAAGAACATGCAGCTGTCGCTGACCGTGCCGACCGCGACCAGCGTGCGGGCCGTGCCGGCGAAGCTGTTGGCGGACAACCGAATCGTCATCAACAACCACCTCAAGCGCACCCGCGGCGGCAAGGTCTCCTTCACCCACCTCATCGGTTACGCGGTCGTCAAGGCGCTCGGGTCGTTCCCGAACATGAACCGGCACTTCGCCGAGGTGGACAGCCGACCCACGGTGGTCACGCCGCCGCACGTCAACTTCGGCCTGGCCATCGACCTGCCCGGCAAGGACGGCCAGCGGACCCTGGTGGTCGCCTCGGTCAAGGGTTCCGAGGCGATGACCTTCACCCAGTTCTGGCAGGCGTACGAGGACATCATTCGCCGGGCCCGCGCGGGCGCGCTCACCGCCGACGACTTCGCCGGCACCACGATCTCGCTGACCAACCCGGGCACCATCGGCACCAACCACTCGGTGCCCCGGCTGCAGTCCGGGCAGGGCACGATCATCGGCGTCGGCGCGATGGAGTACCCGGCGCAGTTCCAGGGCACCAGCGAGGAAGCCCTGGTCGACATGGGCATCAGCAAGATCATCACGCTGACGTCCACCTACGACCACCGGGTCATCCAGGGCGCCGAGTCCGGCGAGTTCCTGAAGCGGATCCACGAGTTGCTGCTCGGCGGCGACGGCTTCTACGACGACATCTTCACCTCGCTGCGGCTGCCCTACGAGCCGGTGCGCTGGGTGCGCGACATTCCCGAGGGCGCCGTTGACAAGGCCGCCCGGGTGCTGGAGCTGATCGACGCCTACCGGACCCGCGGCCACCTGATGGCCGACATCGACCCGCTCAACTACCGCCAGCGCCGGCACGACGACCTGGACGTGTTGCAGCACGGCCTGACGCTGTGGGATCTGGACCGCACGTTCCCGGTCGCCGGTTTCGCCAGCAAGGACCGAATGAAGCTGCGGGACGTGCTCGGCGTGCTGCGCGACTCGTACTGCCGGACCGTCGGCGTCGAGTACATGCACATCCTGCAACCGGCCGAGCGGCACTGGCTGCAGGAGCGCATCGAGATCCCGCACGAGAAGCCGGACACCTCGGTGCAGAAGTACATCCTGTCCAAGCTCAACGCGGCCGAGGCGTTCGAGACCTTCCTGCAGACCAAGTACGTGGGCCAGAAGCGGTTCTCGCTGGAGGGCGGCGAGACGGTGATCCCGCTGCTGGACGCGGTGCTGGACAAGGCCGCCGAGCACGAGCTGGACGAGGTCGTCGTCGGCATGCCGCACCGCGGCCGGCTGAACGTGCTGGCCAACATCGTCGGCAAGCCGATCGCGCAGATCTTCCGCGAGTTCGAGGGCAACATCGACCCCGGCCAGGCGCACGGCTCCGGTGACGTCAAGTATCACCTGGGCGCCGAGGGCAAGTACTTCCGGATGTTCGGCGACGGCGAGGTCAAGGTCTCGCTCACCGCGAACCCGTCGCACCTGGAAGCCGTCGACCCGGTGTTGGAAGGCATTGTCCGGGCCAAGCAGGACATCCTGGACAAAGGCGCCGAGGGCGGCTACACGGTCATGCCGGTGGCGATGCACGGCGACGCCGCGTTCGCCGGTCAGGGCGTGGTCGCCGAAACGCTGAACCTCGCGCTGCTGCGCGGCTACCGCACCGGCGGCACCGTGCACGTGATCGTCAACAACCAGGTCGGCTTCACCACCAACCCCGAGCACTCCCGCTCGTCCAAGTACTGCACCGACGTGGCGAAGATGATCGGCTCGCCGGTGTTCCACGTCAACGGCGACGACCCGGAGGCCTGCTACTGGGTGGCCAAGCTGGCCGTCGAATACCGCGAGACGTTCCACAAGGACGTCGTGATCGACATGGTCTGCTACCGGCGCCGTGGCCACAACGAGGGCGACGACCCGTCGATGACGCAGCCGGCGATGTACGACATCATCGACACCAAGCGCAGCGTGCGGAAGACCTACACCGAGGCGCTGATCGGCCGCGGCGACATCTCCATGGAGGACGCCGAGACCGCCCTGAAGGACTTCTCCAACCAGCTTGAGCACGTCTTCAACGAGGTGCGCGAACTGGAGAAGGCCCAGGTGTCGCCGAGCCCGTCGATCGAGGCCGAGCAGCAGATCCCGACGAAGGTGACCACCGCCATCAGCCAGGAGATGGTCGAGCGGATCGGCCGGGCACACGTCGACCTGCCGGCGGGGTTCAGCACGCACCCGAGGGTGCGGCCGGTGCTGGAACGCCGGCTGAAGATGTCCACCGACGGCGCCATCGACTGGGCGTTCGGCGAGTTGCTCGCGTTCGGCTCGCTGGCCGTCGAGGGCCGGCTGATCCGGCTGTCCGGTCAGGACAGCCGGCGCGGCACGTTCACCCAGCGGCACTCGGTGCTGATCGACCGCAAGACCGGCGTCGAGTACACCCCGCTGCAGAACCTCGCTGACGGCCAGGGTCGGTTCCTGGCCTACGACTCGGCACTGAGCGAGTTCGCGGCGCTGGGCTTCGAGTACGGCTACTCGGTGGCCAATCCCGAGGCGCTCGTGTTGTGGGAGGCGCAGTTCGCCGACTTTGTCAACGGCGCGCAGTCGATCATTGACGAATTCATCTCGTCCAGTGAGGCCAAGTGGGGCCAGCGGTCCAATGTGGTCCTGCTGCTGCCGCACGGCCACGAGGGACAGGGGCCGGACCACACCTCGGGCCGGATCGAGCGGTTCCTGCAACTGTGCGCCGAAGGGTCGATGACGGTCTCCGTGCCGTCGACCCCGGCGAACTACTTCCACCTGCTGCGCCGGCATGTGCTGGACGGCGTGCAGCGGCCGCTGATCGTGTTCACGCCGAAGTCGATGCTGCGCAACAAGGCCGCGGTCAGCCCGCTGTCGGAGTTCACCGAGGGCAAGTTCCGCTCGGTGATCGACGATCCGACGAAGCCGGACCCGGCCAAGGTACGCAAGGTGCTGCTGACCAGTGGCAAGCTCTACTACGAGCTCGCCGCCGAGCAGGCCAAGCGCGGTTCCGAGGACACCGCGATCGTGCGGATCGAGCAGTTCTACCCGCTGCCGCAGCGCCGGCTGACCGAGACCATGCACAACTATCCGAACGCGGTGGACATCCGCTGGGTGCAGGAAGAGCCGGCGAACCAGGGCGCCTGGCCGTTCCTCGGCCTGATCCTGCCGGAGAACATGCCCGAGCTGTTCCACGGTCTGCGCAAGGTGTCCCGGCGGGCGATGTCCGCGCCGGCGTCGGGCTCCAGCAAGGTGCACGAGGTCGAGCAGCGCGGGCTGATCGAGGCGGCGTTCGGACAGGGCTGACGGTGTACTTCACTGACCGGGGTATCGAGGAGCTGGAACAGCGTCGCGGCGATGAGCGCGTGACGCTGTCCTGGCTGGCCAACCGGATGCGCGATTTCGTGGACGACCACCCGGAATTCGAGGGCCCGGTCGAACGGCTGGCCACCTACCTCGCCCGCGACGACGCCGACGACCCCGACGACTGATGACCTACGCGGACCTCCACCAACTGGTGGACCGGCTCACTGCTGAGCAGGCGGACGCCGACGGACGTACCAGAACCCGGTGAAGCCCTCGTTCTGCTGACTGGCGCCCGGGACTTCACGGAGCCCGGCTGGTCCGCGTCGGCGCAACAGTCCGCCCGCGACCAGTG
>DASZLR010000137.1:0-14390 GCA_035552275.1 Pseudonocardiaceae bacterium | reverse complement strand
GACGACGCCGAACTTTCCGGCCCGGCCGGCCGCCACCCCGGCCAACGCGTCCTCGAACACGGCCGCCTGCTCCGGCGGCACGCCCAGCGCACGGGCGCCCGCCAGGAAGGTGTCCGGCGAGGGTTTGCCGGCGAGGTGCTCACGCTCGGCGGTGATGCCGTCGACCCGGGCGTCCAGCATCGACGTCAACCCGGCCACCCGCACCACGTCCGCGCAGTTGGAGCTGGACGACACGACAGCGGTGGGCAGGCCGGCGGCGCGGACCGCGGTCAGGTACCGCACGGAGCCCGGATATGCCTTGACGCCGTCGGTGGCGATCATGTGCAGGACCAGCTCGTTCTTCCGGTTTCCCAGCCCGTACACGGTTTCCGCGTCCGGCGGGTCGTCATGCGTGCCGTCGGGCAGGGTGATTCCCCTGGACGCCAGGAAGGCGCGGGCGCCATCGGCGCGCGGCCGACCGTCGACGTAGGCGTCGTAGTCGGCCACCGGGTCGAACGGCACGAACGCCTCGCCGGTGCGGGCCGCGCGGGCTCGCAGATACTCATCGAACATCTGTCGCCAGGCGGCGGCGTGCACGACGGCCGTCTCGGTCAGAACGCCGTCGAGGTCGAACAGGCACGCCGTGATGTGCTCGCCCAGACCCAGTCCCTGTGCTCCCACGGACTCGACCGTATCTGTTCTTGGCCGCTGGCGCTGATCACGCTGGTCCGGGCCAGGACCGCTGCTGTGTTGGTCCTGTTTCAGTGCTCTGGTGAAACCAGATGCAACCCGTTCGGCCGATTACCGCGCGCAATCGGACCCCTACTGGGAACCCGCCGGAGCATCCCTATTCGATCATATCGGTCCGGGAGCCAATGGTGTCTTGCCGGCGGACGTGGTGGCTTGGAGACACGCATGGCCTGTATCGGGACGAGCATTCGCCACAACCCGGACGAGCGGGGTTGGTCGGTGAGCGACGATGAACGGCGGCTGTGGGCACTGGAGGCGCTGTGCGACCCGCTGACCCTGCGGGTGCTGGACCGGCTGCGATTGTCGCGGCAGTCGCGATGTCTGGAGTTAGGCGCTGGCCGAGGCTCCATCGCCCGCTGGCTGGCCACCCAGTGCCTGCACGGATCGGTGGTGGCCACCGACACCGACACCCGCTATCTGCGGGAGTTACGGGAGCCGAATCTGCAGGTCCAGCAGCACGACATCGCCGATGGTCCCGACTTCCCGACAGGTTCGTTCGACCTCATCCACTCCCGGGCGCTGTTCGTGCACCTGCCCGACCGCGAAGCGATCCTCGCCCGGGTGGCGCGGTGGCTGGCGCCCGGCGGCTGGCTGGTGGTCGAGGAGCCGGCGCTGTTTCCGGCGGACTCCACCCTGGAACCCGCTGTCGGTGCGGCCGTGGCAGCGTTCGAACGGTTGATGGCCGATCGACTGGGCAGCGATTTCCGTTGGCCGCGCAGGCTTCCCGCGTCGCTGCACCACGCGGGACTGGCCGAAGTGGACATGTCCGCGGCGCTGGCGGTGACCAGCGATCGCGGGGCGGTCAACGAGTTCTGGCGGATCAACCTCACCAGCCTCGGCGGCGAACTGGTCGACACGGGCCTGCTCGATCCGCTGGTGCTGCGCGCCGCGCTGTCCACATTCGACGATCCCGGCTACCGCGACCTCACCCTCGCCTTCGTCTGTGCCTGGGGCTCATCCCAGTCATCCCAGCCGTCTCAGGACGTTGCGCCCACCACCGGCAGCGTCAGCACCTGGGCGCCGGATCCGGCGATGGTGACCGGTGCGCTGGCCAGGCCGCCCCGGTAGTTCAGGTCGCCGCCGGCGACCACCACCCGGATCTGGTGGCCGGGCGCGAACTGGTGCACCAACGCGGGCAGCACGATATGCACCGGCGCACCGACATCCGCGATCCGGACCGGTGCGATCAGGTGGTGGATCAGGGTGGCGTTCCCGCTGGCGTCCACGTCGTAGACCTTGGCGAACAGCACCAGTTGCCCGGCCGGGCCGAGGAACTGGCTCAGCTGCGCGGTCGGCGCGGCGATCCGGACGTCCAGGGTGGGTGTGCCGACCACATCCAGTGGGGTGGTCAGCGGGGCGCTGGTCCAGGCGGCGAAGCTGCCCGGCAGATCGGCGTCGGGCAGGTCCTGCGGCAGCATGCCGCCCACCGCGTCCAGCCCGGAGGTGCTGGACGGCAGCCCGGCCGGCAAGGTGAGGAAGGACTGCGAGCCGGGCTGGACCTGGGTCGGGTTGGACACCAGGGAACCGTTGCCGGACAAGTAGAACGGCGTGGCCGCGCCGGCCGGGTAGCTGGCGGCTTGGCCGTAGGCGGGCGCGGCGCTGCCGGTGTAGTTGACCCAGTCCTGGAAGTAGGCGAAATCAGGGCCGGTGTCGGTGGACAGGCCCTTGAGGTAGTGGTCGAACCAGGCCAGGTAGCGGGCGAAGGTGTAGTCGGACTCGCCGGGCGCGGCCGGGCCGGAGTGGCCGGCAAGTTGCCAGATCATCTTCACCGGCGTGCCCTGGGCCTTGAGCGTCTGGTAGGTCGCGACGGCTTCGTTGAGGTTGAACAGGGTGTCGTCCTCGCCCTGGGCGAGCAGCGTCGGAATGCGCACCGAGCTGGCGTAGTTCTCGACCGAGGCGTGCCGGGTCAGTTGCAGCGTGTTGGCGTCCGGGAAACCGGTGATGCCAGTGGTCGCCAGGTCGGCGCAGGTCGGGTCGGCGAAGTTGGGGCAGCCGAGCAGCCGGGACGGATCGGTCTGCGCGCCGGACAGCCCGTCGATCAGCGAGCCTTCCAGGAAGAAGAACGCCGACCAGGTCAGCTTCGCCGCGCCGGGATTGGTGTAGGTGACGCCGTGCGCGAGGTCGGTGTTGTTCGGCGCGAGCGAGTAGGACAGGTCGTTCCAGGTGATCTGCGGGATGATCGTGTCCAGCCGGGGGTCGACGGAAGCGGTGGCGAACTGGATCTCGCCGCCGTACGAGCCGCCGATCATGCCCACCCGCGGGTCGTCGGCGCGGTGCTGGCCGTTGTGGTCGGTGGCGTCGTGTCGCACGTCGTCCAGCCCGGCCACCGGTTGGGTGTGCTGCGGGTCGGTGAAGGCGATGCCGCTGTCGCCGCCGAGGAAGCTGATCAGCTGGCTGGCGGCCCGGCCGTCCCAGTCCGGGTCATCGAGGGTGATCTTGCAGCCCGAGCCGCCGAACCCGAGACCGGAGTAGGCCAGCACCACGTAGCCCTGGCCGGCGAACTGCTGCGCGAGGCCGACCAGATCGTCCTTGGAGCCGCCGAAACCGTTGGTGGTGAGGATCGCCGGGGCCGGATGCGCCGCGTCGACGCCCGCCGGGGTGTACACATCGCCGATCACATCGCAGGACTGCGCGCCGGTCGGGCCGACCCGCACCGCGAAATGCAGCGTCCGCACGGTCGCGCCGGTGTCGGCGGCCGACGTTCCCGGAAGCGCGACGAGCACCGCCGCGGCGGTCGCGGCGACCGCCACGGCGGCCGGCACCGCCAGCCGGGTGCGGAAGAATCTGGCGGACCCGAGCCGACGCATGGCCACTCCTGACGCTCCGGCCGGGAGGCGCTGCGCGACCGTCCAGGCACACCGATGTGCGGGAAGATACTAAGCACACTCCCGGCAGAAACGAGAAAAACTCACATGACGGATGGGGACCTGATCGCGGCACAGCGCGGCCACTGGCAGCGGACCTATCGCGCGCATCCGGAGATGTACGGCCTGGACGCCAGCGATCCCGCCCAGCACGCGATCAAGCTGTGTCAGGACGAGGAGCTTCGGCACGTCCTGGAACTGGGGGCCGGACAGGGCCGGGACACGTTGGCGTTCCTGCGCGCCGGCCGCACCGTCACCGCGCTGGACTTCGCCCCCGACGGCGTGGCGGCGATCCGCGACCAGGCCACCGCCGCCGGCCTCCACGCTCGATTGGACGCCCGGGTGCACGACGCCCGGGAACCCCTGCCGCTGCCCGATTCCAGCGTGGACGCGGTGTATTCACACATGCTGCTGTGCATGGCGTTCACCACCACCGAACTGGACGGCATCGCCAGCGAGATCCGGCGGGTGCTGCGGCCGGGCGGCTGGCACGTCTACACGGTCCGGCACACCGGCGACGCCCACTATCGCGCCGGCACACCACACGGTGACAACCGGTGGGAGAACGGCGGTTTCGTGGTGCACTTCTTCGACCGCGCCCTGGTGGACCGGCTCGCCGCCGGCCTCCGGCTGACCGAGATCGCCGAGTTCGAGGAGGGTGAACTGCCCCGTCGGCTCTGGCGGATCACGCTGCGCAAACCGGAAGGCTGACCGGTCCGACGATCAAATGGTGCTGTCCCGGCGCAGGTCGGTGATCGTGGCGTCGTCGCAGCCGAGTTCGCGCAGGATCGCGTCGGTGTGCTCGCCGACCGCCGGCACGGCGTCCATCCGTGGCCGCACGCCGCTGAGGTTGGCCGGCGGCAGCAGCGCGCGGATCGGACCGCCCGGCGTGTCGACGTCTCGCCAGCGGTCGCGCTCGGCGAGCACCGGATGGGCGAGAAAGTCGGTCATCGAGTTGTACCGGGCGTTGGCCACGTTGGCCCGGTCCAGCAACGCCGTCGCCGGCTCTATGTCCAGAGTGGACAGTCGGTCGGCGACGATCTTGTCGACGGCCGCCCGGTTGGCGACCCGCGCGGCGACGCTGTCGAACCGGGGATCGGTGGCGAGTTCCGGATCAGCCAGCACGATCTCGCAGAACGCCGCCCATTCCCGCTCGTGCTGGATGGACAGCAAGAGCGCGCCGCCGTCACGGGTGTGGAACAGGCCGTAGGGGGCGATGGTGGCGTGCGCGGTGCCGATCCGCGCGGGCGGGCGGCCACCGTACTGGCTGTAGTAGGCCGGCGAGCCCATCCATTCGGCCAGCGCCTCGAACAGCGACACCTCGACCGCGCGGGCCACGCCGGTGGCGGCCCGCTCGTACAGCGCGGTCAGGATGCCGGTGAACGCGTACATGCCGGCGGCGATGTCGGCGACCGAGATCCCCACTCTGGTCGGCTCGTCGGGGCTGCCGGTGATCGACACCAGCCCGGTCTCGCACTGGATCAGCATGTCGTAGGCCTTGCGGTCGGACCACGGGCCGTCGCTGCCGTAGCCGGAGATGCCGCAGCTGATCAGCCGGGGATGGCGGTCCGACAACCGCGCGGTGTCCAGCCCGAGCCGGCGCGCCGAGTCGGGCGCCAGGTTCTGCACGAACACATCGGCCTGCCCGAGCAGCCGTTCCAGCAGCTCTCGGCCGGCCGGGGAGCGCACGTCGAGTGTCAGTGACTCCTTGGATCGGTTGAGCCACACGAAGTAACTCGACTGTCCGTGCACGGACTCGTCGTAGCGGCGGGCGAAGTCGCCGACGCCGGGGCGTTCGATCTTGATCACCCGCGCGCCGAGGTCGGCGAGCTGGCGGGTCGCGAACGGCGCGGCGACGGCCTGCTCCAGGCTGACCACTGTCACTCCGGACAAAGGCAGCGGGTTCGGCACTGTCATGCCGGTGAAGGTACCGGCGCGAACCGTTTCCGCTGGTAAGCGATGTTCATCTCATTTTGGTACAAAGTGTCTCCGAGCTGAACTGCGGGTGACGGAGACCTGAATGGGATATCAGCGGTTTGTCGCGATCGGCGACTCCTGCACCGAGGGCCTGGACGACCCGTATCCGGACGGCGGCATGTACCGGGGCTGGGCCGACCTGGTCGCCGGGCGGCTGGCCGATCAGGAGCCGGACCTCCGGTACGCGAATCTCGGCGTGCGCGGCCGGCGGCTGGACCAGATCATCGATGAGCAGATCCCGACCGCCAGCCGGCTGCGGCCGGACCTGGTGGCGTTGTTCGGCGGCGGCAACGACGTGCTGTCCGGCGGCTTCGACCCACACGTGGTGCGCCGCCGCGCGCGGATCGCGGTGCGCGCGCTGACCGCCTGCGCGCCGACCGTCGTGGTGTTCACCCTCAGCGACCTGTCCGGCCGGGTGCCGATGGTGCGTGGGCTGCGCGGTCGGCTTGAGGTGCTCAACGACGCCATCCGGGCGGCCGCCGACGACTACGGTGCGCTGTTGATCGACCTGTGGCCCGACCAGGCGGTGAAGGACCTCCGGTATTTCGGCCCGGACCGGCTGCACCTCGCCGAGCACGGCCATCGGCGGCTCGCCGCCCGGCTGCTCACCCAACTGGGGGTGCCCTGCGATCCGGACTGGGGCGAGCTCACCGGCGTGCCCACCGCGTTCGGTCCGCGCTCGCACGCCGAATGGGTGTGCCGGGAGGTGCTGCCGGTCGCGGTCGACCGGTTGCGCAACCGGCTGGTCGGCCGCTCGCCCGGCGACGGTTTCCGGCCCAAGCGACCCGAACTGCTGCCGGTGTCGGCGGCGGTCCAGACGGCGGCGATCTAGCCGCGATCCAGTGGCGATCTGACCGGGGACGAACGTGCCGCCGGCCGCGTCGGCGTGGGGTCCCACGGTCGGTCAGATGCCAGGACTAGCCTGCTCTCACTGAACTTCCGGTCGAATGTTGACCGTGATCGCGACAGCCAGTAGGGGAGATGCGGGCCGTGCCGGACTCGTTCGTTCATCTGCATGTGCACACCGAGTACTCGATGCTCGACGGCGCGGCGAACATCGGCAAACTGTTCGCGGAGGCGAAGCGGCTCGACATGCCGGCGGTGGCGATGACCGACCACGGCAACATGTACGGCTCGGCGCAGTTCAACCAGCAGGCGAAGAAGGCCGGCATCAAGCCGATCATCGGCATCGAGGCGTACGTCGCGCCGGCCAGCCGGTTCCACAAGAAGCCAGTGTTCTGGGGACAGACCGGCCAGCGCGGCACCGACGAGCTCGGCGAGGGCGGCGACGTCTCCGGCTCCGGCGCGTACACCCACATGACCATGCTGGCCCGCACCGGCACCGGCCTGCGCAACCTGTTCCGACTGTCCTCGCTGGCCTCGTTCGAGGGCCAGTACCGCAAACCTCGCCTGGACAAGGAGCTGATCTCCGAGCACGCCGAGGGGATCATCGCGACCACCGGCTGCCCGTCCGGCGAGGTGCAGACCCGGCTGCGGCTGGGACAGTTCAAGGAGGCGATGCAGGCCGCCTCCGACTACCGGGACATCTTCGGCCAGGAGAACTTCTTCATCGAGCTGATGGACCACGGCCTGGCGATCGAGCGGAAAGTTCGCGAGGACCTGCTCAAGCTCGGCAAGGAACTGGGGCTGCCGCCGCTGGCCACCAACGACAGCCACTACGTCACCTCCGACCAGGCGGCCTCCCATGCCGCGCTGCTGTGCGTGCAGGCCGGCAAGACGCTGGACGACCCGAACCGGTTCAAGTTCGACGGCGACGGCTACTACCTCAAGTCCGCCGAGGAAATGCGCGAGTTCTGGGACTCCGAGACAACCGGCGTGGCGGGCGCCGCGGACAACACGCTGCTGATCGCCGAGCGGATCGAGTCCTACGACGACGTGTTCGCCGAGGTCGACCGGATGCCTCGATTCCCGCTGCCGCCGGGCAAGACCGAGGACGACCTGCTGCGCGACGACGTGGCGAAGTACATCCCGGCGCGCTATCCGAACGGGTTGCCCGAGGGCTACCAGGAGCGCATCGACATCGAGCTGGGCGTCATCGCCAAGATGGGCTTCGCCGGCTACTTCCTCGTCGTCGGCGATCTGGTGCGGTGGGCGAAGTCGCAGGGGATCATCGTCGGTCCCGGCCGTGGCTCGGCCACCGGCTCGCTGGTGGTGTACCTCCTGCAGATCACCGACCTCGACCCGATCGAGCACTCGCTGATCTTCGAGCGGTTCCTCAACCCGGAGCGGATCTCGCCGCCGGACATCGACCTCGACTTCGACGAGCGCCGGCGGGGCGAGGTGATGCAGTACACCGTGGAGAAGTGGGGCGCCGAGAACGTCGCCCAGGTGATCACCTACGGCAAGATCAAGACGAAGGCGGCGATCAAGGACGCCGCCCGGGTGCTGTACGGCCAGCCGGGATTCTCCATGGCGGACCGGATCTCCAAGGCGCTGCCGCCGCCGGTGATGGCCGAGGACATCCCGCTGTCCGGCATCTTCGACCCGGCGCACCCGCGCTACAACGAGGCGACCGAGGTGCGCGAGCTGGCGCAGTCGGACGCCGAGGTCGGCCGGATCATGGACACCGCGCGCGGGCTTGAGGGCCTGGTCCGCAACGCCGGTGTGCACGCCTGCGCGGTGATTCTGTCCAGCCAGCCGCTGCTGGACGTGCTGCCGCTGTGGCGGCGTGACGACGGCTCGATCATCACCGGCTGGGACTACCCGTCGTGCGAGTCCATCGGGCTGCTCAAGATGGACTTCCTGGGGCTGCGCAACCTCACCGTGCTCGGCGACGCCGTCGAGTCGGTCAAGGCCAACCACGGCGTCGACATCGACCTGTCGACCCTGTCGCTGGATGACAACGCGACCTACGAGCTACTGTCCAAAGGCGACACCCTGGGTGTGTTCCAACTGGACAGTGGGCCGATGCGCGAGTTGCTGAAGCGGATGGCGCCCAAGCACTTCGGTGACATCGCCGCCGTGCTCGCGCTGTACCGGCCCGGCCCGATGGCGGCCAACGCGCACAACGACTACGCCGACCGGTCGAACGGCCGCCAGCAGATCAAGCCGATCCACCGCGAGCTGAAGGAAGCCCTGGAGCCGATTCTCGGCGAGACGTATCACCTGATCGTCTACCAGGAGCAGCTGATGCAGATCGCGCGGGACCTGGCCGGCTACTCGATGGGCGGCGCGGACCTGCTGCGGCGGGCGATGGGCAAGAAGAAGAAGGAGATCATCGAGAAGGAGTGGGAGAACTTCCGCGGCGGCATGGTCGACAGCGGGTTCTCCGAGGAGTCCGCCACGGTGCTGTGGAAGGTGATGGAGCCCTTCGCGGGCTACGCCTTCAACAAGTCGCACACCGCCGGATACGGCCTGGTGTCCTACTGGACCGCGTATCTCAAGGCGAACTATCCGGCCGAGTACATGGCCGCGCTGCTCACGTCGGTGCGCAACGACAAGGACCGGTCGGCGATCTACCTGTCCGAGTGCCGGCGGATGGGCATCAAGGTGCTGCCGCCGGACGTGAACGACTCGGCGTCCCGGTTCGCCGCCGTGGGCAGCGACATCCGGTTCGGGCTGGGCGCGGTGCGCAACGTCGGCGCGAATGTGGTGCAGTCGATCATCGGCACCCGGGAGAAGAAGGGCCGCTACACCTCCTTCACCGACTTCCTGGACAAAGCGGAACTGGTGTGCTGCAACAAACGCACCGTCGAGTCGTTGATCAAGGCCGGCGCATTCGAGTCGTTCGGACACACCCGCCGCTCGCTGCTGGAGACGCACGAGGAAGCCGTCGACGCGGTCTCCGGGCTCAAGCGGCAGGAGGCGCTGGGCCAGTTCGACCTCTTCGGCGGCGGCGATGACGGCGATGATCCCGCTGCTGCGGCGGCATCGTCGCCGTTGGCGCACCTGACGTTCGGCCCGGAGGAATGGCCGCGGAAGAACTTGTTGGCGTTCGAGCGGGAGATGCTGGGCCTGTACGTGTCGGCGCACCCGCTGGACGGCGCCGACCGAATTCTGCGCAAGCACGCGCCGAAGGCGATCGCCGAACTGATGGACGAGGCGCCCAAGGAGGGTGAGGTCGTGGTCGCCGGCATGATCGCCTCGGTTGACCGGCGGGTGAACAAGAACGGCGAGCCGTGGGCGATCGTGACGCTGGAGGATCTGGACGCCTCGATGGAGGTGCTGTTCTTCCCGAAGTCGTACTCGGTGCTGTCCGCGGACCTGGTGCCGGACACGGCGGTCGCGGTGAAGGGTCGGGTGAACTGGCGCGAGGACCGGATGTCGGTGTTCGGGTCCGGCGTGGTGTGCCTGGACATCAGCGACGCCGAGCACAATCCCGGCACCGCGCCGCCGTTCGTGCTGCGCGCCGACGCCGCGTCACTGGACGGCGATTCGGTGGCCGAGCTGCGATCGGCGCTGTCCGCCCACAAGGGCGACACGCCGGTGCACATCGTGGTCTGCTACCAGGGCCGGGAAACCCCGCTGTCGGTGGACGACTATCCGATCCGGGCGTCCTCGGCGTTGCTGGGCGAGCTGAAGTCGATCCGGGGGATAAGCACCGCCGTCTGAGCCCAGGCATCGCTTCACAGGTTCGCGTCGTGGAGCGCACCGAGCCGTCGTTGCATCGGTTGTGGCGCAGGGCGTAGCGGACCTAGCCAGACGTCGAGGGGGATTGACTACCCAAGCGCGGGGCCGGTATCTCGGCGAACATTCCGCTATTCGTCCTGGGAGATGAGATCGATGATCTGGCGCACGATCCCCTCCGTCTCGATGTCGTAGACGGTCGGCCAGCCGCCATCGGGTCCGCCGAGTTCAACGGCCCGATCCGGCTGGCCGCGCCGGGCCTGCGAGTGCCGGTCACCCAAGCGATTCGGGTTTTTTCAGTCGATGAAACCGGGTGATCTTTTCGGGTGAACTCAAGCGGCGCGGGCGCTAAGAGCGCGTGTCGCCGGTTCTCTTGGGACATCATGGATGCCTCTTGCGATTCGTTGATGGAGGCACCTATGGACGTCGTTGATCCCACACTGCGCGGCGAGCATCTGGGCGAGGAACTGCGCGCCCTGCGCACCGGCGCGAAACTGACGCTGGCCGAGGCCAGCAAGCACATCGACAGCTCAGGGCCGACCCTGAGCCGGTTGGAGACCGGCAAGGGCGGCGTCAAGTTCGAGGACGTGGCCGGCCTGCTCGCCGTCTACAAGGTAGGCGGCGAGCGCCGGGCTTCGTTGCTGGCCATGGCCTTGGACGCCGACAAGCGCGGCTGGACCCTGCGCACCTCGCACAAGGAACAGATCGCCACCTTGCGCCGCGTCGAGTCCAAGGCAACCAAGATCGTCAACTTCGAGCCACTCGTCATGCCCGGCCTGCTGCAAACCATCCCGTACATGCTGGCGCTGCTCAACGAGGCCAGCGACCTGCCAGAAGACGAGATTCAGCGGAGGATGACCAACCGCTTGCAGCGACAGCAGGTGCTGCGTTTTCCATGTCCTGAGTTCACCGCGCTGATTACGGAGAACGTGCTCCGGCAACGTGTCGGCGGGCCGGCCGTGCTACGCGAGCAGTTGAAATTTCTGATCGAGGTCGCCGTTCGTCCGAAGATCCACATCCGGGTGCTCCCGAATATCGATCGCGCCCATCCTGGCTTGGACGGCCCGTACGTGCGCTTCTACCTGCCGGATCGGTTTGGCGTGGTGAACCTGGAAAACCGGGTGTTCAGCCAGTTTCTCGAAGAGAAGGACGACGTCCAAGCCTACGATAAGCTCACTGAGCAGTTGTTGGCGCTGGCGCTGGATGAGGCCGAGTCCGTCCGGTTCATCGCCGGCATCGTGGACGAGCTTGAAGGAGATGCCAGCTCATGACCGCCGAGCGCGCGTGGCGCAAGAGTTCCTACAGCGGCACCAACGGAGCCTGCGTCGAGATCGGTTGGGGTTCGGGCATCGCGGCGATCCGGGATTCCAAGAACCCGGACGCCGGTTCGCTCACGCTCCCGAACCACGCCTTCCACGCCCTGCTCACCAGCACCAAAGGCCACTGACGTCCGCGTCACTTGGGCGGCGCGGGTAGCGGCTCTCCGGTCTCCAACAACGATTTCAGGCTGGACAAGATCGCCGGCCAGCCGTGGTTGATGCCCTCGAACACCCCGCTACCGGGCTCGAAGCCGCTGTGCGTGACGGTCAGCTTGACGAACTCGCCGACCGGCTCGATATCGAAGGTGACCGTCGAGCGCGGCTCGGCCGTCCATGCCGCGAGCTGGTCCGGATCGAAGTCGTACGCTTCGCCGAATTCGGGCGTGAAGGTGTGCCAGGTATAGGAGAGCGTGCGGGGCGGTTCGGCCGCCGTGACGACCTGCGCCGGATCGGCGATCTTCACCCCCTCCTGCTCCCAGGTGATCGGCGACCCGACCTGCCAGTCGGTGTCGAAGCGCACGCCCCAGTACTGGTTGGTGAAGGCCGGATCGGTCAACGCCTGCCATAGCTGTTCCGGCGTGGTCTTGATGTAGGTGGTGTAGACGAACTCGTTGGTGCTCATGGGTTCGGACTCCAATGCTCGTTTCAGGTCGGCGAGCGCCCGCGCCCGCCTGCGGTCGTAGTGGTGGATCCACCGGTCGGCGATGGCGTTGATCGGCACCGCGTTGAGGTAGTGCAACTTCTCCCGGCCGCGCCACGAGGTGCTGACCAGGTTGGCCGCCTCCAGCACGGCCAGGTGCTTGCTGACCGACTGCCGGGCCATGTCCAAGCCCGCGCACAACTCGCGCAGGCTCTGGCCGTTGCGGGCGTTCAGGCTGTCCAGCAGCCGACGCCGGCTCGCATCGGCCAACGCCTTGAACACCTCGTCCATCTCACCCTCACATGCAGCCGCTCAGCTGCATGTGAGGGTAGGCAGCCATCCGGCTGCATGTCAACCGCCGATTCGGAGCAGGTGGCGGCGATGGCTGCGGTCGAACTCGAAGCCAGCAAACGAGACCCCGACGGCCAACTCAGTCGCGTGTTTCATCTCGTGGGGCGCAAGGGGCTTGGCTGACGAGACAACGACACGCCGGCCGCAGTGGGAGTTCTGTCGCGGATGTGCGCTACGCTGCGTAAGCAGATTCGAGCCGTGGAGGGAGGCGCATGGTCGATAAGTTCACCGATCCGCTGTTCACTCCCCAGGACGCCGCCCGGTATCTGCAGATCCCGCCGGACACCGTGTACTACTGGTTGCACGAGAAGGCCAACGGCGCCCCGTTGGTGCACCGGGTTGAGCCTGAGAAACGAGGCTGGCCATCGATGCCGTTCGTGGCGGTGGTCGAGGCGTATGTGCTTCGTTCGTTGCGCGATCTTGGTTTGACGAAAAGTAAGGTTCGGCAAGCCGCGGCCGACGTGCGCAAGGAGTTTGACACTCCCTATGGGCTGGCGACCAAGCGAATCGCGACCGATGGCGTCGATATTTTCATCCACTATGCGGATGACAACTTGGCTCGGATCGGTGACGGGCAACAACCGATTCGTGAGATTATAAACGACTATCTCCGATACATCAGTTGGGATGCTGACGACGAGTTTCCCGCTCGCCTTCGGCTCCGCCAATATCCCGATGTGGCGCCGGTCATCATTGATCCGCGGTTCGGTCGTGGCGCGCCCGTTGTCGAGACGACGAAGGTGCCTGTCGATGCGGTTGTCGACTTGTGGCTGGCTGGCGAGCCGTTGGAAGACGTCGCCTATGAGTACGACATGACCCGGGAGCAGGTCGAAGCTATCTGCAGGGTGGCTCGTGCCGCCTGAGTTCTTTCTGGATCGCGGCCTGGGGCGGGGCGTTGCCGAGGGACTGGCCGATCATGGCTGGACTGTACACCGGGCAACGCAGCACTTTCCGAATGACGCGCAGGACGTCGCCGATCAAGAATGGCTTTCGTACGGCCTTGAACGCGGTTGGATACCACTGTGCAAGGACGGCAGGATCAAGGGGCGGCCGACCGAGCGCGCTCCGTTGGAGTTGTACCGGGCGGTTCTTTTCTATCTCGACAATCAGCGACTGCTGAGAGTCGATATGATTAGCCGCTTTCATCGAGCTCAGGAACAGATCTATCGGGCCGTGTCTCGCGGCGGTCCGGCTGCATATGCGGTCAACGCCGATGGTCTCCGCCGGACGTGGCCGTCGTAACGTGCCGTTCCGTTCCGTCGATTGTCGACAATCCGACAGAACGATGATCGGGTTGATCCGGTGTCAGGTGGTGGCGGACCACACGGCCATGGCGCGCATGACTCGGACCGAGGCGCTGACCCACAGCATCAGCGCGAGGATCACCACCACGATCCCGTACGGATCGGACAGCGCCAGTGGCAGCAGCGCCATCGCGACGGCCGCCAACAGGCTCAGGCCGACCCCGGACACCACGGCCGCCGACCGCACGCCGCGAATCCGACCACCACCAGAACACTGACCAGCGCGGCCAGCAGCGCCAACCACTGTGACAACGTCCGCACCCACCACGGCCGCACCCGATCCTCCGGCCCATACCGACCGCAAGCCGTGGCGGATGGTGTCGATCCAGGCGACCCCGGCGTAGGACAGGCCGAGAATGCCCACCAGAGTCAGAATGGCCCGCAGCGACGCGGTGCCCTCCGCGCTGTACAGCTTGCTGACCACATCGGAACTGAGACGGCGGCATGCGAGGCTCCTTGCGCATGCCGCCGTCGATCGGGTGCGGGTTTTCCGCAAGATTCTGAGACCGAGGCTGTCCTGGAGACTTACCCTGCTGTGCCGCAGAAACCGCGGATCGGTGGCGGCGACCTGCGCCAGCAGCAAATACAGCAACCCCAGAAAGGGGCACAGGGTGAGCAC
>DASZLR010000136.1:0-5899 GCA_035552275.1 Pseudonocardiaceae bacterium | reverse complement strand
CCGAACCTTCGGGACAACATCGGTGGTCGGATGGAGTTGCGGCTCAACGATCCGGGGGAGTCGGAGATCGACCGCAGGGCCGCCGCGGCGGTGCCGGTGGACAGTCCCGGTCGGGCGCTGGCGCCGGATGGTCATCAGGTGCAGATCGCCCAGCCCGACCTGGGCTGCGGCATCGCCGAGTTCGTGGCCGGCGTCGGCCAGAACTGGGCCGGGGACCTGGCGCCGGCGGTGCGCCTGCTGCCGACGCTGGTGACCCCCGCGATGCTCCCCGAGCCCGGACGGGACCCGGCGCTGGGCGTGCCGATCGGCGTTGACGAGTTCGAGTTGGCGCCGGTGCACCTCGATCTGCACGGCGCCGACCCGCATTTCGTGGTGCTCGGCGACGCCGAGTCGGGCAAGACCACCGTGCTGCGATCGTGGCTGTCCGGACTGCAGGCGCGGCATGGGCCGAACGAGGCGATGGTGCTGGTGGTCGACTACCGGCGCACGCTGTTGGGCGCGGTCGCGCCGGAGCAGCTGTGGGCCTACTGCGGGGCGGCGCCGGCGGCGGAATCCGCGGTCCAGGAACTGGCCGCCGGGATTGTCGACCGGCTGCCGCCGGCCACGCTGTCCGCGACGGCCATCGCCGACCGCAGCTGGTGGACCGGCCCGGACTTCTACGTGGTCGTGGACGACTACGACCTGGTGGTGTCGGCGCGCGGCAATCCGGTGCTGCCGCTGCTGGAATTGTTGGCGCAGGGGCGGGATCTCGGGCTGCACCTGATCGTGGCGCGTCGGGTCGGCGGGATGAGCCGGGGTGGCATGGAGCCGGTGCTCAACCGGCTCCGGGAACTGCACTCGTCGGGGATCATCCTGTCCGGCGATCCCGGCGAGGGGCCGGTGTTGGGCACGCATCGGGCGATGACGCAGCCGCCCGGACGTGGGCTGCTGGTCCGCCGCAAGTACCGACCGACGCTGGTGCAGACGGTGGACGCGAGTCAGGACCAGGCTTCGGCGCCGCGGGTCTCGGTCGACCAGCAGACCGGTTGACCGGGCGCCGGGCCTGACTCCGGAATGTCCACGCTTTCCGCGTGGTCGGCCGACGCGACGGCACCCAGCTCAACCATTCGGTGGTCGTGTCCATCAAGTGGGGCCCATCAGGCAAACTATCCAGTCGTGCCCCCATCCCGCCCCCATGCCACGCAGCCTCGACGACCGAGCCGCCCTGCCCCGCCGCCCGGCCTGGTCGTGGTGGACAAACCCGCCGGCATCACCTCGCACGATGTGGTGGCCCGGGTGCGGCGGATCTTCGGCACCCGCCGCGTCGGCCACGCCGGCACGCTGGACCCGATGGCCACCGGGGTGCTGGTGCTGGGCATCGAGCGCGCCACCAAGCTGCTCGGCCATCTGATGCTGGGCCGCAAGGCATACCTGTCGACGATTCGGCTCGGCGCGGCCACCACCACCGACGACGCCGAGGGCGAGATCCTGTCCGAAATGGACGCGTCCGGTGTGGACGACGCGGCCATCCGCACGGGCATCGCGGCGCTCACCGGGCCGATCGAACAGGTGCCCAGCGCGGTCAGCGCGGTCAAGATCGACGGCAAGCGGGCCTACCAGCTCGTCCGGGAGGGCGAGACCGTCGAGCTGCCCGCCCGCCCGGTGACCGTGCACCGGTTCGACCTGCTCGACGTTCGCCGCCTCGACACCGCCATTGACCTTGACGTGCTGGTGGAGTGCTCGGCCGGCACCTACGTCCGCGCGCTGGCCCGCGACCTCGGCGCCGCCCTCGGCGTCGGCGGTCACCTGATCGCGCTGCGGCGTAGCCAGGTCGGCCCGTTCGGCCTGCGACACGCCCGCTCCTTGGAGGTGCTCGCCGAGCAGCCGACGTTGTCCCTGGACCTGGACTCCGCGGTGGCACTGGCTTTTCCGCGCCGGGACGTCACGCAGCCGGAGGCCACCGCGCTCGCGCACGGCCAGCGGCTGCCGACCGCCGGCCTGGACGGCACCTACGGCGTGTTCGGGCCCGACGGCCGCGCGGTGGCGCTGGCCCGCGACGAGGACAGCAGCGCCAAAGCGGTGCTGGTGCTCGCCCCGCTAGGCTGAAGCCGTGTTGCGCTGGCGAGGTCTGGATCATCTGCCCAGCGGCTGGGGTCGCTGCGTGGTGACCATCGGGGTGTTCGACGGTGTCCATCGTGGACATCAGGCGCTGATCGGCCGTGCGGTGGAGGTCGCCAAGCACCGCGAGCTGCCGTGCGTGGTGCTCACTTTCGACCCGCACCCGGCCGAGGTGGTGCGGCCGGGCAGCCACCCGGCCCAGCTGACCACCCTGCGTCGCCGCGCCGAACTGGTCGAACAGCTCGGCGTCGACGTGTTCTGCGTGCTGCCGTTCACCCCGGAGCTGTCCCGGCTGCCCGCCGACGAGTTCGTGCACGAGATCCTGGTCGAACGGCTGCACGCGGCGGCGGTGATTGTGGGGGAGAACTTCACCTTCGGCCACCACGCGGTCGGCGATCTCGCGCTGCTGCGTCGGCTCGGCCACCGGTTCGGCTTCAGCACCGAAGGCGCCAGCCTGCTCACCGTGCCCGGCGAGGTCGTGGACGGCGGCCTGGACGACGCGGACGAGGTGCAGTTCTCCTCCACCTACGTCCGCTCGTGCATCGACGCCGGTGATGTCGCGGCGGCGGCGAACGCGCTGGGCCGGCCGCACCGCCTGGAGGGCATCGTGGTGCGCGGCGACGGTCGCGGCCACGATCTCGGCTTCCCCACCGCGAACCTGTCCACCACCCGGCACGCGGCGGTGCCGGCGGACGGCATCTACGCCTGCTGGTTCACCAACGCCGGCCGCCGCCTGCCGGCCGCGGTGTCGGTCGGCACCAATCCGACCTTCTCCGGTCGCGAGCGGCGAGTGGAGGCGTTCGTGCTGGACTTCGACGGCGATCTCTACGGCCAGCGGGCCGCACTGGATTTCGTCGCCCGGCTGCGCGATATGGAGCGGTTCGACTCGGCCGACGCGTTGGTCGAACAGTTGCACGTGGACGTCCGGCAGACGCGTGCCGTTCTGGGCCGGTAGTCGTCCGAATCGCTGATTCGGCCCACGGACAGCGTGCCGGCCTGGCAAGATGACCGTGGTTGATGATCCGTGGTTGATGTTGAAGGCAACCGGCCGTGCTGAGGTCTTGGGGAGGGGCGAGGTGGAGGATCCGAAGATCGTCCAGCGCAATCTGGCGTTACAGCGGGAGTGGTACGGCGAACCGCTGGGCGACCGGGTGCGCCGGTTGGTGCGCGCCTTCGGCGTGTCGCAGGCCAACCTCGCGGACGTCCTCGGGATCAGCGCGCCCATGCTCAGCCAGGTGATGAGCGGTCGCCGGGCCAAGATCGGCAACCCGTCCGTGCTCGCTCGGCTGATCATGCTCGAACGCAAGGTGCTCACCCGGGACGTCGCGGCCGGCAAGCCGGAGGCGATGCGCCAGGCGCTGTCCGACGTGCGCGACTCGCGACCCATGGTGGGCCGGGACGTGCTGCCGGTGGACGGCAGTTCGGACGCGACCACCGCGGTCAACGCCCTGCGCAACATCCTGGCCGGCGACGATCTCGCCGCCGCCGCGGACCTGGTGGACGACGAGTTCCCGGAGCTGGCCGAGCTGTTGCGGCGGGCGAGCGAGCCGGCCCGCCCGGCCAGCGTGCCGGTGCAGCCCCAGCAGGCCTGATCGCCTCGTGGCCAGGCTGTTCTCCGCGATCATCCCGTCCGCCGAGGCGATCGGGCACCTGGCCGCGCGGGACCGACCGGACCTGCCCGGCCTGCGCTGGACGCCACCGGAACGCTGGCATGTCACGCTCGGCTTCTTCGGTGACGACGATGACCCACGGCGACGAGGCAACTGGCTGACCCGCCGAGCCACTGGGCTGGCCGCGCCGCGGCTGAGGCTGGCCGGCAGCGGGATGCTTGGCACGGTGCTGTGGGTGGGCGTCGCGCCGGACACCGACATCGACCGCGCCGCATTGGCGAAGCTGGCCAGGGCCGGCGGCGCGGGCCGGCGCGGTTTCCGGGCGCATCTGACGGTGGCCCGGTGGCGGACCGGTGTGCCGGACCGTCGGCGGCTGCGCGAGCTGTTCGCCGGCTACGCCGGACCGTGGTTCACACCGGCCGAGCTGGTGCTGATGGAAAGCGCCCACTCGACGTACACGCCGCTGCTGCGGCTGCCGCTGACCGGCGCCTGATATCCTCACTAGTTGGGTCCGGCTGCGGTCCGTGGCGGCCGGTACCGTCTCTCGCCCACACATGCGTGTTTGGGCTGCACGGCACCGAAGAAGCACCAACGAGATGAGGACATCCGCGTGGCACTGACCACCGAACAGAAGAAGACGATTCTCTCCGACTACGGCGTGCACGAGTCGGACACCGGGTCGCCGGAGGCCCAGGTCGCGCTGTTGACCAAGCGGATCAGCGACCTCACCGAGCACCTGAAGGTGCACAAGCACGACCACCACTCCCGCCGGGGGCTGTTGCTGATGGTCGGCCGTCGCCGCCGACTGCTCAACTACCTGGCGAGCGTGGAAATCGAACGCTATCGGTCGCTCATTCAGCGGCTCGGCCTGCGTCGATGACCGGTGTGGAGGGGGAGCGGGCCGACTGAGCCGCTCCCCCTCCACACATCAGTAGGAAACATGGAGGTCCGTGCGACCGCACGGGGACGCGTAGCCGGTCCTCGGTAGTGGCTTCCGGGGTCGCAGCCATTGCGGCCACCGGAGGCTTCGATCGAAGACCGGCCTCATCGCAGACCGTGATCCCCACGCGCGCGGACCGCGAAACGAGGAGACAACCGGAAACAATGACGGAATTCAGTAACAGCGCGGTGCATGAGTCCACCGCGATTATCGACAATGGACGGTTCGGCAAGCGCACGGTGCGGTTCGAGACCGGCCGCCTGGCGCGCCAGGCCGCCGGCAGCGTCGTCGCCTACCTGGACGACGACACCATGCTGCTGTCCGCGACCACCGCGTCCAAGCACCCGAAGGAGCACTTCGACTTCTTCCCGCTGACGGTGGACGTCGAGGAGCGCATGTACGCGGCCGGCCGCATCCCCGGCTCGTACTTCCGCCGCGAGGGACGCCCCTCCACCGACGCGATCCTGACCTGCCGGCTGATTGACCGGCCACTTCGTCCGTCCTTCGTGGACGGACTGCGCAACGAGATCCAGATCGTGATCACGGTGCTCTCGCTGAACCCGCAGGACGTCTACGACGCGGTGGCGATCAACGCCGCGTCCGCGTCCACCCAGCTCTCCGGGCTGCCCTTCTCGGGGCCGATCGGCGGCGTGCGGGTGGCTCTTATTGAGGGCCAGTGGGTCGCGTTCCCGACTCGTGAGCAGCTCACCAAGGCCGTGTTCGACATGGTCGTCGCCGGCCGGGTGGTCGGTGATGACGTGGCGATCATGATGGTCGAGGCGGAGGCGACCGAGACGGTCATCGACCTGGTCGGCGACGGCGCGCAGGCGCCCACCGAGGAGGTCGTCGCCAGCGGTCTGGAGGCGGTCAAGCCGTTCATCCGGGCGCTCTGCGAGGCGCAGGCCGAGCTGGCCAAGGTCGCCGCCAAGGAGACCCGCGAGTTCCCGGTGTACCCGGCGTACCAGCCCGACGCCTACGAGGCGGTGTCCGGCGCGGTCACCACCGAGCTGGCCGAGGCGCTGACCATCGCCGGCAAGCAGGAGCGCGAGTCGCGGTTGGACGCGGTCAAGGAGCTGTGCCTGCAACGGGTGCTGGAGGCCGAGAACAGCGCGTTCGCCGGCCGGGAGAAGGAGGTCGGCGCGGCGTTCCGCGCGCTGACCAAGAAGCTGGTTCGCAAGCGCATCCTGCGGGACAAGGTGCGCATCGACGGCCGGGGTATCACCGACATCCGGCAGCTCTCCGCCGAGGTCGC
>DASZLR010000135.1:0-21204 GCA_035552275.1 Pseudonocardiaceae bacterium | reverse complement strand
TGCACAGCACCGCGGAGATCACCGCAGAGATGTAGAACGAGCGGTTGATCGCGGCCAGGCCGTTCTCGCCGGCGCGGGCCCGGGTGATGTACACGCCGATGGCGGCGGTGATCACGCCGATGCCGGGCACGATCAGCGGGAACAGCAGGCCCTGCGCGCCGAACGCGGTCGAGCCGAGGATCAACGCGGCCACCAGGGTGACGGCGTAGGACTCGAACAGGTCGGCCGCCATGCCGGCGCAGTCGCCGACGTTGTCGCCCACGTTGTCGGCGATCGTGGCCGCGTTCCGCGGGTCGTCCTCGGGGATGTTCTTCTCGACTTTTCCGACCAGGTCCGCGCCCACGTCCGCGGCCTTGGTGAAGATGCCGCCGCCGACACGCATGAACATCGCCAGCAGCGCGGCGCCGAAGCCGAAGCCCTCCAGCACCTTCGGGGCGCCGCCGGCGTAGGCGAACACCACGATCGAGGCGCCGAACAGGCCGAGGCCGACGGTCAGCATGCCGACCACGCCGCCGGTGCGGAAGCCGATGCGCATGGCCTCCTCGCGACCCGGGCCGTTCGCGGCCGCCGCGACCCGGACATTGGCCCGGGTGGCCAGCCACATGCCGAGATAGCCGATCGTCGCGGAGAAACCCGCGCCGATCAGGAAGAAGATCGAGCGGCCGATGCGTTCGCCCCATGAGTCCGCGGGCAGCGCGAACAGAAGCAGAAACACGATCACCGCGAAGACACCGAGGGTGCGGAACTGGCGGTTGAGATACGCCGCCGCGCCCTCCTGGACCGCCTTGGCGATCTCCTGCATCCGGGTGGTGCCCTGGCCGGCGGCCAGCACCTCCCGGGACAGGAAGTAGCCGACGACCAGCGCCGCGAGTGCGATCACGGCGACCACGGCGACCAGGCCGCGATCACCGCCGGTCAGTGCGAGGCCGTCCGCGAGGAAGTGCCGGGACATCCGTCCTCCTGAGACTCATTGCCATGCTCAGTGCATTGCTGTGCATTGCTCGTTGCCACGAGGCCAGGTCGGTTCGTCGCCCTGACCACTACGTGTGCACCGTCACATGCGGTGCGATCTGGCGGAGTCTATTGGCCTGCCGAAACGGCAACCGAGGCCGTCCCGGTCCCAGTACGCTCCGTGAACTTTGCTGGCCATCTGGATCGATTACGTGATCGATAATGCTGACGATTTTGATCAGTTAACACCGCCGACATCGACTCCGGGCACGACTCCGGGCTTCCGTTGCCTGGACCTTGAGTCGATACCATCTCGATACGAAGTGATTTGCCTCACGTTGCGCGACCGGTGTCCGGCGAGCGGCTGACGCCCATCCCGGTGTCGCGCCCGGATGTTTGTGTGAACGGGTGACAGACTCGACTCGTGGGTGGCGAAGCAGTGGTCGGTCAGCGGCTGCTGGACCGCGTGCTGGCCGGCGTCCGGAACGCTGAAACGCCACTGCGCCATGTCGCCGAGCTACCCGAACGGTGGGAGCGGCACGGGCAGTGGCCGGACTGGGCGGAACCGGACGTGCTGACCGCGGTGCGGGCCTGCGGGGTACGGCGGCCCTGGGTCCATCAGGCCCAGGCGGCCGAACTCGCGCACGCCGGGCGACACGTGGTGATGGCCACCGGAACCGGCTCGGGCAAATCGCTGGCCTACCAGCTGCCGGTGTTGTCGGCGCTGCGGTCCGACCCGCGGGCCACCGCGCTGTACCTGGCTCCGACCAAGGCGCTGGGCGCGGACCAGTTGCGCGCGGTGTCGGAGCTGACCGGCGGGGGCGCGCTGGCCTCGGTGCGCGCCGCCGGTTACGACGGAGACACCCCGATGGCCGAGCGGGACTGGGTGCGCGCACACAGCCGGTGGGTGTTCACCAACCCGGACATGCTGCATCGCGGCATCCTGCCCAACCATTCGCGGTGGGCGAGGCTGTTCCGCCGGCTGGCCTTCGTGGTGATCGACGAGTGCCACTCCTACCGGGGCGTGTTCGGTTCGCACGTGGCGCTGCTGATCCGCCGGTTGCGCCGGGTGGCCGCCCGGTACGGCGCGAACCCGGTGTTCGTGCTCGCCTCGGCCACCATGGCGGCGCCGGACGAGCTCGCCGCGCGGCTGACCGGGCTGCCGACGGTCGCGGTGACCGCGGACGGCTCGCCGCGCGGCGCCCGCACGATCGCGCTCTGGGAACCGCCGCTGATCCCGGACCTGATCGGCGAGAACGGCGCGCCGGTCCGGCGTTCGGCCCCGGCCGAGGCGGCGCGGATCATGACCGAGCTGGTGATCGAGGGTGCCCGCACGCTGGCGTTCGTACGGTCCCGCCGCGGCGCGGAGCTGACCGCGCTGGCCGCCCGGCAGGCGTTGGCCGAGGTTTCCGGCGCGCTGGCGGGGCGCGTGGCCGCGTACCGCGCCGGGTATCTCGCCGAGGACCGGCGGGCATTGGAAAAAGCACTGGACTCCGGCGAGTTACTGGGTGTGGCCAGCACCAGCGCGCTGGAGCTGGGCGTGGACATCGCCGGCCTGGACGCGGTGGTGGTCGCCGGCTTCCCCGGCACCGTGGCGTCCTTCTGGCAACAGGCCGGCCGAGCCGGCCGCTCCGGTGACCAGGCGCTGGTGGTCTTCGTCGCCCGGGACGATCCGCTGGACACGTACCTGGTGAACCATCCGGCGGCGATCCTGGACCGGCCGGTCGAGGCCACTGTGTTCGATCCGGCGAACCCGTACATTCTCGGGCCGCACCTGGCCTGCGCCGCGGCCGAGCTGCCGCTGACCGACGCCTGCGTGCGCGATCTGGCCGGGCCGGGGGGTCGGGAGGTGCTGGACCAGTTGGTCGCGGAGAACGTGCTGCGGCGCCGGCCCACCGGCTGGTACTGGACGCAGCGGACCAAGCCGCACGGCGCGGTGGACATCCGCGGCAGCGGCGGCGAACAGGTCGCCGTGGTCGAGGCGGAGACCGCGCGGCTGCTGGGCACCGTCGACCCCGGCGCGGCCTGTTGGTCGGTCCATCCCGGCGCGGTGTACCTGCACCAAGGACAGTCCTATGTGGTCGATGAGCTGGATCTTGAGCAGGGCATGGCGCTGGTGCACGCCGAAGCGCCGGACTGGACCACGTTTCCCCGGGACACCGTGGACATCTCGGTGATCCAGGCAGTCGAGCGGCGGGACCACGGCGGCGTGACGACCTGTCTGGGCGAGGTCGACGTCACCGCGCAGGTGGTGGGCTACCTGCGCCGCCGACCGTCCGGCGAGGTCATCGATCAGGTCGCGCTGGACCTGCCGGCGCGGACGCTGCGCACTCGGGCCGTCTGGTACACGGTGTCTGATGAGCTGTTGTGCGGCAGCGCGCCGGGGGGTGCCGGGCTGACTCCGGCACGCATCCCCGGCGCGCTGCACGCTGCCGAGCACGCGGCGATCGGCCTGCTACCGCTGTTCGCGACCTGTGACCGGTGGGACATCGGCGGGGTATCCATCGCTTGGCACACGGACACCGGGGAGGCGACGGTGTTCGTGCACGATGGTCATCCCGGGGGAGCCGGTTTCGCCGATCGCGGCTTTGCCGCGGTTGTCCCCTGGTTGGCCGCTACGCGGGAGGCGATCCTTTCCTGCGAGTGCTCGGCGGGCTGCCCGTCCTGCGTCCAGTCGCCCAAATGCGGGAGTGGCAACGAACCGCTGGACAAGGCAGGCGCGCTGGCCGTGCTGGGGGTTGTGCTGTCCGCGATGGCCTCTGCCGGCGAGGCCACCCTGGAGGCTGACGAACATCACGACCCTTTGCACGACCTGGTCTGAGACGGGGGCATGCGAGGCTTCTTGCGCATGACCCCGTCGATCGGGTGCGGGTGTCCCGCACGACTCTGAGGGTTAGGCGACGGCGCGGTCGACGCCGACGAGGCCAGGGACGATGGCGCCGAACGAACGGCGTCCGGCCAGTGCCGCCACCATCGCGTTCTGGATCAGCCGCGACTGGGGAAGCGTCCAGCTCCACACCTCCGGCCGAACCCGCCAGTGCGCGACACCGTGCGGGAAAGCCGTCGGCGGCAGTGGCACCCAACTGCCGGCGCCGTGGACGATGACGTCCTCGTGCGCCGCAAGCTCGGCGGACACGTCCTGGCCGGGGTTGGTCAGGAACAGCCAACGCCCTTCCGGGGTGGCCGCGATCGGCACGGGCAGCCCGCTCGATCGCAGCACGGCGGCCGTCCGGCGGCCGAGGTCGGTGCCGACCTCGATGGCGTCCAGCTTCGCGCCGGTGGCCACCAGCAGGTTGTACGGCCCGCCGTTCCACCACTGCGCGATCTGGTCGCCGTCCGCGCCGAGCTGGTCCGCCCAGTCCTCGTGCGCCGGGCGCAGGCCAGCCGCCGGGCGAACGCCGTCGCTCCAACCCGAACCGGTCGGATAGGTCCCTGGCAACACTGGCCATCCGCGAGACGCCAGGCCAATGGCCTGTGCGCGTAGCTCGATGCGGAAGGCACCGTGCCAACTATCCGACCATTCCATCGGTCTCAGCCTCCTGATGTCTCTCAGTCGTTCCTTGTTTCTGGTACTCGGTTTCTGGTGCTCGGTGGTACTGGCACTACGTTCCGCGTCTTGCTTGTTCTGCGTCTTGCTTCTTGCCACTTGCGCTCAGCGGCTCACACTTCACTCAACGGCATCACCCCCAGCTCAGGTAAGGCCCTGTCGTTGGCCGGTCGTCGGCGCACGCCGAGCGAGGTGGTGACGACATCGCCGCTGTGGCCGTACTGCTCTTCGTCGCCCGCGAACGTCCGCTGGTCAGGCGATACCGGCAGTCAGCCGCCATTCGTCGTGGTGGACTGACCGCTGCCCGCCGCCGGCACGGCCGCGTCGTCGGCAGGACCCGCACGGGCGTGCGCGGTCGCGGAGCCGAAGGCGCCCAGCGGATCCGGCAGCGTGGCACTCACCTCGACCAGCGCGTCCCAGCCGGACAGCCAACAGCGATCCACGCGCACCCGCATCTGGCCAGCCACCCAACGGGCCCGGTCGCAGGCCGCCGGTTCGCCCTCGGGCGCGTGCTCGGCGGCTGCCAGCGCCGCCAGGTCGGCCGCACTGGCAGTGCGATGGCGAGTGGCGATCGCGGCGCCGACGGCGAGCAGCGCGGCGAACACCAGGAGCAGCACCGCAATGCCGCCCACCGACCACACGGTGGCGAAACCGTCATCTGGATCGGAGCCCCCGTCCGCACCGGAACACCGAGCGGTGGGCGGGTTGCCGTCCCGATGACCGTTCATCGCCGGCCAACTTCCGCTCGCCGTGCTGGCCGGCTGGTAGCCGTCGCCAGCGGGGCCCGCACCATCGTCGTTGTGGGAGCCGTCGTGGTTGTGGAAGCGGCCGTCGGCGTGATCACCGGTGTGCTGCCGGTCGGCTCCGATGGCTCGGCCGGCGGATCGGGCTCGCGCACGGCGAACGCCTGCGCCCGCACCCGCACGCCGGGCAGCAGCCCACCCAGCGGGTCGTCCACCACCTCGACCGTCAGAGTGTCGCCGTTGTCCGTGAACGTGGCCTTGGCGTCCGACCCCGCGATGCTGACGATCACCTGCCGGGCATGCGTCAGATCGCCACGAGCTGCCAGCCGGGCGGCCTCACCCGCCGCGTCGGTACACCGGATCTGGCCCAGCACCGCGGACAGGCCGGCCAACACCATGGCCAACACGGCGATGAACCCGCACAGCGCGATCGCCGCCTCCACGGTGACGGCTCCCGAGTCCGACCCTGTTCCGCCATCCGGCACTGTTCCGCCATCCGCGGCGAAGGGCGAACCGCGCGCCCGGCTGGCCCGCGTCATCCGAGCTTCACCGACATCGCTCGTTGCACCAGGGCACTGAGCCCGGATACCACCGAGTTTCCGGTGACCACCGCGTACAGGACGGCGGCGAACGCCGCCGCCGCGATGGTGCCGACCGCGTACTCGGCCGTCGACATCCCGGCATCAGGCCCCAACATCGCGCCCCGGCGAGCCCACGGATCAGCCCATCGGACCCGCTGCCACAACATCCACATCGTGCTCTCCTTTCGTAGTGTCCACTCTGGACCTTCTGTCCACTCTGGACATTCGTGGCATTCACCACGAGCTCATCAACCGGGTCGCCAGACCGATCACCACCGGAATCACGCCCAGGCACACGAACGCCGGCAGGAAGCACAGCCCCAGCGGTCCGGTGACCGCGACGGCCGCCCGCTGTGCCCGCGCCTCGGCCAGATCGCCGGCCTTGTCGCGGACCTCGACGGCCAGCGCCTCGGCGATCCCGGCCAAGGCCGCGCCCGAGCGCGCGGTGCGCCGGGCCCCACGGGCCAGTTCGGCCGTAGCCGAGCAGTCCAGCGCGGGTTGCCATGCCTGCACCGGATCGGCGCCCAGGGCAAGCAGTTTCGCCGTACGTCGCATCGCTTCCCGGGCCGGAGCCGGCAGCTCTGGCACCACCAGACCGACGGCCATGGGCACCGGCAGCCCGCCGCGCAGGCACGCGGCCAACAGACCCCAGCAGCCGGCCAGGTCGAATGGATCCGGAGCCGATTCGAGCCACGGCAACCGGATGGGGGTGCCGCCCAACCACCGACGGCAGCCGACGAACGCCGCGAGCGCCGACATCGGCCCGAGGAACAGGCCTCCGGGCCATCCGCCCAGCGCCGCGGTCAGGGCGCCGATCCCGATCACCGCCGCCGTGGTGACCCGGGCCGAGCGACCGGTGGACCTGGTGGATCCGGTCGACCCGGTCGACATGGCGCCGGCGACCCGGCCGCGATCCGGACTGACGGGCTCGGGCACGACTGGCCGCAATCCGGCCAACCTGGCCGGTGCCACCTCTCTGCGCCCACCGATCAGCACGGCGGCGGCCAGCAACAACGCCGCGACGGCCTGGGCGATCAGCATGCCGTCTCCGCTCGGGCCGACGGATCGGCCACTGCTGGATCGGCCATTGCCACCTGCGCTGTCAGCCGGCCGATCCAGAGCGTGCCGGCGCAGGCCAGCACCACTCCCACGACCAACAGCAGGTGGCCGGCCGATGTCGCCAGCAGCACGTGCACCGGGTCGGCGCCCATGCCCTCGCCCAGCAGCACGCCGAGTACCGGCAGCACGGCAAGGATCGCGCCGCTGGCTCGCGGCCCGGCCATCCGGGCGTGCACCTGGCGAGCGAACCGCACCCGGGCCACGACATCCCCGCGAACCGAATCGAGCACGTTCGCCAGCGGCAAACCGTGCCGGTTGGCCAACGACCACGCTCGGACCAATGGACGGGCGACCATTCGCACGGCCGCCGATCCGGCCGGATCGGCGAGCGCGACCTCGGACACCGCCGCGCCGATATCGCCACCCAGCCGCGCCGCGCGAGCGACAGCGGTCAGCACGCTGGCCACCGGGCCGGGCGCCTCCGCCGCCCCGCCTTCGGCCGCAGCCGCGGGGTGCGCGCCGGCACGGAGCTCGGCGACGATCGCCCGCAGCGCGTCTGCCATGCCCGTGGCCAGCATGAGACGTTCTCTGCTGAGCCGCCGAGCGCGCCGGCGCCGGAGGGCCGTCGTCCCGGACGCGGCCATCGCGACGGCGACGCCGATCCCACCCAGCGCCAGTGCGAGCGTCGTGAGCGATATCAGGGTGATCACCCACCCGAACCGGCCGAGCCGCCAACGCGCTGGACGGATCGGACGGCCCGTCGCCGCCGGGCCGAGCACTGGAAGCCGGCGGATCGCGGTCAACCTCGGCCAACACAGCGTGGCCGCCGCCAGGGCGAGCATGGCGAGGCTCAGCATGGGGCCACCTCGCTCGCTTCGGTCGCGCTGTCCGAGCCTTCGAGCAGTCGCGCCAGCCGCGACCAGCCCGGCAACCGGCCGGTCGGCCGCCACGCGGGCACCACCCCAACCGTTCCCGAGAGCCGTTCCAGCACACCGATCTCGGCGAGCGCCCGCTGACCGTCCGCACGACGGGCAACGTGCAGGATCACCCGCACCGCCGGAGCCAGTTGACTGTGCAACGCCGATGGGGACAGCCCACCCAACGCGGCCAGCGCCTCCAGTCGGGCCGGCACCTCGGTGGGCGAGTTGGCGTGCAGGGTGCCGGCGCCGCCGTCGTGACCGGTGTTGAGGGCGGCCAGGAGTTCACAGACTTCCGCTCCGCGAACCTCGCCGACCACCAGCCGGTCCGGCCGCATCCGCAAGGCCTGGCGAACCAGATCCCGGACGGTGACCTCGCCCGCGCCCTCGATGTTCGGCGGCCTGGCGACCAGCCGCACGACCTGCGGGTGAGCCGGCTGCAACTCGCCGGCATCCTCCACGCTCACAATCCGTTGGTCGGGCGGGACCTGGCCGAGCAACGCCGCGAGCAGTGTTGTCTTGCCGCTGCCCGTTCCGCCGGAGACCAGGAACGCCAGCCGGGCCCGCACGATCGCGGTGAGCAGCGCGGCCGTCGGCCGGTCGAACGTGCCGAGTGCGACCAGTGCGGCGAGGTCGTGATCGGCCGGCCGCAGCACCCGTAGTGACAGGCACGTGCAGTCGGCCGCGAGGGGCGGCAGGATCGCGTGCATCCGCACCCGGCCGTGCGGGCCGCTGCCCGGCAACCAGGCATCGACGTACGGTTGCGCGTCGTCCAGCCGGCGCCCGGCCGCCAGCGCCAGCCTCGCCGCGAGCCGTCGTACCGCTTCCTCGTCCGGAAAGGCCACCCGCGCCGGGCGCAGCCCCGCCGTTCCATCCACCCAGACCTCGGCCGGCCCGGTGACCAGGACGTCGGTGGTGTCCGGATCGCGCAACAGCGGCTCCAATGGACCGGCCCCGACGAACTCCTGTTGCACCGTGCGCAACGCGCCCAGCAGATCGACATCGCCCACCACTCCGCCGGCTTCGGTGCGCACGGCGTCCACTACCCGCGCGGGAGTGAGCGCGGCGCCGCCGCTGGCCAGTCGCCGACGTACCCGTTCGACCAGTTCGGTGCTCATGTCTCTGCCATCCCCACCGAGATCGGCTGCACATCGACCGACCCCGCCGCGACCGACTCCGGATCACTCGGCTCTGTGCTGACACCGGGGACACGGGCGGCAATGGTGTTGCTGGCGGCGCCGGCACGGGCGGCACCGAGGACCGCCCTGGCCACGACCATCAGCGGGCCCCGTGGCCTCGGCCGCAGCCCGCCATGTTCGAGGGTCCTGGCCAGGCCTGGCTCGGGCCGCATGGTGGCCAACAGCGGCAGCCCCACCACCCGCGCGATGTCCTCGGCGAACAGGCCGCCCGGCGCTGGTCCGCGGACCACCAACTGCCCACGGACGCCCTGCTCGGCGAGTTGGTCGGCCACTCGCTGGCCGGCGGCCGACGCGCGCACCTCCGCCGGCAGGATCAGCACCGTCAGGTCGGCGCGGGCGAGCGCGGCCCGCGCGGCCGGCGTCACCGCCCTGGGCAGGTCGCAGACAACCGTCTCGCCGGAGCGGCGCCCGGCGTCGATCACCGCGCCCACCGCGTCCGGGGCTGGGCCGGAGCCATCCCGGTCGCAGGACACCACGGTGAGCCGGGCAGCGCCGCGGGACCGGCCGGGCAGCGCCGAACGCAGCGATTCCATCGCGATCCGACCCCCGCTGACCTTGATTCCCGGCCAACGCAAACCCGGATCGCCGTCCATGCCCAGCAACAGATCCACGCCGCCACCGAGTGAGTCGCAATCGACCAGCATCGCGGGCTTGCCACCACGCAACGCCGCGAGCGCCGTGCCCGCGGCCAGCACGGACGCTCCGGAACCACCGCGACCGCCCAACACCGCGATCACCCGGCCGGCGACCGTCGCTGGCCGGCGAACCGCGTCGGCCAGCCGCCCGACCACGTACTCGGCGGCGTCCGGTAGCGCCAGTACCTCCTCCGCGCCGATGGCCACCGCCCTCGGCCAGAGATCAGGCGGTGGCTTGCCGGCGCACAGCACCAGCAGGCCGTCCCGCCGGGGCACGCCGGCGGCCACACACTCGGCCACCGCGACCTCGTCCAGAAGCACCAGCGGGGCATCGGCCCAGTTCCGCCGGACTGCCACGATGTCGGGCGCTCGCTGCACATCGCACTGGGCGACCGCGGCCAGCCGCAGCACCTCATCCAGCAGGGACTCATCGCTCACCAGGGCGAGCGGCCGGTCAGTGTTCATCTCAGGCCCCATCCACGTCCGTGATCGGTTCGCCGGCGCGGCCTTCGCGCCGGGCACTTCTCACGGTTGCCGAGTTCGCCGCAACGATCAACGCGGCAAGATCAACTTGTGGATAACCGGGGCCACCGCGCACAACTGTGGACAACTCTGCCGCTGAACGGGCTTGGTGGGACGGATTCCCAAGATCGCGTGGCAGGCTGGAAGGGGGTCCGTGCGTCGCCGGGAGCGCGCCGGCCGGGTGACAGCGATGAGCGGTCCTCGCCCACTGACAGGGGGGCGAGGACCGCTCAAATCGCTAGCGCGAACATTCCCGGGTTACCAAGCTGCAACGGATGTCGAATTTTCGGGGACTCGGCGCCCAGCGTCCCGGTACGCAGTCCCACTCCGACAAGCCTCCCGCGGCGTGCTGCGCGTGGGTGCCCGGAGTTCGCGCGCGGAGTTCACTCGGGGTGGACGTGGCTTCTCCTCCGCCGCGCCCCTGGCCGACCAGAAGTCCGCAATCCCTTTCTACGCCAACGACCTGCGACAATACAAGTGCCCGGACGGGTGCACCGGTCAAGCAACGGTCGGTGACCCAACCCCGGAGGTCGCATCTTCCGTAGGCCGTTCGGCGCTGCCGGCATACCGCCGAATGGGTGGGTCGTCGGACCGGCTCGGGTGGACGCTGGGTGAACAGAACAAGGACTACAGTGGCGGATGAGGTTCAGTCCAACCCCCCGGGACTGGGCCGACGACGACCCCCGTCTCTCCCCCCTGACGGGGGTCGTCCTCACCTTCCCGGTCCGTTTTCAGGCGCTTTGAACACGGTTACGTGCCGACTGGCACCAACGCCGTCGAAAACGTTGACCGTTGTTACCACGGTTAGTAAGTTTCCCACGTGATGAGTGCCGGTCCCGCCGAACCGAGTCCCCTCGTGCGCATCCGTTCACTGCTCCCCGGTCTGGCCAAGGCCGAACAGCGGGTCGCCCATGTCGTGCTGGAGAACCCGGCGGGGGTGGCTCGGCGCAGCATCACCGAGGTCGCGGATGCCGCCGGCACCAGCGAGACCACGGTGACCAGATTCTGCAAAGCCGTCGGGGTCAGCGGATATCCGGAGTTGCGGATCGCGCTGGCCGCGGACACCGCGCGCACCGCGGCCCGCACCGACCGGGTGATGGGCGGCGACATCGATCCCAGCGACGATCTGGCCCAGGTGGTCGGCAAGGTCGCGTTCGCGGACGCCCGCGCGGTCGAGGAGACCGCCGAGCAACTGGACGTGGACGAGTTGGGCCGGGTGGTCGAGGTGATCGCCAAAGCCGGGCGGGTCGACGTCTACGGCGTCGCCGCCAGCGCGTTCGTCGCCCTTGACCTGCAACAGAAGATGCACCGGATCGGCCGGGTCTGCTTCGCCTGGAGCGACACCCACGTGATGCTGACCTCGGCCGCGGTCCTGCGACCGGGCGATGTGGCCGTCGGCGTCTCGCACACCGGGGCCACGGCCGACACCGTGGAGGCGTTGCGCCAGGCCCGCGACCGCGGCGCGATCACCGTGGCGCTGACCAACTTCCCGCGCTCGCCGATCACCGAGGTCGCCGACTACGTGCTCACCACGGCCGCCCGGGAGACCACCTACCGGTCCGGCGCGACCGCCAGCCGGATCGCCCAGCTCACCGTGATCGACTGCCTGTTCATCGGTGTCGCCCAACGGAATCTGGACAACACCAGAGCCGCGCTGGACGCCACCTACACCGCCGTCGGCGGACACCGGCTGGACGCCAGGCCGGACGGCCGGCGGCGGAGCCGGGAGACCGGCGACTGATGTCCGGCACCTCACGACCGGCGGTCGTCCACGTCCACGCGCCGACCGAGCGACGCAACCCGGACACCACCACTATCGACCAACTCGACGCGCTGGGGGTGCTCCGCGCGATCAACAACCAGGACGCGACGGTGCCCGGCGCCGTCGCCGCGGTGCTGCCCGAACTGGCCAGGCTCGTCGACCTCGCCGTGGCGGCCCTGCGCGCCGGACACCGGGTGCACTACGTGGGGGCGGGCACGTCCGGCCGGCTGGCCGTGCTGGACGTGGCCGAGTTGGTGCCCACCTTCAATATCCCGGCCGACTGGTTCGTGGCGCACCCCGCCGGCGGCCCGACCGCGTTGCTGGCGGCGGTCGAGGGCGCCGAGGACGACGACGAGGCCGGCGCACTGGAAATGGAACGGCATGTCCGGCGTGGCGACGTGGTCGTCGGCCTGGCCGCATCCGGTCGCACGCCGTTCGTGCTCGGCGCCCTCGCGGCGGCCCGCCGGATCGGCGCGCCGACCGCGCTGGTGTCGGCCGATCCGAACGCCGAGGCCAACCAGCTGGTGGACGTGCCGATCGCGGTGGACACCGGGCCGGAGGCGATCGCCGGATCGACCCGGATGAAGGCGGGCACCGCGCAGAAGCTGGTGCTGACCGCGTTCTCGACCGCGGTCATGGTTCGGTTCGGCCGCACCTATTCCAACCTGATGGTCAGCCTGCGGGCGACGAACGCGAAGCTGCGCGGCCGCACGCTGCGCATCCTGCGCGAGGCGAGCGGGGCCAGCGAGCGGGACTGCGCCGACGCGCTGTCCGACGCCGACGGCGATCTCAAGGTGGCGTTGGTTCGCCTGCTCTCCGGCACGGACGTCGGCCGGGCCACCGCCGCGCTGGACCGGGCGAAGGGCCACGTCCGCACCGCGCTGGCCGCGCTCGGCCCAGCCACCGCGACCTGAGTCGATCTAAGCTACGGCCGTGCGGCTACGGCGATGCGGGACCGACGCGGTGCTGGTCGAAGTCGACTCACTGGCCGAGGTCGACGCCGTCCGGGCCGCGCTCGACGCCGCCGCCGAACGCGGTGAACTGCCCGAGCTGACCGAGGTGGTGCCGGCCGCCCGAACCGTGCTGGCGGTGGTGCGTCCCGGCTCCGGCGGGCTGGCGGCCGTACGCGCCGCGTTGCCGACCGAACTCGTGCAGCCGCCGCGCACCACCGCACGCGAGGTCGTGATCCCGGTGCGCTACGACGGCCCGGACCTGGACCTGGTGGCCGAGGCAGCGGGAATGTCGGTGGCCCAGGTGATCACGACGCACGCCGGGGCGCGGTACTCGGTGGCATTCTGCGGATTCGCGCCCGGGTTCGGCTATCTCGTCGGCCTGCCCGAACCGCTGCGGCAGGCCCGGCTGGCCGAGCCACGCACCAGCGTGCCAGCCGGATCGGTGGGCATCGCCGGCGAGTTCACCGGCGCGTACCCACGCTCGTCGCCGGGCGGCTGGCGGCTGCTGGGCCACACCGAGGCGGTTCTGTTCGATCCCCGCCGCGAGCCGCCGGCCCTGCTGGCGCCCGGCGACCAGGTCCGATTCCAGGCGCTGTGGTGACCGGCGACCGGGCGATCACGGTACTGGCCTCCGGGCCACAGGCCTTGGTGCAGGACCTGGGCAGAACCGGCTACGCGCGGCTGGGCGTGCCGCCCTCCGGTGCGCTGGACCGGCCGGCGCTGCGGCTGGCCAACCGCCTCGTCGGCAATGCCGAGTCGGCGGCCGGGGTGGAGACGCTGCTGGGTGGGCTGCGGGTGCGCGCGGAATGCACCTGCGTGGTGACGGTGACCGGGCCGGCGGTGCGGGTGACGGTGAACGACCGGCCGGTCGACTCGCACACGCCGCTGCACCTGGCGGCCGGCGATGTGTTGGCACTGGATGTGCCGGCCGGCGGGCTGCGCAACTATCTGGCGGTGGGCGGCGGGCTGGCCGTGCCGGCCGAGTTGGGCAGCCGCTCGACCGATGTGCTGTCCGGGATCGGGCCGCCGCCGCTGCGGACGGGCGACGTGCTGCCGTTGGGCGCGCGGATCGGACTCCCGGTTGGCGCGGACGAGCTGGGGTCCTCGCCGGTGCCGGAGTTGGTGAGCGTGCCGGTGCTGCTCGGACCGCGGGACGACTGGTTCGCCGCGCCGGCGGGGCAACTCGCCGGGAGCAGGTGGCGGGTCTCGCCGGAGAGCAACCGGATCGGGTTGCGGCTGACCGGCCCGGCGCTACACCGAGCGGACGTGTTCGACGGCGTGGAGTTGCCCAGCGAACCGGTGGTCACCGGCGCGGTGCAGGTGCCGGCGAACGGCCGGCCGCTGGTGTTCCTGGCCGATCACCCGACGACCGGCGGCTATCCGGTGATCGGCGTGGTGCCGCCGGCGGCGCTGCCGATGCTCGGCCAGGCCAGGCCGGGCACCGTGATCATGTTCCGGCCGACCAACGGCGGCTAAACCGACTCGTACTCCGACTCGTACAGCGCCGAGAGCTGATGGTGCGCTTCGGTGGAGTCGGGCAGCGGCTGGCCGTCCAGGGTGTGTACCCGAGTGATCTTGCGCACAGAGGACGCCAGCAGCACGGCGTCGGCCGACCTGAGGTCCTCGACACGCAACGGCTCGACCTTGACCTGCCAGTCGGACCGCTCGGCGGCGCGGAACAGCGCGCCCTGCGTGGTGCCGGGCAGGATGCCAAGTTGCGTCGGCGGGGTGCGCAGCGTGCGGCCGTGCACGGTGACGACGCTGGACGTCGGCCCTTCCAGCACCGATCCGTCGGTCGCGGTGAAGATCACCTCGTCGGCGCCGCGCCGCTCGGCCTCCCGGATGGCGGCCATGTTGATCGCGTAGGACACCGACTTGGCGCCGAGCAGCAGCCAGGGCGCGCGCTCGGCGAGGCCGGTGTCGATCCCCCGGTCCAGGATGACGGCCGCGACGCCGTCGGTGCGCTGGCGGAGCACCGTGGCAGAGATCGGCATGGCCAGCGCGAAGGCGGTCGGCGTGCCGTCCCCGCCGTCGATGCCACGGGTGTAGACCAGCTTCACCGCCAGCTCGGTCCCGCTGGTCCAGTTGTCCAGCGTGACCTGGACACAGTGCCGCCAGGCCGCCAGGTCCGGCGCCGGCAGGTCGAGCATCCGCGCGGACCGGGCCAGCCGGTGCAGGTGCGGCTCCAGTTCGCGGGGCCGGCCATCGGTGACCAGGATCGTCTCGAAGATGCCATCGCCGCGCATCAGGCCGAGATCGTCGACCCGGATATGCGGTTGGTCGGGATCGGCAAGCGTGCCGTCCAGCATCGCCAGTACGCGCATGAGCGCGACACTACTGCGCCGCTGAACGGCGTCGCGGCCTACCATCGGAACAGTGAACGACGTCGGCACGACCGCGCGGCAGCGGGCGGCGTTGCGTAACACGTTGCACGCCCACGGCATGCGGATGACGCCTCAGCGGCAGCTCGTCCTGGACGCGGTGCGCGAGCTTCGGCACGCGACTCCGGAGCAGGTGTGCCAGCGGGTGCAGCTCATCGCGCCGACGGTCAACATCACCACGGTCTACCGGGCGCTGGATCTGCTCGAAGAACTGGGCCTGGTCAAGCACACGCATCTCGGGCACGGCGCACCGACCTACGCGGCGCGCGATCACGAGCACGTGCACCTGGTGTGCCACCGGTGCGGGCAGGTGGTCGAAGTGCCGACCGAGCTGTTGGCCCCGGTGGCCGAGCAGGTCCGCGCCGAGCACGGGTTCGTGCTGGACGTCTGTCATCTCGCGCTGTCCGGCAGCTGCCGGGACTGCGCGTCGAAGGAGGGCCCGTGAACGCATCGCCGCTGCTCAACCTGCCCGGCGCGGTGGCCGGACTGGACGGTTCGCCGGACGCCGGGGTGGCCTGGCATCACGGCGATCCGTTCGCCGAGCAGCGCTCCGCGGACCGGGCGGTCGCGGTGGTGGACCGATCGCACCGAGGTGTGCTCGCGGTGCCCGGCGACGACCGGCTGTCCTGGCTGCATTCGTTGACCTCACAGCACTTCACCGAGCTCGCCGACGAAGCCGGCGCGGAAGCGCTCGTGCTGGACGCGCACGGCCACATCGAGGACCACGTCATCGTCGGGCACGCGGACGGCACGGTGTGGCTGGACACCGAGTCGCACCGGACCGCGCCACTTTTGTCCTATTTGGACTCCATGCGGTTCTGGTCGAAGGTCGAGCCCAGGGACGCCACGGCCGAACTGGCGGTGCTGACGGTGCTCGGGCCGGACACCGACCAGTTGCTCGCCGCCGTCGGCGCGCCCGTGCCGGATGGCCCGTACCGAACGCTGCCGCACGCGGGCGGCTACGTCCGGCGGATGCCGTGGCCCGGTCGGGCGGCGGTGGACCTGTTGGTGCCGCGCGCTGACCTGGTGGAGCACTGGCGGCGGATCACCGACGCGGGCGCGCGGCCGGCGGGCAGTTGGGCGTTCGAGGCGCTGCGGGTGGAGGCGCTGCGGCCGAGGTTGGGCCTGGACACCGACGAGCGGACCATCCCGCACGAGGTCAACTGGCTCGCGCCGGCGGTGCACCTCGACAAGGGCTGCTATCGCGGCCAGGAGACGGTGGCGAAGGTGGCGAACATCGGCCGGCCGCCGCGCCGGATGGTGCTGCTGCACCTGGACGGCTCGGCCGACGCGCTGCCGGAGACGGGCGATCCGGTCCGGTTCGGGGAGCGCGTCGTCGGCCGGGTCGGCTCGGTGGCGCGGCACCACGAACTCGGGCCGATCGCGCTGGCGCTGCTCAAGCGATCCGCTCCGCTGGACGCCGAACTGACCGCCGGGGACGACGATCACATCGCGCCGGCAGCCGTGGACCCGGACTCGGTGCCCGCCGACGCACCCGCTCCCGGCCGCGAAGCCGCCGCCCGGCTCCGCGGGTAGCGCCGGTCGCCAAGTCGGTTGGGCCGGCGGCAGACGGGTTAGTGTCGGCACATGTCGTCCGGCACGCTGATCACCGTCGCGCCCACCGGCGCCGAGCATGCCAAATCCGAGGTGCCGAACCTGCCCGTGACCCTGGACGAGTTGGTGGCCACCGCCGTGGAGTGCGAGCGCGCCGGCGCGGCCATGATCCACGTGCACATCCGGGACGCCGACGGCCGGCCGACCCTGGATCTCGGTCGGCTCACCGACACCGTCGCCGCGCTCCGCGAGCGAACGAACCTCGTCGTTCAGCTGTCGACCGGCGGCGCGGTCACCGACGCCGAGGCCGACCGGTTGCGGGTGCTCGACGCGCTGCCGGACAGCGCCTCCTGCACGATGGGCACCGTCAATTTCGGAACTGATGTGTTCCACAACAGGTGGGACTTCATCGTCGAGTTGCACCAACGCATGCGGGACCGGCGGATCGTGCCGGAATACGAGATCTTCGACCTCGGCCAGCTCGCCTCGCTACGCCGGTTGCTCGACCAGCACGGCCTGCCGACCGCCGGCCACGTGCACCTGGACCTGGTGATGGGCGTGCCCGGCGGGATGCCCGGCGACGCCGAGACCCTGGTCGCCGCGCTGCGGCTGATCCCGGACGGGGCGACGTTCGCCGCCACCGGCATCGGCCGCGCCAGCCTGCCGGTGCTGCTGGCCGCGCTGGCCACCGACGGTCACCTGCGGGTGGGCATGGAGGACACCCTCAACTACGCGCGCGGCGAGCGGGTCCGGGACAACGCCCAACTGGTCGCTCGGGCGGCCCAACTGGCCACGATCACCGGTCGTCCGCCGCTGCCGGCCGAGCATGTCCGCCAACTGCTCGGCGTCCGGGAATCCGTCCGGAGGAATCACCAGGAAACAAAATCACCCGGTTGGCCCTAGTCCTAATGGTTAAGATTTCCCACATCCACACATTGGGTATTGGCGGTGGACCGACAACTGCTTCAGGATGGGGGCGTGATCGAGGTTCGGCCGGGCGGACGCCGTCGGATTGACCGTGTGCTCGACCCGGCATACGCCGACGGCGTGGCGGAACGCCCGCTGGATGACGTGCGCGCCCTGCGGGACGAGGCGGCGCAGGAGGAGACGGACCTCTCGTACCTGCGGCGGTTGCTACACGCACGGATCGACATCGTGCGCGCCGAGCAACGCCGTCGCGTCGACGGCAGCTCCACAACCGTGGTCGACCAGTTGGTCAGCATTCTGGCGATGAACGCGGTGCGTCCGGGCACCGGTTCCGGGCCGGGCCGCTACTCGACGCTCGAACCGTCCCGGGCCGAGGCGCATCGCCGGCACCTGGAGGCCTTGGTCGCGGACGTCGATCTGTCCAACGTCAGCGCGCTGTCCGACGAGAAGCTGGAACAGGCGCTGATCAGCTACCTCAACGAGGAGGCGTCGGTCTCCCAGCGCCGCCGCCAGGTGCAGGCCGTGGTGGACCTGCTCAACGCCGAGATCGCCAACCGGTACCGGCAGCGGGCCGCCTCGGTGGACGACCTGCTCAACGCGCAACGCCGGCCGCCAGCCGACTAGCGGCCGGGCGCACCCGAATCCGATCAGTTGTACCGCTCGCGCGCGGCCAACTCGCCCCAGAACTCCCGGAGGCTGGCGTAACGCTCCGCGATCCGCTCCGCGTCACCGGCGTCCATCGCGGCCAGGATGTCGTGCACGTCCTGCGCCGAGGTGTCTCCGGTCAGCTCGTCGTTGTCCATCAACTGCACCAGACCGCCGTAGTCCAACTCGACGGCGCTGTGCGGATGGAACTGCTCTAGCCAGCGTCCGGTGTCCCGCAACAACTCCGCCGGCCCGTCGTCGCCGAGGGTGTTCTTGGTCAGCGTGTAGGAGCGGGAAACCCGGCGGCGCGCGTCGGCCATCGCCGCCCGCCACAGCACCTGCCGGTCCGGGTCGTCCAACTCGCCCAGCACCAGTTGCCGGTCTTCGGGGTCGATCAGCGCGAACCACGGCAGCGGCACGGTCCACGTCGAGGACACCATGTGCACCGCCGCCGCGCCCTCCTCAGCCAGCACCGAGGCGGTGTGCGCGCGCAGGTCCTCGACCGGCTGGCTCACCGCCTGGTCCCGCAACGCCCCCCAGTTGGTGGTCAGGAAGCCGGCCAGGGCCGCGGCGGACCGTCGGCGCAGATCCAGCGGGCACAGCAGCGGACCGGGTCCGACCGTGGCCGGCTCGTGCACCGGCACGTCGGAGGGATCCAGCACCAGGACATCGGTCGGCGCGTTGGGCGACACGGCGCCGCCGGGCAACTCACCGGGCAACAACCGCGCCGGAATGGACAGCTGTGAGCGAAGCCACAATTCCCGCTCCCGGTCGCTGACGGCGACCCGTCGCAACGGGCGGGTTTCGGCACGTTGCCGTAGCCTGCTGGCAACCGCCGGGCCGAAGGCGGACAGCGGTTGGTATACCCGCAGGTAGGCGACGAACGGTCGAGGCACGCCGCGCATCCTGTCATGTCCGCACATCCGCTCGGGACGGATACCGTGTGGATGTCACGGCTGATGCCGACGTCACGTCTTTGCCGGGCGTCCGCGTCGCACGGAACCGCATCGACACGGTACGGTAGTTAGCAGGAAGTAGTTGTCGAGATCAACGGGGCCGCCTTCCCCTGGCCGCCCCGTCCCTGCGAGGGGGTCGAGCCATGGGGCGCGGCCGAGCCAAGGCCAAGCAGACAAAGGTGGCCAGGGAGCTGAAGTACAGCACCCCCGCTACGGACTTTGACGCTTTGAAGCGCGAGCTGTCGAACGGGTCGCCGACGGGTGCCCAGGCGGACGATGACCGCCTGGAAGAGCCGTGGGATGACGGGTACGACGATCACCGCTGACTTAGCAGCGAACGGAAGGGTTGGGCCGAGCGTGGCTCAACCCTTCCGTTCTGCGGTGCTGCCAACAGTGATGTACTGGCACACATGACCGAGCCCGAGCTCGATCCCTCCGCCGTCATCGGCTTCTGGTCGTGGTGGACCGGGATCCGGGACAAGCTGGCGCTGGCGATCTCGGTGCGGGACGCGGACTCGCTGTTCAAGCAGACCCGCGGCCATGTCGCCGCGCTGCATCCACGGCTGCGGTGTTCCTTCATGCCCGGGCTGACCAAGACATTCGCGTTGGTCATCCACGGCGTCGACGGCTACGAGGAGGTGGCCCGGCGGGTGCTCGCCGAGGCGCCGGCCGACGACGACTTCTGGGAGTACTTCGACATTCAGCCGTCGATCGCCGATCCGACCACGGCCACCCTCCGGCACGGCGATCTGCGGATCAGGTTGGCCGACATGCGGGCGGTGCTGCGTACCGGCGGCCCTGAGCACGCCGTCCGGGTACAGCTTTTCCATCCGGTGTTCCCGGACCTGGACGCCGACGAGCCGGCCCGAATCTGCCGGACCGTGATGCGCTGGGTGCTCGGGCCGTATCCGCCGACCAGCTACCGCGTCGAGCAGGAGCCGCTGCCCTGCAGGCCGGCCATGTCGGTCGACCTGTTACGGCTGCGGTCCGTGCTGTTCGACCTCGATGATCTGGATCGCACCCTGCGCGGGGTCTGGTCCGACTAGCGCCGTTTCGTCCTCACTCTGCCGGGTGAAGATGCCGCGTTCGCCCGGTGCCGGGTGCCGAACTCACTAACCTGAGCTGCGGCCACCCGCGCGGCCTGCCTCCTCTCGTCGGGTTACTGCGTGACCGTCGAGCGGGTGGTCACCACACTTTCCACATGCTGTGGACAACCCGCTTCAGTTGTGCACAACTGGCCGGTCAGTCGATTTCTCCGCGTTCGCCACCGCGGCCGCGCTTGATGTTGCCGCGCCGTTTCTTCTCGGCGATCCGCCGCTCCACGGAACCGCGGGTAGGGCGCGTCGATCGGCGCACCGCGGCCGGCGGGCGGAGCGCGTCCCGCAACAACCTCGCCAGCCGCTCGCGGGCGGCCTGCCGGTTGGCGAGCTGATTGCGGTGCTCGCTGGCCGCCACGGTCAGCACCCCGCCGACGAGTCGGCCGGCCAGCCGGTCCAGTGCCCGAGCCCGCAACCGTGGTGGCAGCGCGGCGGACCGCCCGACGTCGAAGGACAGCTCCACCCGACTGTCCGCCGTGTTGACGCCCTGGCCGCCGGGGCCGGACGACCGGGAGAACCGCTCCCGCAGCTCCCCCGCCGGGATCACCACCGATCCGGTCACTGTCAGGTCGTCGGCCATGTCCACAGAATGCCCGGTGACTCTCAGCATCCGCGTCGGCGCCGAACGGCATGTTGTCTGGTCGTGACTGTGCACGCCTTCGTCGACGAGTCCCAGCGCGGCTCGCGCTACTACCTCGCCGCCGCCATCGTTGAGCCGGCCAGACTCGGCCCCACCCGCCGCGCCCTGCGCGCCCTCCTGATGCCCGGCCAACGA
>DASZLR010000134.1:0-16250 GCA_035552275.1 Pseudonocardiaceae bacterium | reverse complement strand
CGTACTTCGGGCCGGTCACGCCGAGCAGGTCGCGCAGAACCCACAACAGCCGCACATCGTCCTCGGCTTCGACGCTGATCTGCTTGCCGTTGAGCAGGAAGGTATGGGTGGGCATCGGATTCCTCAGCATTCTCCGGCGGTGTCATAGGGTCAGTGCACCAGCGGGTTCAGAAAGTGTTGTTGAGGCCGTCGGTCGGGGACTGCGGCGTGGACGGTTCCAGCGGAAGCGGAGTGAAGCCGAGGGTGGCGTGATTGATCGGGAAATAGGTCGGCATCGTGCCAGTGGCGCGGGCATAGGCGCAGGCAACCGCCGCGAAGCTTGGCGCCACGCCGAGTTCGCCGGCGCCGGAGGGGCTGTCGCTGGTGTTCGGCATAATGATCACCTGCACGTCCAGCGGCGTGTTCCACTCCCGGGTGTAGAAATAGTCGTCCCAGCTGCCTTCCAGCGGAATACCGTTCTTGATGTGCAGACTGGACGTCAGTGCCAGCGCGATGGCGTCCTGCAGGCCGCCGATCATCTGCGCTTCCAGGCCGCGCGGATTGATGGCGAAACCGGGGTCGACCACGATCAGCGCCTTGGTCACCCGTGGCCCGGTCACGCCATTGGCGATCGGCCGGTTCACCGTCGCCGGCCGGCAGTCGATTTCTACCAGGGTCGCGACCACGCCCTGGTATTCGGCGTGTAGCCCGACGCCCTGGGCGGTGCCGGTCGGCATCGCCTTGCCCCAGTCGCCGGCTTGGGCCGCCTTGTTGAGCACGGCCAGCAGGCGTTGGTCGCGGAGGAACGACCGGCGAAACGCCACCGGGTCCTGGCCCATTTTCGCGGCGAGCCGGTCGACCACGAGTTCCTGCGCGCACACCACGTTCGGTGAATAGATGTTGCGCATGCTGCCGGTGTTGAACCGCAACGGTATCTCGTTGAGCAGTTGGGTGGTCACACCGAAGTTGTAGGGCGAGGACTGGCTCAGTTCGAAAATGGTCTCGGCGAAACTGAGGTTTCCGCCGACCGGCAGTTGCGCCAGGGTCGAGGTGATCATTTCGCCGAGGCCGTGGCTGAACTCGGTCTGCACACTGGTGTGCCGCTGCTCGTAGCTGAGCACATTGCCCAGCAGGTAGTTGGCCCGCACCCGCGAGATGCACATTGGGTGGGTGCGACCCTGGCGGAAATTGTCGGTGCGGGACCAGGACAGCTTGACCGGCTTGCCCATCTTCTGCGATATCTCGGCCGCCTCGGTGGCCACGTCGTGGAAAAGGTGCCGGCCGAACGAGCCACCGCCCTGGATGACGTGCACTTTCACCGCGTCCAGCGGCAGCCCGAGCTGCTGGGCGATGTCCTCCTGCGCCACGATCGGCACCTTCAGACTGGACCAGATTTCGGCGCTGCCGGGCCGGACGTCGGCGATCGCGTTGTCCGGTTCCAGCGGGCTGTTGCTCGCGAACGCGAAGGTGAACTCGGCGTCGACGGTGCTGGCGAGCAGCGGCGGCACGGCCATCGGCAGTTCGGCGGCGCGCAGTTTCGCGGCCACCGTGTCGTCGGACTCGCCGTCCACGGTGCCCGGACCCCAGGTCACGTCGAGCAACTGGATCGCGTCGATGCACTGACCGAAGGTGTCGCCGCGCACCGCGACACCGTGCGTGATCGGCGCGACATCGGTGATTCCCGGCAGGGCGAGCACCGCGGCGGTGTTGTTGACCGACACCACGGTGCCGTTGATCGTCGGCGGCCGGGCCACCATCGTCGGCTTCGCGTTCGGGACCTGCGTGTCCATCCCGAACTGCTTGCGGCCGGTCACGATGTCGAGCGCGTCGATACGGCCCTGCGGTGTGCCGAGAATGGTGAACTGCGAGGTCGGCTTGAGCGCGGCGGACACCGCGACGGTCTGCGCGCTGGCGGCCGCCGTCGCCAGCGATGCGTAGCTCGCGCTACGGCCGCCCGGCCCGTTGACCACGCCGGCCACCGTGGTCAGCTGCCCGGCCGGCACGTTCCACTGCGCGGCGGCGGTGTCGATCAGCCGCTGTCGGGCGATCGCCGCCGCCGTGCGGACCGGGATGTACATGCTGCGCATCGAGTTCGAGCCGCCGGTGAGCTGGTTCATCAGCAGTTCGGGGCGCGCGTCGGCCAAGCCGACGGACACCTTGGCCATCGGCAGGTCCATTTCCTCGGCGACCATCATCGCGATCGCCGTGGTCATGCCCTGGCCGACCTCGGCGCGCGGCACGGCGAAGAACGCGGTGCCGTCGGGGTTGAGCGCAACGGAGATCAGGCCGGAGGTCGGCGCGGCGGCGAGATTCTGCATGTCGCCGAGATCGAACAGGTCCTCGGGTTGGGGCAGCGTCGGGACGGACGCGTGCGCCTGCGGCCCGTCGGCGGATCCGACCGCCCAGTCCACCGCGACCGCCAGGGTCGGCGCGGCCAGCAGATAGCCGAGGAAGCGACGGCGTCGGAGACCACCGCGTTCGTCGGCAGAATCCGCGGAATCCGCAGCGGAGTTGTGCGGCGAACGACGTTGTTCGGCCATGGACGGTTCCTCTCCGGCGAACCCGTTGGTGACCAGCGGTTGTCGATCAGCGGTGGGACAACGCTGCGCGGAGTGTGTCATGGGACACACTCCGCTGACTATGGACACCGTGCCTACGTTTGGCGCAACCGGCTTGTGCACCCCGCACAGTGGGGCAGGTCAGCGATGCTGGACGGCTGGCAGCAGTCGAGCGGCGCGCAGCGCCAGCGACAGCTCCACCTGGACGCCGGCGCCGGTGAGGTCCCGGCCGGTGATCGCGTTGATCCGGTGCAGCCGGTTGAGCACGGTATTGCGGTGGCAGTGCGCCAACTCCGCGGTCCGCCTGATCGAGCGGGCGGTGGCGACCCAGGTTTCCAGGGTGTCCAGCAGCAGTTGGCGTTCGGCGGCGGGCAGTTTCAGCAGCGGGTCGAGCCACCGCCGGACGAGTTGTTCGGCCAGTTCCGGCGAGCTGAGCAACAGCGCCTCGGGCAGCCGTTCGGTCAGGGCGGCGACCTCGATTCGGCCGGGCGGCAGGGTCTGCCGGGCCAGCGTCGCCTGCCGATACGCTACGTCCACATCGGACAGACCGGACACCACGGCGGACAGGCCGGCCGGCGCGTCCACCGACCCCCGCAGTGCGGCCAGCGCCGCGTCCGTTGTCGCGCCCTCCAGTGCGAGCAGCCCGACGAGCGTGTTGGCGCGGACCTGCCAGGCCGAGTCGACACCGGCCGCGGTGAGCCGTCGGCGCAGCAGCGCGGTGGTCGTGTCGTCCTGGTCGTCCTCGGCGCGGACGTCCACCGCGACGACCGCGTACCGGCCCTCCACCGGCACGCCGATGATTCTGGCCGCCTCATAGGCGAACGCCAGTTCCTTGGCCCGGCCGCGCAGCAGCCCTTCCCACAGCGTGGCCCGGCGCTGCTCGTCGGCGCGGACGAGCTGGCGTTCGGCCTGGTGGTAGGCGACCGCGACCTGCGACGACGTGGTGTCGATGACCTCCCACACCCGGGTTGCCATGTCCAGCAACGCGTCCCGGTCGACCCCGCCCTGCTCGCGCGCCTGGTCGATCAGCGCCTCCCAGACCAGCCGGCCGCCGAGCCGGAACGATCTGAGCACGTCCTCCAACGGCATCCGCTGTCCGGCCCGGCGCGCCCCGGTGGCGTGCGCGGCGTCGAAGTAGTCATCGGCGGCGACGTGCTCCGCGCCGGCGATCAGCTGCACGATGCGGGTGATGTTGTCGTGGCAGGACTGCCAGAGGTCGTCGGCCGGAACCGAGTTCACTGCCAGGTAGCCGGGATTCTGCTGGTAGATGATCCGCACCAGCGCGTCGGTCAGCGCGGGCACCCGCAGCAGCACGCTCGCGGCCAGCGACTCCGCCGTCCGCGCGCCAACACGACGTGCCACGCTGCTCATGGTCGAAACAGCATCGCACACCGACGTGGGGTCAGGACCGGATGCGGTCGCCGGACCTGACTGTGCTCGACACCATTGACGTGGGTTGGGCCGGCAGGATGAAGGTGACGATCAGGGCGATGATCGCCATGCCGGCGGCCACCGCGAACGCGACCTGATAGCCAGCGTGCGTGGCGACCAGGCCGCCGATCGGGCCGGCGACCAGAATGCCGATGTCCCACAACGAGGTCATCGCGCCCATCGCCACGCCGGGCCGGATGCCGCCGGTGCGGTGCAGGGTGACCGCGATCGTCGCCGGGTAGATCGTCGCGATGCCGATTCCGGTGATCGCCGCGCCGGCCAGCGCCGCCCATTCGGTGCGCACCAGGGCAAGCAGGAGCAGACCGGCCATCTCGATGCCCAGCACACAGCGGGCGACCGGCACGCCGCCGTGCCGATCGACCTGCGGACTGCCGAGGCTGCGGGTCAGCAGGAACGAGATGGCGAACACGGACAGTCCGACGCTCTGCCCGCCCACGTGATCCGCGGTGAGGTACAGCACCAGCAGCGCGGTCAGGCTGCCGTAGCCGTACGCGGCCAACCCGAGGCACAGACCGGGCAGGCCGACACCGCGCGGCACCACGTCGCGCCACGATTTCGGGCGGATGGTCCCCACAGCTTCCGCCGACGCCGGTCGGGACTGCCGGCGAGTGCTGGCGACCAGCGCGGTGGACACCAGCGGCAGCGCGATCACCACCAGCCAGACCGCGGTGTCACCGCCGACCCGGTGCACCAGAACGGCCAGCAGCGGTCCGAGGGTCAGCCCGGCCCACATGGACAGTCCGAACCAGCCGGACACCCGACCCCGACGGTTGGCCGGTGTGCCGGCCAACACCCAGGGCAGTCCGCCGGAGAACAGCGCCGCCTCGCCCGCGCCCATCAGCAGCCGGGCGGCCAGCAGCACACCGACATTCGGCGCGAACAGGTGAGCCGCGGCGGCGATCGCGGTCAGCGCGCCGCCGGCCGTCACCACCGGCCGGGCCCGGCCCGCGTCGCCGGCGCGACCGGCGAACGGCCGGGTCAGCGCGGTCGCGGCGAACGCCAGACCCACGGCGAGACCGGCCATCACGGGACCCTGCCCGTATTTGGTCACCACGTATTCCGGCAGTTCCTGCAGGGTCGCGCCCAATGCCAGGTAACCGCACAACACACCGGCCCACAATCGTCGCACCGGCGCTTGTTCCCGTTCCAGCATGGCCGCGACAGTACCGACTTGTACTCATCGTGTACAGACTGGTACTGTCGAATGATGGCGGCGACCCGTGACCGGATTCTGGACGTGGCGCGTTCGCTGTTCTACGAAAAGGGCGTGCACGCGGTGGGGATCAACGAGATCGTCGCCACGGCGAGCGCCTCGAAGCTGAGCCTGTACCGGTACTTCTCCTCCAAGGAGCAACTGGTGCAGGCGATGCTGACCGAACACAGCGATCGCATCCACGGCTGGTTGCGGCGAAACACCGAGTCCGCCCCGGCCGGTCCGCAGCGGGTGCTGGCCGTCTTCGAGCTACTGATGGAATGGTTCGCCGAGCCCGGCTACGGTGGCTGCGCCGTGGTCAATACCGTCACCGACACCCGGGCTGATCCGGCGATCGCCGCCATCGCCCGTAGACACCTGACGCGTTATCGCGCCCTTGTGGAAGAACGGCTCGGTGAAATCGGCGTCGCGGACCCCGCGCCGTTGGCGCGACAATTGCTGTTGCTCATCGAGGGGGCGAGCGTCGTCGCCACCATCGAACAGGATGGGTCTGTCGGCGCGGACGCCCGTAGCGCGGCGGCCGACCTCATCGCCGCGAAAATGCCGGGATCGCGAGCCCGTCCGGGCGCTGTGACTCGGTGAGGGTGTCCTCGGCGCTCAGGCTCGGCAGGCTGGCCCGGATCTCGGCTTCGTTGGCGTTGCCGCCGGTGCAGATCACGGCGACCGTGCGACCGGCGAACCGCTGCGGACACCCGAGCAGCGCGGCCACGGCGGCCGCGCCGGCGCCCTCGGCAAGAGTGTGCGCGTCCCGCATCAGCACCCACTGAGCGGCCGCGATCATCGCGTCGCTCACCAGTAGGAAATCGGCCAGGTGGGCGCGCAGGATCTGTTGGGTGAGCGCGAATCCCGAGCCGGTGGCCAATCCGCCCACCACGCTCCGATTGGGACGGTCGACCGGACGTCCCGCGTGCCACGAGTCGTGCGCCGCCGGAGACGCCGCCGACTGCACGGCGATGATCTCGCAGCGGGGCGCCAGCGACGCCGCGACCAGGCAGGCCGCCGCCGCGCCGCTGCCGCCGCCCACCGGCACGATCACCGTGTCCAGATCCGGCTCCTGGCCGAAGATCTCCAGATAGGCGGTGGCGACCCCGGCGATGATCGCCGGCTCGTTCGCGGCGCTGACCAGCCGCATGCCGCGCTGCCGGGCGAGGTTTTCGGCGTGCCCGCGGGCCTGATCGAAGTTCTCGCCGAACTCGATCAGTTCGGCGCCGAGATCGCGGACGGCCTTGGCCTTGCCGGGACTGGGATTGCGCGGCATCACGATGGCGCACGGCGTGTCGTGCAGCGCGGCGGCGTAGGCGAGGGACTGCGCGTGATTGCCGGTGGAGTAGCCGAGCACGCCGCCGGACCGCTCGGCCGGCGTCATGCCGGCGAGCAGGGAGATGCCGCCGCGCACCTTGAACGCGCCGGTCGGCTGGACGTTCTCGTGCTTGACCAGCACCCGCGCACCGGCGGTCGCGTTGAGCGCCGGATAGGACCACATCGGCGTCGGCGGCAGGTGGTGCGCCAGCAGGCGTCGGGCCCGGAGCGCGTCGGCCATGGTGGGCAGCTCCATACCGCCACGGTGACACCGCGCCATCCATAGGTCCAATACATATTTTCTGGTTATCCATCGATCTCAGCTATGATTCGCTGATGCTCGACCTGACCCGCCTTCGGGTCCTGGTGGCGGTGGCGCGCACCGGTTCGGTCACCGCGGCCGCCGAAGCCCTGCACTACGCCCAGCCGTCGGTGAGCCATCACCTGGCGAAGCTGGAGACCGAGGTCGGCGTGCCGCTGGTGCAGCGGGTCGGGCGTGGCATCCGGTTGACCGACGCCGGCCGGCTGCTGGTCGCCCGCGCCGAGGAAATCCTCGGCCAAGTCGAGTCCGCACATGCCGAACTCGCCGCGCACGCCGGATTGCGGACCGGTCGGGTGCGGCTGGCCGCGTTTCCGTCCGCGCTGGCGACGTTGGTGCCGGTGGCCGCCGCCCGGCTGGCCGCCGAGCATCCGGAGATCGAGCTGGCGTTGACCGAGGCCGAGCCGCCAGAGGCGTTGGCCGCGTTGCGCAATGCCGAGGTCGACGTGGCGCTGGTGTTCGAGCATGACGACGTGCCGGCGGGGGATCGGCGCAATACCACCATGACCATGCTGTTGGAGGAACCGCTCTACCTGGTCGCGCCGCACCCGGACCACCAGGGCGGCCCGCGCGGCGAGCTGGCCAACTACGCCGGAGCGCGGTGGATCGCCGGCTGCCAGCGGTGCCGGGCACACCTGCTGGCCGCCAGCGCCGCCGCCGGCTTCACCCCGGACATCGCCTTCGAGACCGACGATTACGTTGCGGTACAGGCATTGGTGGCCGCCGGGTTGGGCGTGAGCACCCTGCCCGGCCTGGCGCTGATCGCCAACCGGCATCCCGGTGTGCGGGTGCGTCGACTGGCCGGGGAACGGCGGCGGGTGCTGGCTGCGACCTACGGCCGACCGCCGGCTTCGCTGCCCGCGCAGGCATTGCTGGCCGCGCTCACGGACACCATCACCACGCCGACCTGGCCCCGCTGACCCGTCTCTGGCCGACCGAAAAGTTCCGGAACAACCTCATCACCGACGTCCCTTGACGGACCCTGACCCAGGGCGTTGACTCCAATGTAACCGGTCTCGGTACCGGTACCGAGACCGGTTACGGCAAGGAGGCCGCGATGAGCAGGGTGACGATCGCCGAGATCGCGCGCCGCGCCAACGTGTCGAAAGCCACCGTGTCCCGGGTGCTCAACGGCAAGCCGGACGTTGACGGATCGACCGCGGCCCGGGTTCGCCGGGTGATGGAGGAGTCGGGCTACGCGCCGAGTTCCCGGGCGGTCAGCCTGGCCCGTGGCAACTCCCGGACGTTGGGCATGCTGGTGCCCTCGCTGACCTGGCCCTGGGTGAGCGAACTGTTGCAAGGCGTGGTGGACACCTTGGAGGCGGCCCAGTACGGGTTGCTGCTGTACACGGTGAACCGGGGCGAGGAATCACTCGGCCAGTTCGCCGCGCACGTGTCCGCCCGGTCGTTCGACGGCCTCATCGCGATCGAGCCGCCCAACCTGCTCAGCTATATCGAACAGCTCTACCAGCGGGGACTGCCGGTCGTGCTGATCGATGATCGGGGCCACCACCCGGGGTTTCCGTCGGTGGTGACCACCAATCAGGACGGTGGTGCCCAGGCGGCGCGTCACCTGCTGGAATGTGGCCGGCGGAAGTTGGCCTGTGTGGCCGGTCCGCAGGAATACGGTTGCACCCGGGACCGGCTGCGCGGCTTCCGCGAGGTGATCGAGGAAGCCGGTCTGCCGTTCTCCGAACGCGACGTCCGATCCGGGGATTTCACCGAGTCGAGCGGTCGCAAGGCAATGGAAGAGTTGCTGACCGAGAATCCGTCTATCGACGGGGTGTTCGTGCAGAACGACCTCATGGCATTCGGTGCATTACGACAACTGCGCGAGACCGGGATCACTGTGCCGGCGGATATCGCGGTAGTCGGATTCGACGATATCCCGGCCGCCGCGCAGGTTGTCCCTGCGTTGACCACCGTCGCGCAGCCTTCCTACGAGATGGGCCGGGCCGCGGCGTTGCTGCTGCTCGACCACCTCGCCGGCGAACCGCTCCCGCTTGATCCGGTAGTTCTGCCGACGGACCTGGTGGTTCGGCGGAGCACCGTGGCAGCTGACCTGTCGGGTTGATCTCTTTACGATCAGGTGATCTCCCTTTTCTCGTACCCGATTTTTGTTGAACGGAGCGCAATGATGCGAATTTCCGGTAAGTTTCTGATCCCTGCGGTGCTCGGCGCCGTGTCCGCGCTGTTCCTCGCCGGGTGCAGCACGACGCCGACCGTGACGAACTCAGGAAGCAATGGTCCGTCGCACAGCAAGGTGATCGCGTTCCTGATGCCGTGTTCCACCTGTGCGGCTCGATTCGAGACGAAGGACAAGCCGTATTTCATCCAGGCCGTGCACGCGCTCGACCCGAGCATCACGGTGATCGCCAACAACGCGCAGGGCTCGGGCGACACCCAACTCGCCCAGGCCGAATCGGCGCTCTCCAACGGCGCCGGGGTGGTGGTGACCAGTCCGATGACGGATCAGGCGGGCGCGGCGATCGTGGCCAAGGCCAACGCGCAGAACGCGTCGGTGATCGCCTACGACGGCATGATCATGGGCGCCAAGCCCAACGCCTACGTCAGCTTCGACAATGAACTGGTCGGCCGCCTGCAGGGCCAGTACCTCGCCGATCACCTGGCGCCTGGCTCGACCGTGGTGATGCTCAACGGCGATCCGTCCAGCGCGCCGGGAGAGGCGTTCAAGAAGGGCGCGCACGATGTCCTCGACCCGCTGTTCTCCGCCGGCAAGCTGAAGCTGGGCTACGAGGCCGACGATCCCAGCTTCGACCCGAACACCGGGCAGCAGAAGGTGGAGCAGGCCCTGACCCAGCTCAATGACAACGTGCAGGCCGTGCTGACGCCCAACGACGGACTCGCCCAGGCCGCCATCACCGCGCTGACCGCCCGGCAGCTCAACGGCAAGGTGCTGGTCACCGGGCAGGACGCCAGTGATTCCGGGTTGCAGCAGGTCATCGAGGGCAACCAGTCGATGACGGTGTACAAGCCGATCCTGCAGGAGGCGCAGGCGGCCGCGAAGATCGCGGTGGACCTGCTGGACGGCAAGAGCGGCGACGTCGGTTCGATCGCGGCCCAGAGCACTAACAACGGCACCGCGGACATTCCGAGTGTGCTGCTGCAACCCGTGGTGGTGACCAAGGACAACATCGCGTCCACGGTGATCGCCCAGGGATTCACCACCCGGCAGAGTATCTGCACCGGGCCCACCGCCACCACGTGTCCGTTCTGATCACGGCAGGGACATCCCATGACTGGCAACACTGAAACCAGTACCGGAACCAGTACTGAAACCAGTTCGCTGACCACCTCGGACCGGCGCCCGCTGCTGGAGCTTCGCGGACTGGGCAAGCGATACGGCTCGGTGACCGCACTGTCCGATGTGGACATGATGGTGCACGCCGGCGAGGTGGTCGCGCTGGTCGGCGACAACGGCGCCGGCAAGAGCACTCTGGTGAAGGCGATCGCCGGCAGCCACCAGACAGACAGCGGAGTGATCGCTCTGGACGGCCGGCCAGCACATATCGGCAGCCCGTCCGACGCGGCCCGGCTCGGCATCGAGACCGTGTACCAGGATCTCGCGCTCTGCGACAACCTCGATGTGGTGGCCAACCTGTTCCTCGGTCGCGAGGAACGCCGCGGCCCGTTCCGCCGGTTCCTCGCCGCCGGCACGATGCGCCGGCGGGCGGAACAGGTGATCAGGGAACTGGCGGTCACCCTGCCCAGCCTGGACCGGCCGGTGGCCTCGCTGTCCGGTGGCCAGCGGCAGGCGGTCGCGGTGTGCCGGGCCGTCCTGTGGGGCTCTCGGTTGGTGTTGCTGGACGAGCCGACGGCCGCGCTCGGCGTGGAGCAGACCGCGATGGTGTACGGGCTGGTGCGCGGCCTGCGCGAGCGCGGCCTCGGCGTGCTGGTGATCTCGCACAACCTGTCCGATGTCTTCGCCATAGCGGATCGGATTGTCGTGCTGCGCCTGGGAAAGGTGGCCGGCGTGTTCGATCCGAAGCGGGACTCGGTGGACGCGGTCGTGTCCGCCATCACCGGTGGCAACGTCGTCGCGGGGGCTGGTGTGGCATGAGCACTGACATGAACGCCGAATCGAAAGCGGTCACCCGGCGGGCACTGCACAACCCAGCCCGGCCAGCGGTCACGGGGCCGAATCGGTTGCGGTTTGCCGGGACAACCTGGCGCCGACCCGAGATCCGGCTCAGCTGGCTGTCTCGACTGTCCGATGGGGACCTCGGGCCACTTCCGGTGATCATCGGTCTGGCTGTCATCTGGGTGTTCTTCGCCTACGCCGACCCGCATTTCCTGACTGCGCGCAACCTGTCCAACCTCATCCTCCAGATGGCCGTGCTGGGCACCATCTCGCTCGGTCTGGTCACCGTGCTGGTGATGGGGGAGATCGACCTGTCGGTGGCCGCGGTGAGCGGATTCTGCGGCGGGATCTTCGCCATCGGCCTGCAGCACGGCTGGCCGGCACCGGTGATGATCGTGGTCGCCCTGTTGGCCGGGGCGGTGATCGGCCTGCTCCAGGGCAGTATCGCGACCCTGCTCGGCATTCCGTCGTTCGTGGTCACGTTGACCGGCCTGTTGGTGTGGCAGGGCCTGCTGCTGCTGGTCATCGGCGACCAGGGCGACGTGGCGATCAGCGACCCGTTCATCAGGTCGATCGCGAACTCCTACCTCACCCCGGCATCCGGCTGGGCGCTCGGCGCGGTTCTGGTGGCCGGCTTCGTCGCCATGACCGCGGCCAAGGTGCGCGCGGAGCGGAGCAACCCCGGGCACGGACTCAGCCTGGCCGCCGGAGCATGGCGGGTGTCGATGGTGGTCGTCGCGGTCGTCGTCACGGTGGCTGTGCTCAACTCCTACTTCGGTGTGCCCTGGCTGTTGGTGATCCTGGTGTCGCTGACCCTGTTGGCGACCCTGGTGATGAGCCAGACACCGCTGGGTCGGCACATCTACGCGATCGGCGGCAACCGCGACGCCGCCCGCCGGGCCGGCATCAAGGTCCTCGGCGTGGTCGTGCTCGTGTTCGTCATCGGCGCCACGCTCGCCTCGTTTGCCGGCATTCTGGACGCATCCCGGCAGTTCTCCGTGTCGAACGGCGCCGGCGGCGGCGACCTGGAGCTGAACGCGATCGCCGCGGTCGTCATCGGCGGCACGAGCCTGTTCGGTGGGCGAGGCAAGCCGTACCACGCGCTGCTCGGCGCGCTGGTGGTCGGCAGCGTGTCCAACGGCCTGGACCTGCTCGGCCAGTCGGCCGGCGTCCAGGACGCCGCGACCGGCCTGATCCTGCTGGTGGCGGTCAGCCTGGACGCGTTCACCCGAAGGCGCCGAATCGCCGCCGGCCGCGCCGGTTAGCCAGGGCAACCCGCCCGCCACATACCGACGAAGGGACAGCTATGCCCGAGCACACCCACCAGGCGGGAGCGGTCTCGTTCCCGGACGGCTTCATCTGGGGCAGCTCCACCGCCGCCTACCAGATCGAGGGCGCCGTCGCGGAGGACGGCCGCACACCGTCCATCTGGGACACGTTCAGTCATACCCCGGGCAAGGTCGCGCACGATGACACCGGGGATATCGCCTGCGATCACTACCATCGAGCCGACGACGACCTCGATCTGGTGCGCGACCTGGGTTTCCGCACCTACCGATTCTCCGTCGCCTGGCCGAGGATCAAGCCGGAGCTGAACGGGCCGACCAACCCGATCGGCCTGGACTTCTACGACCGGATCGTGGATGGCCTGCTCGCCCGCGGAATCGACCCGGTCGTCACCCTGTATCACTGGGACCTGCCGCAGTACCTGCAGGACAAGGGTGGTTGGGCCAGCCGGGACACGGTCGAGCACTTCGGCGAGTTCGTGGACGCGGTCGTCGAGCGGCTGGGGGACCGGGTGCCGCGCTGGATCACCCTCAACGAGCCGTACTGCTCGTCCTACATCAGCCACTGGGAGGGACGGCACGCCCCCGGCATCCGGGATGAGGCGACCGCCGTCGCCACCGTGCACCAACTGCTGCTCGGCCACGCCCGAGCGGTGGAGATCCTGCGTGCCAGGACATCCGGAAAGGTCGGCATCACCCTCAATCTCTCCGATCCGCACCCGGCAAGCGAGCGGGCGGAGGATCGGGCGGCCGCCGCGCGGGTCGACCTCATCGAAAACCGGATATTCCTCGATCCGCTGTTCGGCCGCGGCTATCCGGCCGACGCGGCGACGCACTACGCGGGTGTCACCGACTTCTCCTTCGTACACGACGGCGACCTGCGGCGAATCGCCGCGCCACTGGACTTCCTCGGTGTCAACTACTACGAGCAGCACATCGTGACGGCCGACCCGGATGATCCCGACCGTGGATTCCGGAAGCTGCCGCCCACCCCGCCAGTCACCGCCGGCCGGGTCGGGGTTCGTCCCGACGGGCTGTTCAACATCCTCACCCGCGTGCACCGGGACTGGACCGCGGGCCTACCACTGTGGATCACCGAGAACGGCCTGGCGCTGCACGACTACGTCACGCCCGACGGGCATTGCCACGACCCTGAGCGCATCGAGTACTTCGACGGCCACTTCCGGGCCGCGCACCGGGCGATCGAGGCCGGCGTCCCGCTGGAGGCATTCATCGTCTGGTCCTTGATGGACAACTTCGAATGGGCCGAAGGCTACCGTCTGCGGTTCGGCCTGGTGCATGTCGACTACGCCACCCAGACCCGGACCCCGAAATCCAGCGCTGCATGGCTGGCCCAAGTGATCGAACGGAATGGACTCACCACTACCTGATAGTCAACCGGCAAAGCTAAAACGGAAAGGAATGTGTTGTCATGCCCAGCTCATCGTCGTGCCCGGGCAGCTTCACACCTCTACCGCGACGGACCTGACCTGCCGTCGCTGACCGTCGGCGGCCTCGTGGTCGCCGACTGGATTCCACACGCGCGCCGCTGATCCATCCGCACGCCGATGCTCGGCGCGCGTCGGGCTGCCTCGCGCTGCCCGTCGTTGGCCCGCGACGTGCCCACAAACGCGATCTGACCTGTCCGCGACGGTGCGCGGACCACCTCGTCGTGTCTTTATCAGGAAATCTCCGAAGTCGTGCCGATTTATCCGAAATCGGCTCTGTATAGGAGGAACCATGAGAAATGTCCGGCTCGCCCTGCGCAGACGCCTCGGTGTCTACGGCGCGAGTGTGGTGCTGACAGCGGTTGGCGGCCTCGCTGCCACAGCCACGATCGCACCGCCCGCGAATGCCACCTCCACCACGCTGCAAGCGTGGTTGACCACGCCCGACGGCAGCTCCGCGCTCACGCCCCAGCCGGGCGTCACGCTCGGGTCGGTGACGCGCGGCGCGATCAACGTCGACGTCAATGACAGCCAGACGTACCAGACGATCAGCGGCGGCTTCGGCGCTTCCTTCACCGACTCCTCGGGATATCTGCTGCAGAACCTGAAGGCGGCGAACCCCACGGCCTACGGCACGCTGACCAACCAGATGTACGGCACGACCAGCGGGTTGGGCCTCCAGATGTGGCGAGTGCCGATGGGCTCGAGCGACTTCACGGCCGCATCCGCGTTCTGGACTGACGACGACACCCAGGGCCCGAGCACCGATCCAACGCAGTACTTCGGCCTGACGACGAACGACACCCAGCATGTCATTCCGTCGATCAAGGATGCGCTGGCGATCAACAGGAACCTGCGCATCGTCGCCAGCCCGTGGAGTGCGCCGGCGTGGATGAAGAACACGGATTCGTTGATCTGCAACGTCAACAAGACCAACGGTGTCCTGCTCGGCCAGTACGACCAGGCGTGGGCGGACTACTTCGTCAAATGGATCCAGGCGTACCAGGCGGCGGGCGTGCCGATCTGGGGCATCACGCCGCAGAACGAGCCGGGTTACTGCCCGACAAGCTATCCCGGCATGGAGTGGACCGAATCCGGCGAGGCGTCCTGGGTACACAGCTATCTCAAGCCGACGCTGGCCGCGGCCGGTCTCAATCCCGTCGTGCTCGGCTACGACCACAACTGGGACAACCCGAGCTTCCCGGAGGGGCTGCTGTCGGGCAGCACGGCCGGCGACTACGGCGGCACCGCCTGGCACTGCTACAACAACGACAGCGACCCGACCGTCATGACGCAGGCCCACGACCTCTATCCCGGATACGACAACTATGAGACCGAATGCGCGTCGGACACCAGCCCGACCAACATCATTCCACTGAGCACGGCCGAGGTCGCGTTGTTGTCGGTGCAGAACTGGGCTCCCGGTGTGACCTACTGGAACCCGGTGCTTGACCCGAACAACGGCCCGCATCTCGGCGGCTGCACCACCTGCGTGCCGACCGTCGCGATCATTCCTGACAACGGTTCCGGCTACACCCTCGCCAACAATTTCTACAACCTCGGCCAGATCGCCGAGTTCGTGCCGGTCGGGTCAACGCACATCGCGTCGACCGTCAACGCCCATGGGATCGTGACCGCGGCGGTCAAACGCCCGGATGGCCAGGAGACGCTGGTCGCGACGAACCGCAACAGCGGTTCCACGTCCTTCGAGGTGACCTGGAATGGCCAGGGATCGTTCTCCTACACGCTGCCCTCGCGCGCGACGGTCACGTTCATGGGCAGCGTTTCCCCGGCTCCGGCGCTGTCGAACGTGCCCAGTGCCGGCCACACCTACAAGATCACGGCCAAGATGAGCGGCAAGCCCATCGATATCTCCGGCGGCTCAGTGTCCACTGCGGCCAGTGCCGTGCAGTTCACCGACGACGGCGATCTTTCCCAGCAGTGGACACTGGTCGACGCCGGTTCGGGCTACTTCAACCTCGTTGACGTGCACAGCGGCTTGGCGCTGACAGTGCCGCACGGGTCGGGCGTCAACGGCACGCAGCTGGACCAGGAGACGATCAGCGGAACCGGCACCGCTTACCAGCAGTGGCAGTTCGTCTCATTGGGCAATGGTTGGTACGACCTCACCGACAAGGGCAACGGCCAGGCCATCGACCTGCGCAGTGGTTCGATCGCGGACAACGCCGTGATCGAGCAGTGGGCGGTCTCCGCCACGGATGCGAACCAGCAATGGCAGCTCGTGCCCGTGAGCTGACCTGAACGGCGGTAGGGCCTGTGCCGGAGGATATCGAGACGGCCCTACCGCCGCTGTCGTTCAGTCGAGCAGGTCGGCCCTGATCTTCGCGCGAACGCCGACACATCGGCGATCAGCGTCGCGCCGCTTGGGTTTTTCGAGTCCCGTACCGCGATGCCGACACTCGCGACATCAGCGCCGGTGACGCGCACAGATGATCGTTCAGGCGCCCTTGGGTGGCAACTCGCACAGCTTCTCGTCCGAAGTCAGGTCGTCTAGGACCTCGGCGAGCGCGTCCATCCGTTGGCGCAGCTCGGCTTCCAGCCGGAGTCGCAGCCGCCGGAAATCGTCGATGCCG
>DASZLR010000133.1:0-20512 GCA_035552275.1 Pseudonocardiaceae bacterium | reverse complement strand
CCGACGCTGACCTGCTTGGCGTGATCCTTGCGGACCACGGTTCAAGTAGGGCGGCGATGGTGGAGGTGCCGGGAATCGAACCCGGGTCCTCTGTCGCCTTACCAGGGCTTCTCCGTGCGCAGTTCACTCTGTCGCTACTTGGCCCCACCGGTCACGTGAACAAGCCGATGTGACGGGCCCAGTCGCTGTAAGTGTCCCGACCAACTTCCGCGACCGAAGCTGGCGGTGAGCCTCCTAACTGATGCCGGCGAACCGGGACGGAGGCGCTCCCGGGCCGACAGACTCACACTCGCTCAGGCGGCGAGGGCGAAGTCGCGCTGACTATTAGTCTTGGCGCTTATTGGTTTGCGATGACGCTTGAGGTGGTCTCTCGCCTGCACCTGCACGCTTCCCCTGACTCAACGTCCAGAGTCGAAACCGTTCACCCCCTTCGTGGGTTACCGACCCATCATACCCATCAGCCTGCCGCGGACACGCCGATAAGGGCACCCACGCCGTAGCTGGCCGCCGCCGCGATCGCGCCGAACAGCAACTGCCGAAGGCCGCTCCACCACCACGACCGGTGCGTGAACCGGGCCACGATCAGGCCGGCCAGGAACAGCCCGACCGCGCCGACGCCCAAGCCCGTCCACAGCGAGTGCAGTCCGGCGAAGAACGGCAGCAGCGGCACGACGGCCCCGACCGCGAAGCTCAGGAACGACGAACCGGCCGCGACGGACGGCGACGGCTGCTCGTCAGGATCGATCCCGAGTTCCTGGGTCAAGTGCACCCGGATGGCAAGATCGGGATTCGCGTGAATTTCCTCGGCGACCTGCACCGCGGTCTTCTCCGACAGTCCCATGTCCCGGTACATCTGCACCAGTTCGGCCTGCTCGGCCGCCGGGTTGTGCTCCAACTCGGCGCGCTCCACGGCCGCCTCCGCGTGCACGGCGGCGTTCTGCGTGCCGACCGAGGTGTACTCGCCCAGCGCCATGGAGAACGCGCCGGCGACCAGGCTGGCCATGCCGGACAGCACAATCACGTGCACGCTGGCCCCCGCGCCGCCGACACCGGCGACCAGGGCGATGTTGGTCACCAGGCCGTCCATCGCACCGAACACCCCGGCCCGCAACCAACCGCCGGACACGTCGGAGTGGGTGTGTCCGACCTCCGCGGTTCCGGCCGGAGACGGGTGCGCCTCGATGTTCGGTGTGTTCGTCACTTCACCAGCCTAAGTGTCCATGGTGGACTGAGCCCAGCCTTGCCAAGCCGTGGCTAACCTCAGTTTCCCGGCTTCTCAGCCACAGCTCAGGTCAGACCGGTACCCTGCTGCGGTGACTCGCCCTCTGTCTACGGTGCTCGACGGCGTCGGCACGCTGGCGCGGCTCGGACTGGCGGCGGTGTGGCTGATTTCCGGCGCGATCAAGGCCGCCGATCCCAACGGCACCTATGCCGCTGTTCGAGCGTACAACCTGTTTCCCAGTGGCGTGGCCAGCCTGATCGCCGCGGTGCTGCCGTACCTGGAATTGGCGCTGGGCCTGCTCATCCTGGTCGGCATCGGCACCCGGCTGGTGGCCGTGCTGTCGGGGCTGCTTCTGTTGGTGTACATCGCCGGCATCGCCCAGTCCTGGGCCCGTGGGCTGACCATCAACTGCGGCTGCTTCGGCAATGGCGGACAGGTAGCGGCAGGCCAGACGCATTACCTGGAGGAGATACTCCGGGACGTAGGCTTCCTCGCGCTGGCGGTGTGGCTCGTCGTCCGGCCCAGGACCTGGGTGTCGGTGGACGGTTGGTTGCGTGGCCGGCGCGAGTGGGTTGACACAACGGATGACGGCGATGACGCCGAGTCCAGCCGAGCCGATTCAGTTTCTGGCGACTCCGGCGAGGGGACGGCGTCGACGGTGGCAAGGAGAACGTGACCGTGGGCGGTGCCCAGCGCGGCAATCGCAAGCGCAAGCAGAACAACAGGACGCAGGCGGCCCGGACGGTGGCGGCCGCCCGTGGAACCAACAAGGACCTACCGAAGATCATCATCGGCGTGGCGGTCGTCCTGGTGATCGCTGTCGCGGTGGTCGTCGGCGTGGTGCTCCAGCAGAACCGGGCCACGCAGACGAACAATGCCACGATCCCGCCGGTGACCACCCCGAGCGGGGACCACTACCCAGGGCAGTTCGACAAGTCCACCGCGACGGTGCTGGTGGGCAAGCCCACCGCCAAGATCACCATTGACGCGTACGAGGACTTCCTGTGCTCGGTTTGCGGTGAGTTCGAGTCGACCAACTTCACCGCCGTAGACCAGCAGCTGGCGGCTGGCACAATCAAGGTGCGCTACCACATGGTCGATATTCTGAACCAGGCATCGGTGCCGCCCGGCTACTCGCTGATGGCCGCGAACACCGCGTTGGCACTGGCGACCGTGGCGCCCGACAAGTTCATCGACTACCACTACAGCTTGTACCAGGACCAGCCCAAGGAGAACGGCCCCGGCTACACACAGGCTCAGCTCAACAGCCTGGCAAGCCGATCCGGCTTGACAGGAGCCGCATACCAGCAGTTTCTCACCCTAGTGAACAACAAGACTTACGAGACCCAGCTCACGAACAACACGAACGCGGCGGCCAGCAATTCGGCGTTGTTCCAGCAAAACCAGGACGGCAGCAAGGGCTTCGGCACGCCGACCATCGTCTCCGGCGGTCAGATCCAGAACTGGCAGAACGACCCGAACTGGCTGAACACATTGGTCAAGACGGCCTACCCGAGCTGAGCGGTCGCCCCGCTTCCTCGGTGGCCGGGGTCGTCCGGTACGGTGTGTACACACAACAGCTCGCGGGGCTGTGGCGCAGCTGGTAGCGCATCACACTGGCAGTGTGAGGGTCAGGGGTTCGAGTCCCCTCAGCTCCACCCCGCTTTGAGGCCCGCTGATCTGGGAGTTTCCCAGGTCAGCGGGTTTTTTGATGTTGTCGGGTTGATCTTGTGGTTGATCTTGCCTGGTTCTTTGTCTGATCTTGGTGGAGGGATTCTGGAGGAGTTGATCTCCGATCTCGCCGGTGTCGGTCGTGTTGGCCGCGGTGTGTTTTCGCTGGTCAGGTGCCCGGTCGTGGTGTCGTCTGGAGCACGATCGTGACCCCTTTGGCGGTTGCTCCACTTCTGCTCCAGTTGTGCTCCAGATTCCGGTGTTGGTGTCCTGTATGTCCGGAAATTGGGGCGTCTGGACGGTGTTCGGTGATCGTCTCGCTGGATCCCGTCGCCATGCTCATGGCGTCTACCTGCGGATCTGTCGTCGGGGTGTTGGTCGGTGACCCCCACACGGCTCCTGTGAGGGTCGCTCCCGGCGGATCCGGGGCCGGTCGGTGGTGGTCTCGCCGGTGGATGGACCACCCACGTGGTTGTCAAGCGGCGCGGCGTTGGGGGCCGCTGACGTGGTTGGTGTCGCCGATGGTGTCGAGGAAGGCCATGACGGTGGGGAACACGATGGGGTTGTCGTGGCCGGCCAGGTGGACGCGGAGCAGGTCGGCCAGGAACGGCGGCAGGCCGACGGTGCGTGCGGACGTGGCGGTTTTGGGTGGGCCCAGCCACACGCCGGCCCGGCTGCTTTCGTGCAACGCCCCGATCCGCGGGTCGACTATGAACAGGCCGTCGTCGAGGTGGAGGTTGGGCCGTTGCACGCCGGTCAGCTCGCCCCACCGGGCACCGGTCCATGCCGCGGTCAGTAGGAGCAGTCCGTCACTGGTGTTGGACAGCGTCGCCGCCTGCGCCGCGACGGCGAGGGCTTCCTCGGGGGTGGGCCACACCACCTCTGTGCGGCGGCTGATGTTTCGGCGGCCGCGGTGCCGGTTCCGGATGGGGTTGCCGGGGATCAGGTGCTCGTCGGCGGCGTCGGCGAGCATGGTGGACAGCAGTTTCGTGATGCCAGTGACCGTGTCTGGGGCGTAGCCGCCCTGCCGCAGGCCCTTGGCCCAGGTGGCGACCGCGATACCAGTGATGTCGCCCAGACCGGCGGCGCCCCACTGCGGCTGGATGTGGTTGCGGTACAGGCTGCGGTAGTTCTCCTCGGTGCGGATCTGCACGTCCAAGGCCGCGAACCAGCCGGAACTCAGGCGGGTGAGGTGCGGGCATAGCGACATCCTCCCTGGTGGCCGAGGCCACCTCAGGTCAGGTGTCCGTGCTACGGGGTCAAGCTCATGTTCGTGTCTGTTGTGGTGTCGCGTCGATGTTTGGTCCGGCGGCCGTGGCTGGTTGCGTCGGCGTCGGGCGCCGGTCCGCAAGCGTGACGCGCTCAACCGGTCGAAGACGGTGCGCGGACACCTGGACGGGATCATCCGGATGTTGGAGTCGGATGGCTACTGCGTGGACGTGATGAAACAGGTGTCGGCGACGCAGTCCTCATTGGAGCGGGTGAACCGGATCATGTTGCACAACCATCTGGAGACCTGTTTCTCCGACGCGGTGGTGACTGGCCAGGGCCAGGCCGCCATCGAGGAATTGATTGGCGCGTTGGAGTTCAGCCCCGCGCTGACCGGGCCCACGGCCCGGTTCGCCGCGACGGCGGCCGGAGAGCCCAGCGAGGTCGATCGGCCCGAACCCGCGTAGGACAGCGCCACCACCCTGGTTGGCGTCGCGATTCACCAGTACGGAGGAGGTTTGTCCATCATCACGGCGCTGACTGTCCGCGATTTACCGCTGCGGAAAGCGCTGCTTCGCCGCCAAGAAGGGCAACGACGAGAATTAGTTGTTGCGGTCGTCGGCCCTTGAAGCGCGAAACGGTCGTTCGGCGGTTTTTCAAGAGAAATAGCGGGTCAGGCCTGTTCGGTGCCGGTGGCGCCGAACAGGCGCAGGACGCTGCGTTTGAGTGTCGTGATCGCGTCGTCGGCCGACATGGTTCGATTGGCTACTTGTTCACCTGCGGTGTGTCCGAGCGCGATCGTGGCGGCGAGCAGCCAGGCGGGCGGCAACTGGGGGTCGAACTCTCCGGAGTCCTGGCCGCGGCGGATGAGGCGGTGCAGGCGGGCGACGACGGGCTCATGGCGGTCGCGGTCGGCCTGTGGGTCGGTGGGTATGGCCGGCAGGTTCAGCAGGAGCGGATAGCGGTCCAGCGTTGCCCAACTGGCGTCGAGGAACCGGGTCAGCGCTTCGGCGGCGGGGCCTTCCTCGATGCGGGCGGCGTCGATAGCGTCGATGGCGTCGTCGGTCGCGCGGTCGATTACCGCTGCCAGTAGGGCGTCCCTGGACGGGTAGTGCGCATAGACGGTTTGCCGGGTCACGCCGGCCGCGGCGGCGATGTCGGCGATGCTCGCGTCGGGGCGTTCGCCGAGGACCGCGCGCGCCGCGTCGAGGATCGCCGAGACGCTGCGCTCGGCGTCGGAGCGGCGGCGACGCCTCGGGATCGCCGTGAACTCTGACATGCTTGTCAAGGCTAGCCGATGCTGTTAGCTTTGACATGTGCGTCAAAGATAAATGTCGATGTCCGTCAGCCAACGCTGCCAGGAGCCGCGATGCCCACCGTCGTCAACACCCATCAAGCAGAAGCGTGGAACGGATACGAGGGTCGCCACTGGGCCGAGCATCAGGATCGCTACGACGCGGCCAACGACGGGATGAACAACCCGCTCCTGGACGCCGCCGCGATCACCGAGCCCGACCGCGTGCTGGACATCGGCTGCGGCAACGGGCGCACGACGCGGCTCGGCTCGCCTCGCGTGGACGGGTGGCCGGGATCGACCTGTCGACGCCGATGTTGCAGCGGGCTCGCGCCCGCGCCACCGAGGAGGGGATCGGCAATGTCGTCGTCGAGCAGGGCGACGCCCAGGTGCACCCGTTCACCGAGGGTGGGTTCGACGTGGCGATCAGCAGGGGCGGGGTGATGTTCTTCGCCGACCCGGTCGCCGCGTTCGGCAACATCCGTCGCGCACTGCGGCCGGGCGGTCGCCTCGCGGTCGTGTGCCCGCGAGGCGTGGGCGCCGATGACGACTTCGCTCGCGCGCTCGCTCCGCTGTGGGCCGCGATGCGCGAGTACGGGCCCGCGGCCGAGGATGGCCCGGGGCCGGCGTCGCTAGCCGATATCGACCGGATCGACGAGATACTCACCGGCGCCGGGTTCACCGACATAACCACCACGGCGATCACCGTGCCGATGGTGTTCGGCCAGGACGCCGCCGACGCGGCGGAGTTCTTCATGGCAATGGGGCCCATGCGCTTCAACCTCGCCACGGCGGACTCGGCGGCGCTGGACCGGGTCCGGTCCGCGGTCACCGACAGCCTGCGCGGCTTTGAGGGGACCGGCGCCGTCACGTTGCGCGGCGCTCTGTGGCTCGTCCGCGCGATCCGGCCGGCGCTGGTGCGGGCGTGACCGCGCCGACCGACACGCGGCCCCCACAGGTGATCGAGACCGCCTGCGGCCCGGTCGAGTGCTCGATAACGGAGGGCACGGGTCCGGTGGTACTGGCCAGCCACGGCGGGATCGGCGGCATCGACCAGGCCCGGCTGATGCTCAACTGGCTCGACCCTAACGAGTACCGGCTGCTGTCCTGCTCCCGGCCCGGCTATCTCGGCACCCCGCTGAGCAGCGGCCGCACCTTCGAACAGCAGGCCGACCTGTTCGCCGCGCTGCTCGACGCGCTCGGTGTGCACCGAGCCGCGGTGGTGACGCTGTCCGCAGGAGGCCCGGCCGGCTACCTGCTCGCCGCGCGACATCCCGACCGCGTCTCGGCATTGGTGGCGATCTCCAGTGTCACCGGCCGCTACGACATGCCCGAAACCGCCGGCCGGTTCGCACAAGCCATGTTCCTGAGCCACCGTGGCCAGCAACTCACCCAACTGATTGCCCGCCGCTGGCCGGCCTGGCTGCTGCGCCAGACCTTCCAGGGCACCGCGCACTACACCGCGCGGCAACTCGCCGAACACATGGATCACGCGCTGAGCTCGCCAGACGGCGTGGCGTTCCTGCGTGCGCTCATCGGCACCATGAATCCCTACCGGCCGCGCATTCCCGGCAACGACAACGACATGACCCTGTTCGGTGACCTCGACCCGTTGCCGCTGCACCACATTCGGTGCCCGACGCTGATCGTGCACGGCACCCACGACGCCGACGTCAAGTTCTGCCACGGTGTCCGAGCGCACGAAGAGATTCCGGGCGCCCACCGTGTCTGGATCGAAGACGGCTCACACCTGGGATTCTGGCTCAGCCCCCACGCGGCACAAGCCCAGGACGCCGCACGGGAATTCCTCGACCGAACCACGCGCAACGAGGCAGGGTGAACACCGCCGGGATCACGACGCGGCATCACGAGGACGTCCACGCCATCGCGTTCACACCAGCATGGGTCTGACCGGGCGCGGTCATCGCCAGTCCAGGCTATGCGGCCGCGCGGGGCACGGGCACGTCGTTAAGCCCAGAACAAAACTGGCCGATCGTCGCTCCCTTCCACTGGATTGACAGAGAAGTACGCCGCTGGTGGGCTGGATTTCGACTATTCGACACCGAGCCACCCAGGCACGGTTTGGCGCGGATTCACAATCAGCGGGCGGATTCTGTCTCGTCGGCACAGTCACGGTCCGGTGTCACCTGCCTAGCGTCGGGGAAATCCCGGCCATCGGCGAGAGGCACCCAGATGACCAACGGTCTCGTCACGTTCCTCGGTGACATGATTCCGCTGTTGGCGTTGATGTTCTGTCCGGTGTGGCTGCCGATGGTCGGCTGGCTGTGCGGCGTGCTGCGGGACGCGATCGTGGGCGACTCCACCTCCGGTCGTCGCCGCGCCCATACCAGGGCGGTATCCGCCCGCTCCGAGGAGAGCTGACCGGCTGTCAGGCAAGACCCAGCGCGGGCAGCCACTCCGCAACCCCGACCAGCTCGATGTCATCGCGTCGGACCCGATCCCTGGCATCTCGGGTCAGCCGCCAACGCTGGATCGGCGCGGCCGAGTCAGGTCGTCGGTTGTGCCGGCATGACGTAGCCCAGTTTGAGTAGGGCTTTGCGGAATTTCGGTTCCTGGTCCGGCTTGATGGCGAGGTGCCGGTCGCCGATCGGGCGACACAGGGATCGCAGCGCGCGGTCGTGGGTGATGAGTGCCGCGGTGGCGGGGTCCGCGCATTCGATCACGCGGACGTGGCCGAGGTCGGTGAGGTGCCCGGCCCTGCGGCGGACGTCGGCGATCAGCGTGGTCAGGGCGTCGGGCAGGTCGTGTTCGGCCCGCCGGGTGAGGAATGTGGTGAACTCGGTGAGGTCGCGACCGGTGTCGAGCGCGGCGAGCAGGCTGGTCGCGGACACCGTCCAGACGCGATCGGCGGTCTGCGTGGTGTAGGCGGACAGGGTGAGCCGGTCGGCTGCGCCGCTGTCTCCGGTCGCGATGATGTCGAGGTTGGGCAGCACCTTCAGCGCCTGGACCGCCGTCGCATCGGAGTTGGCCGGTTGGTACGTGTCGGCCAGGCCGAGGACGTAGGCGCCCAGCGGGGTGAGCTTGATCGCCTGGAGGCCGTCGTAGCGGCTGAGCGCGTCCAGGCAGTCGCCGCCCCAGTTGTCCCGGAAGTCGTCGCGGGCGCCGTCGGGGTGGACGTAGTCGAGGTCGATCAACCCGAGGGTGCCCGCGTATTCGAACAGCACGGCCAGGGTGTAGCGGCCCGCCAGCAGCGTCCAGTCGTGGAAGCCGTCGTAGCCGAGGCTGCCGTACTGCGGATCTTCCAGGTACAGCTTCCACAGGGCCATGTCGCTGCGGACGATCGTGGGGCTCATGTTGCCGCGGCGCATCGTGGTGAACAGGGTGTCCACGTCGATCCACTCGCCCGGCGGGCAGGTGGCCAATGCCTTGGCGATCATCTGGCGGCGGGGTTTGGCCGCGGTGAGCACGTTGCGGGAGCGTTGGCCCTTGATCTGCTCGATCCTGCTGAACTCGTCGATCACCGCGTGGGACAGCCATCGCTGCCACAGGTAACGAATGGTCTCGGCGGGTGGTTTGCCCAGTGCGGCGCGGCCCTTCGGGGTCAGGTTGAGCCTGGTGCCGTCGAGCTTGGCCTGCCCGCCCGCCTGGATCAGCAGCGGCCACGCGAAGGTGGCGATGGGTTCGTCTGGGTAGAAGTCGCCGTGGGCGAGGTCCGCGCCGAGTGCGCGGATGGTCGCCGCTGTGGGGCGCAGGGTCTTGTCGCTGCACTTCACGTGACCGGCAGCGACCAGTTCGAGCACGGTGCGCAGGTTGGCCAGGGCATCCAGTTCGGTCAGCCGCACCCGGCGTTCGGTGTCGATGGTCATATTCCCTTCACCCACCGGCGGTAGGCGCCACGGTCTGGAACGGCGTGGCGAGATTGCCGTGCAGCATCGTGTAAAAGCCGGTGACGCACTCGCTGTCGTTGTCACAGTCGACTGTTGCCTCAGCGATCAGGGCATCCAGCGCGGCCGGCTTCGATCGACTCACCCGGCCAGGGTTTCATGCCTGACTCACCCTCCTGCGCTGCGGTCTCCTTCCTCGTGCCCGCAACCATGAAAGCCGGCGTTCGCCTTGTCGGGCTGGGTCCGACGCGGATCGCGGGACCCAGCCCGACCGATAGGTGCGGATGACCTATGCGACCTGGGCGGCGAGATCGGCGCCGTGGTCAGCGCCGTGGTCACCGTCGTCGATGTCGACCGGCCGCAGGTCGATGTCCAGGGCTTTCAGCAGTGCGGCCGTGGGCACCCGGTACCGCCATCCCGGAAGTGGTCGGCAGTTCGAACAGCTCAGGGAACGTCAGCGTCTCCGCGTTGGGGTGCCGGTGCGGTCGGACTGGCGTGGCTATCGGCGTCGGATGCGGTGCCCGAACCGTCATGCGGCATCGTCCTCTCGCTCGATCCCCACCGCCGCGTCGCCCACGGCACGAGGATGTGAACGAGCGATGTTGTGCAGTGTCAGGTAACCGATGCGGCGTCGCCTGTTCCGCGTTCGATGGTCGCTGTGGAGTTGACTGTGGAGGCCGAGCCGATGAGCGAGGGAGCGGAGGCGCTCGCCTTCCACCCCGGAGTCGGCGACCGGGCTGCCCACGGACGCGGCGTCGAGGTTGCCGGAGCGGATGGGCTCGGCCGGCGGATTGTTCGCGTGGTCTGACGTGGCTGTTCGCGCGGCGAGCATCGCGATGTCCTCCGTGGCGGTCTCCCGGACGAACGTCTCGCACGGCCGTCGCGCATGGCGATACGTGGCCCACCACAGGTGCGCACCGAGATTCTGGCGGCCCGGATCGGCGGCCCGGAGTGCTTCGAGGAAACCGACCACGGCATCGGAGTGGATGTCGTCGATGTCGGCACGCCATGTCCGGCGGAGGCGATGAGCGATCGCCCGCAGACCCGGCAGCATGACCCAGATCGCCGCCAACTGAGCGTGCTGGTCGGAGGTTTGCACACGCCGCACCAACGCCGCGAAAACCGCGTCGCAAACAGCCAGGTCCGCGCGCGGATCGTGCACGACATCCCGCGCGGCACCCACCGTGACAGGGCGCTCGGGCAGGCCGTCACCGCACTCTCCCTGTTCGACCAGTGTCACGGACGCCAGAAACGACGACGCGAACTCCGCTTCGAGCACAGCGAACACGTTTGATGAAATAGCTTGCATACTGAAGGACTTTCTATCGACGGAGCGCGCGAGCAGATGTGGCTGCTTGTACGCAGAGCGTGGCCACGCTCTGTCGCAGGCGACGACCGCCGTCCCGAGACATGACGTCACCCGCACCGCAGCAGCCCGGTGAGTCGACCAGTGGTCAGTCCGTCACGTTCAGTGGACTGTCTTCTCAGCCGCCGCTCTTCGGCACGGACGCGACTTGGCCGCCGCCAGCGCCACCGGCACCGCCACCAGCGCCACGACCCGCGCCGCCGCCGGTGATCGCGCGGGTGTTCGTGCTGCCGGACGTCGGCAGCGGCGTGCTGATATCGGCCAGCACGACCTGCTCGCCGGCGATCAGGCCCGACGTCACCTGGGTGACGGTGCTGCCGGTCACGCCGAGCGTCACCGGAACCAGGGTCGGCTTTCCGCTGCGCAGCACGCTGACGAAGCTGACCGAGCCCACCGAGTGCACCGCCGAGGTCGGCACGGTCACCGCCGCGGCCGCGCTGCCCAGAGTGATCGACACGGTGGCGTTCGCGCCGGCGAACAGCGGGACGGTGGTGGGCGCCAGCGAAATGGTCACCGGGTAGCTGGCCGAGCCCGACGACGTGGTGCTGCCCAGCGCGCCGATCGCGGTCACCGTGCCGGCCAGCGGGGTGGTCACCCCGTCCGGGATCACCGAGGCGACCTCGCCGGGCCGGACCTTGCCGACCTGGCTGTCGTCCACGGCGGTGGTGACCTCACTGGTGCCCGGTCCGATCACCACGATCGAGTCGGTGCTCGAACCCGCCGACACCGACTGCCCGCCGGTCAGGCCGACCTGCGCGACGGTGCCGGCGATCGGACTGACCAGCGTCGCGGCGGCCTGATTCTGTTGCAGGCTGGCCAGTTGCGCGTTGGCGGAGTCGACCTGGGCCTGGTCGGCGGCCAGCTGATCGGCGGAGGCCGGCTGGCCGCTGTTGCCACTTCCGCCGCTGCGGGTTGAACCCGAACTCGAACTGCCGGAGTTGGCGCCGGAACTGGTGGCACGACTGCTACCGGTGCTGCTCGCGCTGGTCGACGGCTTCGCCGACGCGCTCTGCGCCGCCTGGGCCACCGCGCTGTCGGCCCTGTTCAGCGCCACGGTGAGCGCGGATTCGGCCGTCGCCAACGCCTGCTCGTCGGTGGACGTGTGGCCCTGGTCGTCCAACGCCTGTTGCAGCAGCGCGGCGCAGTTGGCCGCCTCGGTCGGGTTCGGCCCCGACGGTGCGGACTGGGCCGACTGGGCCGACTGGGCCGACACTGTGCTGGCCGGAGTTGTGGTGCCAGTCGCGGTACTCGTCGTCGGGGGAGCCGTGGGTGTCGTGGGCCTCGTCGTCGGAGCGGCCGGAACCGCTTGCAGGGACTGGATTACCGGCCCACAGGTGGTGTTCTCCTGCTTGACCGCGGCCTTCGCCACGGTGAGGTCGGCGTCCACGGCGGCCTGCGCCTCGCGCACCGCGGCCTGCCCGCTGTTCAGGCTGGCCAGCGCGGCGGTGTCGGTCGCCGGTCGGGAGCTGGCCGGCGGATCGGTCACCGTGCCGGCCGGCTGACTGGACGAGCCTGCGGCTGATCCGGTGCTCGATCCCGTGCCGCCGACCGCCGAGGTCTGGCTGGCCTGGTCGGCGGCCAGTCTCGCCTGGGCGGTGGCCACCGACGACTGCGACGAGCTGACCTGGCCGGCCAGGCTGGTGGTGTTGAGCTGGGCCAGTGTCTGGCCGGCGGTGACCTGCTGGCCCTGCGTGACGTCGACCGCCGCCACCTGGCCGCTGACCGGGAAGTCCACCGTCGCCTCGGACACCGGCTCGATGGCGCCGGTGAGGCCGAGGGCGTCGGTCACCGTCGCCGGCCCGGCGGCCACCGTGCGATAGCTGTCGCCGGACGGCCTGGTCGCCGCCCACACCCCGCCGGCCCCGCCGAGCAGGAGCACCAGCACGACGGCTCCGATGATCAGCCGCCGCCGGTTCGCCCGGTGGCGCCGATCAGTGCGCTTGTCAGCCATTAGTCGTCCCAGTCGTCCCGCCCGCGCCGCCGCGCCGGCCGCCGCCGAAGCCCTGCGTGCAGCCGTTGGGCCCCGGCTGGCTGATCGCGATCGAGGTCGCCGTCACCGCGCCGGTGTCGTCGGTCTGGCCGAGCGCGGAGATGCACTCGCCGACCGCGAGCGCGCTCGATGTGGCGCTCACCGTCTTGGTGAACTTCGTCGTGCCGTCGACCGTCACCGCGGTGTCGGTGGCCGATCCGGACTGCCGGCTGGTGCTGTGCACGGTGAAGGTGCTGCCGGTCACCGCGCTGACCGTGCCGAACGCCCGACCACCGGCGTTCGCGCCGCCGCCGGAACGGTTGCCGCCGCTGGACCGGGTCGGTGGGACGCCGCTGGGTCGGGTGCGTCCGCCGCCGCCACCACCGAACCCGCCGAACCCGGCGGAGCAGCCGGCGGACGTGGCCGGGCTGACGGTCACCGTGGTCGCGGTGACTTTGCCCGTACCGGCGGCGGTTCCGCTGACCACCGCGCACTCGCCGACGGTCACGTCCGACAGGGCCGCGCTGACCGAGTTGCTGAACTTGGTGGACGAGCCGAAGTTGACCGTCACCTGGCCGGTGCTCTGGTTCTGCACCTCAAGGCTGGCGGCGGACACGGCGGCCGCGGTGCCGAACGCGCCCGGCGGCGTGTTCGGGCCGCCGGAGCCGGGATCGGTCGACGACGGGGCCGCCGCCGGGCTGTTGGCCGAGCCGCCGCCGCACGCGGCCAGGACGGCGACCATCGCACCCGCGATCAGCACCAGCCCGGCGGTCCGCCGGCGACCTGACGCGGGAACTGACGACTGGACGGACATAGCACTACTCCAAAGTGGATCGTTGGTCATTCGCTGCGGAGGGCGTCGATCGGGGCGAGCCGGGCGGCCCGGGTGGCCGGGTAGACGCCGAACGCCATGCCGATGCAGATCGCGGTGGCGATCGAGCCGATGGTGGCCAGTGGCGACACCGTGATGGTCGTGGAGATGAAGTGCGGCAACACGATCGCGCCGACGATGCCGAGCACCGCGCCGAGAATCCCGCCGGCCAGCCCGAGTAGCGACGCTTCCACCAGGAACTGTCGACGGATCACCGCCGGGCTGGCGCCGATCGCTTTGCGCAGGCCGATTTCCCGGATCCGCTCGGTCACCGAGACCAGCATGATGTTCATCACCCCGATCCCGCCGACCAGCAGCGAGATCGCCGCCACCCCGCCGAGCAGGATGGTCAGCGTCTTGTCCACCGAGGTCGCGGTGGACAGCAGCGACTGCTGGCTGGCGATGCTGAAGTCGGCGCTGGTCGGATTGCTGATGTGGTGGGTGTTCAGCAGTTCCTGGTTCGCCTCCTGATAAGCGGCCGACAGCGTGTCCGCCGAGGTCGCCTCCAGGTAGATCGACTGCACGGATGTCCTTGTGCTGCCACCGAAAAGCCGGTCGGCGGCGGTGCTGATCGGCACCACGGCCTGGTCGTCCTGGTTCTGCGCGGACGACGCGCCGGCGGAGGCGAGCACCCCGACGACGGTGAACGGCGTGCCATTCACGGTGACCGTGCGGCCCACCGGATCGGCGAACCCGAACAGCTCCTGTGCGGTGGTCGGCGCGAGCACGGTGACCGCCGCGTCGGTGGTCTCGTCCTGGTCGGTGAGGAACCGGCCCTCGGACACCGTGCGGGCGCGCACCGACAGCCAGCTCGGCGTGGTGCCCACCACCGAGGTGGTCCAGTTCGTCGAGCCGGCGGTCAGCGCCTCCGACCGGCTGGTGCTCGGCGCGACCGCGGCCACGTCCGGCGCCACCGCCGGCGACTGGAGCGCGTCGGCGTCGGCGACGGTCAGCGTGGACGCGGAGCCGGAACCGCCGCGCACGCCGCTGCTGCTGGTGGTGCTGCCCGGCGAGATCACCAGCAGGTTGGTGCCCAGCGAGTTGATCTCGGCGGAGACCTGAGCCTGCGCGCCCAGGCCGAGGCCGACGGTGAGGATCACCGCCGCGATGCCGATCAGGATGCCAAGCATGGTCAGCCCGGACCGCAACCGGTGCGACCGAATCGCATCCACGCTGGTGCGCAGCGTTTCCAGCCAGTTCATGCCAGCACCCCGCTCGGCGACTCGATCAGCCCGTCGCGCAGCCGGATGGTGCGCCCGGCGCGGGCGGCGACGTCCTCCTCGTGCGTGATCAGCACGATGGTGTGGCCCTGGCCGTGCAGGTCGGCGAACACGTTGAGCACATCGTTGGTGGAGTGCGTGTCCAGCGCGCCGGTCGGCTCGTCGGCCAGGATCAGCGCCGGTTGGTTGACCAGCGCGCGGGCCAGCGCCACCCGGGACTGCTGGCCGCCGGACAGTTCGCCGGGCCGGTGCTGCACCCGGTCGCCGAGGCCGACCCTGGTCAGCACCTCGATCGCGCGGGCCTTGCGCTCGGTCCGGTGGATCCCGGCGTAGCACAGCGGCAGTTCCACGTTGCGCCACGCGGTCAGCGAGGCCAGCAGGTTGAACTGCTGGAACACGAACCCGATCCGGCGGTTGCGGATCTCGGCGAGCTCCACTTCGGACAGATCGCCGACGTTCTCGCCGGCCAGCCGGTAACTGCCCGAGGTGGCCACGTCCAGGCAGCCCAGGATGTGCATAAGAGTGGACTTGCCGGAGCCGGACGGTCCCATGATCGCCACGTACTCGCCGGCGTCGATGCGCAGCGAGATGCCGCGCAGCGCCTCGACTTCCAGCGATCCGGCCTTGTACACCTTGCGCACGTCGGTGATCTCGATGACCGGGTTCGGAGTGGACGGTGGAACCGGTCTGGTGTGGTGGATCGGCACGGTCATGGCTCAGCCGCCCGCCCCGCCGCGGAAGCCGCCGCCGCCACCGAGCCCGCCGCCACCGCCGAATCCGCCACCCGAGCCGCCGAATCCGCCGCCTCCGCCCCGGCCGGCGCCGCCGGTCCCACCGGTTCCGCTGCCGCCGGAGGACTTGGCCACCGGCACGACCACCTGATCACCGGCGGAAAGCCCGCTGAGCACCTGGGTGAAGCCGGTCTCGGTGCTGCCGGTGGTGATCGAATGGGACACCTGCTGGCCGTTGGCGATCTCGTAGACCGCGGCCCCGCCGTTGGTGTAGTGGATCGCGGTGGTCGGCACCACCAGCGCGTTGGTGAGTTGCTTGACGATGATCGACACGCTCGCGCTGGCGCCGGGGAACAGGCCGGCCGGGCTGCCGGTGACCGCGATGGTCACCGGGTACGTCGGCACCGACGAACTGCTGGCCAGCATGGCCACCGAGCTGACCGTGCCGTACACCGGAGTGCTGCTGCCATCCGGCGTGATGACCGCCTGGTCGCCGGATTTCACCTGGCCGACCTCGGTGTCGTCGACGCTCGCGTTCACCACGTTCGCGCCGGTGGAGATCACCACGATTTGTGCGCTGCTGGCCGAGGAACTGGCCGAGGACCCGGAGCCGGACGAGCCGCTGCCCGACGATCCGGAGCCGCTGGAGCCCGCGCCACTGGAACCCGAACCGGAGCCGCCGGAACCAGAACCGGAGCCCGACGATCCGGAACCCGACGACCCACTGCCGGACGAGCCGGACCCGCTGCCGCCGGCCGACACCGGCTGCCCGACAGTCAGGTTGACCGACGCGACCGTGCCGGCGAACGGCGCGGTCAGGGTCGCCTCGGCCAACGCGCTCTGCGCGTCGGTGAGCTGGTTCTGCGCCGCCGTGACGGACGCCTGGTCCGCGGTCACCTGCGCCGAGGACGCGCTGGAACTCTGGTCCGCGGACAACTTCGCCTGATCCGAGGACACGCTGGCCTGCGCCTGGGCCACGCTCGCCGCCAGCGACGCCGAGTTGACGGTGGCCAACGCCTGCCCGGAGCTGACCTGCTGGCCGGTGGCCACATTCACGGCCGTCACCTGGCCGGACACGGCGAAACTCAGGTTCGCCTGCTGCGCCGGCTCGATGGTGCCCGAGGACGACACCGTCTGGCGCAGGGTCCGGGTGCTTGCGGCCACCAGCTGATCGGGGGAGGACGCGGCCGGGCGGGTCGCCGCCCAGGCGCCCACTCCGGCTCCGGCGGCGATCACCACGGCCAGTACCAGGATGATCACCCGCCGTCTGGTGAACCGAAGGCGATCTCTCAACACCACAACCAAGCCTCTTTGTCTGCATGACCAACGGACGCGGGAAATCCGCACCGCAGAGCTTGGTTCACCAGCGTTGAGGTTTCCTGACGAGTTGCTGTCAATAAGCTGGGAACTCCGGCCGGCAGGCTGCCGGTGACCGATGGGTTGACCCAGCCTGTTGACGCTGCGCGAACCTGGCAGCACACCCAGCTTTCGTCACCGAAAACCCGGATTCTCCGTTAACCCCGGTTACTCGGCGTTTCATTTTCCGGAAATCAGCTGAGAATGCCGGTTCGAACGGAACATCACCGCCGGCGCCCGCGTGTTGAGAACGTGAGCATCCGCCCGCCGCACCGGCACGCGGGCCGTGACCTGTTGGTCGCGGCCATTCCGGTCGCGCTCGTTGTGCTGGCTGTTGTGTCGCTGGTCACCATTGCCTACGGCAAGGACCGCGCGGTGGCCGGCACCGCCGAACCGGTCGCCGTCCAACGACCGCTCAACGACACACCGAGCCCGACCGCCACAACAACGACAACCACGACCACAACCCCGTCAACCCCAACAGAGCCGCCGGACAACCCGGCCGCCGCGCCGGCCGCGGTCGCCGCCGTCGACGCGCGGGCCACCTCCGACACCGATCTCGGCGTCGCGATCCTGGACCGCACTACCGGCGCGCTGTCCGTGGGCCAGGAGGGCGCGACCCAGTTCTACTCGGCGTCGGTCATCAAGCTCTTCCTCATCGTGGACGTGCTGCACGACGTCGAGACCGGCCAGGACACCCTGGACGACGACGACACCGACCTGATCCAGCGAGCGCTGAGCCGGTCCGACGACAACGCGATGGACGCGCTGTGGGAACAGTTCGACGGCGCCGACGCCATCAGCCAGTTGATCTCGCTGGCGCACCTACAGAACACCCAACTGCCCGACGACACGTCGCAGTGGGGCGAGACGCTGATCTCGGCGCGGGACGTGGTCGCGGTGTACCAGTACGCGCTGACCTCGCTCAACGCCGCCGACCGCGACCTGGTGATGACCGCGCTGGGCAATGCCGCGGACAGCGGCGCGGACGGCTTCGACCAGGCTTTCGGCCTGCTGAACCCGCCTCGGCCCGGCACGGTGAAGGCCAAGCAGGGCTGGATGATCTATGGCTCGCAGATGATGCTGCACAGCACCGGTGTGCTCGGCTCCCAGGACCAGTACGTGGTCGCGGTGCTGTCCAAGCAGGACACCGGCATCGGCTGGGCGGCTGGCCGGCAGGTGGTCGACAACGCCGTCGGCGCGCTGCTGACGGCGCTGGGACCAACAGCCCTGCGGTGATTGGCCCGGTAGTGATCGGCGCGGTAGTGATCGGCGCTGTGGTGATCGGAGTTACGCTCGTCCGTGTCTGACTCGCCCGCATCGGTCCTGGTTGAACGGGACGGCCCGGTCACCACGGTGATCCTCAACCGGCCGGAGAAACGCAATGCCGTCGATGGCCCCACCGCCGCCGCCTTGGTGGACGCGTTCCGGGCCTTCGACGCCGATCCGGACGCGGCGGTCGCCGTGCTGTGCGGAGCGGGCGGCACGTTCTGCGCCGGGGCCGACCTGGCCGCGGTCGGCACCGAGCACGGCAATCAGCTCACCGATCCCGCTGACTCGACTGCCAGCGGTGCCGGTCCGATGGGCCCGACCCGGCTGCGGCTGGGCAAGCCGGTGATCGCCGCGGTGTCCGGCTACGCCGTCGCCGGCGGCCTGGAACTCGCGCTGTGGTGCGACCTGCGGGTGGTCGAGGAGGACGCGGTGTTCGGCGTGTTCTGCCGGCGCTGGGGCGTGCCGCTGATCGACGGCGGCACGGTGCGGCTGCCCCGGCTGATCGGCGCCAGCGCGGCGATGGATCTCATTCTCACCGGACGCCCGGTGCCCGCGCCGGAGGCACACGCACTGGGCCTGGCCAACCGGATCGTGCCGACCGGACAGGCGCGGACGGCGGCGCAGCGGTTGGCCGCCGAGATCGCCGGATTCCCGCAGACCTGTCTGCGCGAGGACCGGCTGTCCATGTTGGACCAACAGGGACTGTCCGAATCGGACGCGCTGGCGGTCGAATGGCGGCACGGCATGGCTTCGCTGGCCGCCGACGCGCTGGCCGGTGCGCGCCGGTTCGCCGACGGCGCCGGTCGGCACGGCGAGTTCGGCGCAGGACACTAGTTTTCGGACAGGGCGGCGCGGCTGGACGAGGTCAGCCTGGTCAGTGCCAGCGCGGAGACGGTGAGCAGGGCCAGGCAGCACAGCTCGCCGATGATCGCTCCGGTCGTGTGCCGCAGGTTCTCGTCGTAGACCGCGGCGCCCAGCACCACGCCGAGAACCGGGTTGACCGTGGTGCTCACCGGCAGGCTGGCCGACAGCGGGCCGGCGCGGAACGCGAGTTGGTTGAGCACCACCGCCGACAGGCCGACCACGATCAGCGCGTACAGCTGCCAGGTGGTCAGCAGGTCCACCGGCCGGTGGGCGAACACCGCGGTGCACGCCTTGAGCAGCGCGGCCTGGCCGGCGAACGCGACGCCGGCGCCCGCGCCCAGCAGCGCCGCCGACCGGCTGCTGCGCTGCCGACCCGCGCCGATCAGACAGCACACCACCGCGATGACGCCGATCAGCCCGGCCGCCGTCGCCGGGCCGGGGTCCGCGCTCGCGCTCACCGGCGGGTCCAGCGATGGCGTGGCCAGGAACAGAAATCCGCACAGGCCGACCACCAGCGCGCCGGCCAAGTACAACTCGCGGGCGGTCACCGGCTCGCCCAGCAGCACCCGGTTGAACGGCAGCGCGAACAGCAGCGCGCACACCAACATCGGCTGCACGAAGGCGAGCTGGCCGGCGTGCAGCGCGACCGCGTGCAACAGGAAACCGGTGGCCTGCATCAGCACCGCGGTCAGCCACAGCCGGTGCGTCGCGGTGGCGCGGGCGAAGGCGAGCAGCGGGTGGGCCGTGCCGCCCCGTTGTGTCTCCGCACGGGTCGCGTCGACGGCGCTGCGATGCAGCAGCGCACTCGCGACGGCCGAACTGGCCGAGGCGCCAAGCGCGGCGAACACCGCGAGGGACAGGGACATGGCCAGCCGAACTCCTACCCCGGTCGCCGCGCGTGGCCTGCCCGGCAGACCTTACACGGCGCAGAGCGGCGTTCACCTGAACGGGCGTCGACCGGAAGGTGCCCACGATGAAGATTTTTCACCCGGCATACGTATCTGCGGCGGGCTGTCCCGCTCTTGATCCACGGTGACTGTTTGACGACCGTTCGCCACCGAGGACAACCGCGGAGCAACGGTGAGCGGGGACCGCGCGGACGCTTGCCCGTCTACGAGGGGTCGGGCAAGGGCCGCCGGCGCCGTGGCACCGCGGGACGAGTCCCTTCGCCCGGTTGGGGGTGCGAAGGGGCCCGAATGCGTGGGCCGGCTCGACCGGCGCGCGCGACCGGCGATGCGGGTGGGAGGACGAGGGGAGCCGTCCTCCCACCCGCGATCGCGAGGAAAAAATTGGTCGTTCGGTATCTGCTCCCGAAGCGCATACTCCTGTTTCACACATTCACTCGTGCACATCGGGCGATGGATGGCGTTGGACGGACTAGCGGTCCGCTCTGCGTGATGTCGGGGAGGCAGCACAACGAGGAAGGGAACTGCGATGGACGACGCCCAGAACAAGACCAACGGCGCTAAGCCGGCCGAGGACCCCACGCCCCAGCCGGGCCAGCCCCAGCAGGAGCAGTCGGGCACCGGTGGTGGGTTCGGCCCGCGCACTGGGCCGACCCAGCACACCGAGGAACGGCAGTCGACCAACTGACCGGCGCGAGGTCGGGGAGTCACGTACTT
>DASZLR010000132.1:0-10844 GCA_035552275.1 Pseudonocardiaceae bacterium | reverse complement strand
CCGGTGCTTCGGTCGGGTCCACAGCAAGGTCCCGTACGAGTTCCAGCATCGCGGCCAAATTTGCCGGGTGGATGCCATTCTCAGGCTCCTCCATACAGATCAGCCCCTGAGAAGTCGGATCTTCCAGCAAGACACACAGCGCGAGGAAACGCAAGGTTCCCTCGGACAGTGCCCGAGCCGGGAGCCGGAGACCCCCTTTCTCCTCCAACATGAGCGTGAAAACCTCGCGAACCGGGTCGGGTTCGACCGAGATGCGTTCCGCGCCAACACCCGAGAGATCGGACAGCCGACCGGCCACCCTGGCGTACACGGCAGCCGGGTCCGGATCGGGGAGGCCAGGGCTTCGCTCGTTGGCAATCCGGTACAGCGTGGCCGCCAGATGTTGACCGTTCTGCGCTAGCCCGCGCGGGTCGGAGAAGCCGTCGGGAGCGCGTAGTGCCGATGGCTCAAGCGCGATCCGATACCAGCTCTGCATCTCCCGACGGGCGGAGAGAATGGTGGGATAATCGTTGGTGGTGATGGTACTCAGCACGGTCCGCCCGGCTCGAGTCGCCGCGCGCGGCTGCGGTTTACCGAAGCTGCCTCCGTCGCCGTGCACGTTGATCACCGTGCCGCTATCGCGAGTCTCGGTCGACAAATACGCGATTCCCTGCCGTTTTCCGATCACCACCGCCTCGCGGAACTTTTTGGCACTGTGCCGGAAACGCAGACGTTTCGCGGCCTCGCTCCGGTTGATGTGCCGCAGTTCCTCGCTGAGCAGCACCAAGCGGCCCACGCTGCCCTCCCCTTCGGGCTTTGTGTACCCGAGTGCCAGCTCGTATCGCAGGTAGGTCGTCGTAGCTTGGGCAGCGGCGCCGAGATCGTCCTCGACCTCGGCCGGGACGATCATCTCGGCCGCGAGGACGATCTTTCGTTCGTGTTCGTGGTACCCGTCCCAGAAGAGATCACGTGGGTCGCTGCCGCGCAGGCCGGAGGCACCGCGGACTCGTTGAGACGCCTCGACGAGCGTCTCATTCGCCAGGTGCGCAAGGAAGTCGATCGCGTCGAACACATTGGACTTCCCGATGCCGTTCGCTCCGGCGATGCAGGTGAACGGTCCGAAGTCCACATGGACGTCCAGCAGGTTCTTGAATCCCCGCACTTCGAGCCTGGTCAGCATATACGTACCTTACGGCTGCCGGCAGACGCTGTGCACGCTGTCCGCGCGGGGAAGCTAATCCTTGCGGTGGTGGTGTTGGGCGCCAGCCGCAGTGCCGGATTTCGGGGCCTGCGACGCGAGGTAGGCGTCGTAGTCGGCGGCGGTGTGCAGTTGCGGCTTGGCGACGCCGGCCGGGTACTGCCGGGACAGCAGATCGGCGAGCACTTCCTGGAGGTGCGAGGGCTGGCCGGCGGACGGGTTGGCGCCGCTGGACTTCGGCACCGTCACCCCGGCGAGCGGGTCGTCGGTGCGCGGCGCGCTCAGCGTGAGTGCGGCGCCGACGTCCTCGGCCGCCCTGTCGCGGGCGGTCAGCGCGGGCAGCGTCCACCGGTTCTCCACCGTCTTGAGGACCGACGTGTGGTCCAGCGGGGTGGCGCCGTCGGGCACCCGGAACACGGTGCCGGCCGGGATCAGCGGTGAGACCAGCACGGTCGGCACGCGCGGCCCGAAACGGGTGAAGTCGAAGCCGAACTCGCCGGCGGTGTTGTCCGGTGGGGTCGCGTTGGTGGGCGGGGGCACGTGGTCGTAGCAACCGCCGTGCTCGTCGTAGGTGATGATCAGCAGCGTGCTGTCCCACGCCGGCCCGTTGCGCAGCGCGTAGTAGGTGTCGTGGATGAGTTGCTCGCCGAGCGCCACGTCGTAGTTGGGGTGCTGGCTGTTGCCCGAGGACCCCCAACTCGGCTCCAGGAAGGCGAACGCGGGCAGTGTGCCGCCGGCCGCCGCGGCCTGGAAGTCCTTGAACAGTCCAAAGTGGTCTGCTGGAGCGCTGCTGATGTCGGGGAAGTTCGACTTGGCCAGCGGGGCGGCGTCGTAGCCGTAGATCACCCAGCCGAGGTTGTGCTGGGTCAGCGTGCCGAAGATCGACGGGCAGGTGAACGTGTGCGTCTTGTCGTCCATGTGGCCCTGGCTGGTACCGGCCATGCAGAACGCCCGGTTGGGCAGCGTCTCGGTCGGCGCGCTGCCGAACCAGTGGTCGCAGACCGCGAATCCCTTGGCCAGCCCGGACAGCACCGGCAGTGCCTCCGGCGTGAAGCAGCCCATGATGTCGTTCGCGGTGGTGCCCGGCACGATCGACCAACTGCCGCCGGACTTCGACTGCCAGCCCAGCGTGTAGGCGAAGTCGGTGACGAAGCCGTTGTTGGTGGCGTTCGGCGAGGTCGGTGGCTGGTTGGACGCCGGGTTGGTGCCGAACAGCTGACTGTTGGTCGCCATATAGCCCTCGCCGGGATCGGCGCCGGGCATGAAGTAGGCGTTCGGCGTGCTGGGCTCGATCTTGAACACGGTCACCGGCTTGCCGTTCGCGTCCGGGTTGGACTCGGCGCCGGTCAGCCCCTCGAACGGCTGGCCGGCCGGCGACTTGTTGCCGGCGTCGGTGTAGAGGTATCCGAGCAGGTGATCCAGTGACCGGTTCTCCAGCATCAACACCACGATGTGCTCGATCGAGGACAATCCGCCGGCCATGCGACCACCTCATTCACTCGGCGTTAACGATCCACCCGAGTGGATGATCGAGGAAACACCCGAACGGGTGCATCTATCGACACGTGAACGCTGAGTGAAATGAGATCCCCGGCGCGTGACGCCCCGCTCGGTCCGGCACGATGACGACCAGACGTACCGAAGCGAGGAGACGCGCATGGCGCAGGTGAAGGCGACCGCGGAGCGGACCGTGGCGGCCGCTCCCGACCGGGTCCGGCAGGCGCTGGCCGACTACACGGCCACCCGGCCGAAGCTGCTCACCGAGCACTTCAGCGAGTACGAGGTGCGCGAGGGTGGCACCGGTGCCGGCACCGTCGTGCACTGGAAGCTGGCTGCCACCAGCAAGCGGGTGCGGGACTGCCTGATCCACGTCAGCGAGGCCGCGGACGGTCTGGTGGAGAAGGACGAGAACTCCAGCATGGTGACCAGCTGGACGGTCCGCCCGGCCGGCGAGGCCGCCAGCACGGTGTCGATCGAGACGACCTGGAACGGCGCCGGCGGGGTCGGCGGCTTCTTCGAGCGCACCTTCGCGCCGCTGGGCCTGCGCAGGATCTACGACGGCGTGCTGGCCAAGCTCGACACGATCGTGACCGACACCGTGACCGAGAACTGACGCGAGCAAGGTCACGAGGTGCGCGAGGACACACGCCTGTTACACGAGCCCGACCTGGGCGATATGGGCAGAGATGCGCAGGTTAACGGCTGATTGCCAGCACTCGCGTGACAGTGATCGCGACTCGTGAGTAACAAACTACGCTCTGATACTGGACTCTTCGGAATCGTCCAGGCATTCTGCCCCGGTGACAGCGGACACTGCAACGGACAGCACGGGGCCCGCCGCGCTGATTGGCGTGCCCCGAGAGACAGCGGCCGGTGAGCGCCGGGTCGCGATCGTGCCCAAGGTCGTCGAGCGGTTGCGCGGCGCCGGCCTGGGCGTGGTCGTGGAGACCGGCGCCGGGATCGGCGCGCTGATTCCCGACGACGAGTTCGAGCGGGCCGGCGCGACCATCGGCGATCCCTGGTCGGCGGACGTGGTCATCAAGGTCAACCCGCCCAGCGCCGAGGAGATCGGCAAGCTGCGCTCCGGGAGCACCCTGATCGGCTTCCTGACGCCGCTGACCAACCCCGAGCTGGCGGCCAAACTGAAGGCCGGCGGGGTGACCGCGTTCGCCATGGAGTCGGTGCCGCGGATCTCCCGCGCGCAGTCGATGGACGCGCTCTCGTCCCAGGCCAACGTCGCCGGCTACAAGGCGGTGCTGCTGGCCGCCGAGCAGTCCACCCGGTTCTTCCCGATGCTCACCACCGCCGCCGGCACCGTCAAGCCGGCCACCGTGCTGGTGCTCGGCGTCGGCGTCGCCGGCCTGCAGGCGCTGGCCACGGCCAAGCGGCTCGGCTCGCGCACCACCGGCTTCGACGTCCGGCCCGAGGTCGCCGAGCAGGTGCGCTCGCTCGGCGCGCAATGGCTGGACCTGGGCATCCAGGCGGCCGGTGAGGGCGGTTACGCCCGGTCGCTGACCGAGGAGGAACAGGCGCTCCAGCAACAGAAGCTGACCGAGGCGATCTCCAGCTTCGACGTGGTGATCACCACCGCGCTGGTGCCCGGACGCCCGGCGCCGAAGCTGGTCACCGCCGCGGCGGTGGAGCGGATGCGGCCGGGCAGCGTGGTAGTCGACCTGGCCGGCGAGACCGGCGGCAACTGCGAGCTGACCGAGCCGGGCCAGATCGTGGTCAAGCACGACGTCACCATCGCCTCGCCGCTGAACCTGCCGGCCACCATGCCCGAACACGCCAGCGAGCTCTACGCCCGCAACGTGCAATCCCTGCTCGAACTGATGCTGGTCGACGGCAAGGTGGCGCCGGACTTCTCCGACGAGGTCCTGGCCCGCTCCTGCGTGACCAGGGACAAGGAGGCGTGATGTTCCTGGCCAACCTGGCGATTCTGGTGCTGGCCGGATTCGTCGGCTTCGCGGTGATCTCGAAGGTGCCCAACACCCTGCACACGCCGCTGATGTCCGGCACGAACGCCATCCACGGCATCGTGCTGCTCGGTGGCCTGGTGGCGTTCGCCGCGTTCGCCACCGGCCCGTTGGAAAAGGTGTTGCTGGTCATCGCCATCACCTTCGGCACGATCAACGTCGTCGGTGGGTTCCTGGTGACGGACCGGATGTTGGGCATGTTCAAGAAGAAGCCGGAACCGAAGGGCGCCAGCGACGATGAATAACCTGATTGACGTCCTCTACATCATCGCGTTCGCCCTGTTCATCTACGGCCTGATGGGCCTGACCGGGCCGAAGACGGCGGTGCGCGGCAACCTGATCGCGGCCGTCGGCATGGGCATCGCGATCATCGCCACCCTGCTCACCCCGCACATGAGCAACTGGGTGCTGATCGTGCTCGGCATCGTGCTGGGCACGCTGGTCGGCGTGCCGTCCGCGCGGCAGGTCAAGATGACCGCGATGCCGCAGATGGTGGCGCTGTTCAACGGCGTCGGCGGCGGCGCGGTCGCGCTGATCGCCTGGGTGGAGTTCAACTCCTCGCACGACTACACCGGCCTGCCCGCCTACATCCCGGTCACCTCGCTGTTCGCCGGCATCGTCGGCTCGGTCTCGTTCTGGGGCTCGCTGATCGCCTTCGGCAAGCTGCAGGAGACGATTCCCGGCCGGCCGATCACCCTCGGCAAGTCGCAGCAACTGGTCAACCTGCTGTTGCTGGCCGGTGCGGTCGCCTGCGCGGTCATCGCCGGAGTCGGCGTCAACTCGGAGTTCCTGATCATCGGTGTGCTGGTGTTCGCCGCGGTGCTCGGCCTGGCGGTCGTGCTGCCGATCGGCGGCGCGGACATGCCGGTGGTGATCTCGCTGCTCAACGCGTTCACCGGCCTGTCGGCGGCGGCCACCGGCCTGGCGCTGGACAACACCGCGATGATCGTGGCCGGCATGATCGTCGGCGCGTCCGGCTCGATCCTGACCAACCTGATGGCCACCGCGATGAACCGGTCCATCCCGGCGATCATCGCCGGCGGGTTCGGCGGGGTCACCGTGGCCGGCGGCGACAGCGGCGGCTCGGGCAACCAGACGGTCCGCCAGACCAGCGCATCCGACGCGGCGATCCAGATGGCGTACGCCAGCCAGGTCGTCGTGGTGCCGGGCTACGGCATGGCGGTCTCCCAGGCGCAGCACGCGGTGCGGGAGATGGCGAAGCTGTTGGAGGCCAAGGGCGTCGAGGTCAAGTACGCCATCCACCCGGTCGCCGGCCGGATGCCCGGTCACATGAACGTGCTGCTCGCCGAGGCCGACGTGCCCTACGAGCAGCTCAAGGAAATGGACGACATCAACGGCGAGTTCAACCGGACCGACGTGGCCCTGGTGATCGGCGCGAACGACGTCACCAACCCGGCCGCCCGGACCAATCCCGGTTCGCCGATCTTCGGGATGCCGATCCTGAACGTGGACGAGTCGCGGTCAATCATCGTGCTCAAGCGGTCGATGAACTCCGGGTTCGCCGGCATCGACAACGAGCTGTACTACGACCCGAAGACCGCGATGCTGTTCGGCGACGCCAAGAAGTCCGTCGGCGAGATCACCGAGGAACTCAAGTCGCTGTAGCTAATCCTCCGACACGACGGTATCGACGGGGTTCGCGGTCATCGGGAAACCGAAGGCCGCGAACAACGTCGTGTCGAAGAAGATCGCCACCTGCGACACCCCGGCCGGGGTCAGCGTGAGCACCTGGAACTGGAACGCGCGGTGCACGCCGGTCTCCGGGTCCAGCAGGTAGGTGGCGAACGCGGGCTGGCCGCCGTTGGCGGTGGTCGGCACCAGCAGCAGGTCGCCCGGCCCGTGCGCCGGGCACTGGGCGGTGATCAGCTGGCGGACCGGTTCCGGGCCGACGACCCACTCCGGGAACGGCGGCATCTCCCACACCACGTCCTGGGTGACCAGGTCCACGATGCCGTTGAAGTTGTAGTCCTGGAACACGCTCACCCAGCGGGCCAGCAACTCGCGGCCCCGCGACTCGGTCGGCTCGGCGACCTCGTCGGGCTTCGGTGAGACCTTGTCGAGCTGGGCGTGCGCGCGTTGCAGCGCGCTGTTCACCGCTGCGGTCGTCATGTCCAGCGATGAGGCGACCTCCGACGCCTGCCAGCGCAGCACATCCCGCAGGATCAGCACCGCGCGTTGGCGCGGCGGCAGGTGTTGCAGCGCGGCGATCAGCGCCAGCCGCACCGTTTCCCGCCCGGTGACCACGTTCGCCGGATCGGACTCGTCCATCCCGGCCAGGGTGTCCGGCACCGGTTCCAACCAGGGGATCTCCGGTTGCGCGGCCAGTTCGCCGGTCGGGTCGTCGGTGGGGCCGCCCAGGCCGGTGGGCATCGGCCGGCGCTTGCGGCTCTCCAGCGCGGTCAGGCAGGCGGTGGTGGCGATCTTGTGCAGCCAGGTGCGCAGCGAGGACCGGCCCTCGAACCGGTCGTACCCGCGCCAGGCCCGCAGGTAGGTCTCCTGCACCAGATCCTCGGCGTCGTGCACCGAGCCGAGCATCCGGTAGCAGTGCGCCAACAGCTCACGCCGGTACGGATCGGCCAGGCGCAGGAAATCGTCGGCCACCGGCCCGGTGGTGGGTGGTGCGGTCACGGTGTCGACCCTACGACGGAGCACCGACAAAAACCGGTTGTCGGCCGGAATAGGTTTGACGCTGCGATGAGTTTTCGCGATGGGGGCGGTCTACATCGCCGTTCGCTTTCTGCTGAACCCGAGAGGACCGCTATGACCGAGGCAACTCAGTTCGCTGTCGAGGCCGCACCGGCCCCAGCGGCCCCGCGCGCCGCGCGCACCCCGGCCGAGGAACGATCCCGCTGGATCGGGCTCGTGGTGCTGTGCACCGGAATGCTGATGATCGTCATCGACGCGACCATCGTGAACGTCGCGCTGCCGGCGATCCAGGCCGATCTCCGGTTCTCCTCGGCCAGCCTGGCGTGGGTGGTGAACGCGTACCTGATCGCGTTCGGCGGGCTGCTGCTGCTCGCCGGCCGGCTCGGCGACCTAATCGCCCGACGCGGTGTGTTCCTGGCCGGCCTGGGCGTGTTCACCACGGCTTCGCTGCTGTGCGGATTCGCGCCGAACCAGGAACTGCTGATCACCGCCCGGTTCGTGCAGGGCATCGGCGGCGCGATGACGTCCGCGGTGATCCTGGGCATGATCGTCACGCTGTTCCCGGAGCCGAGGGAGCAGGCCAAGGCGATCGGCGTCTACGCGTTCGTCGCGTCCGCCGGCGGTTCCATCGGGCTGCTCGTCGGCGGCGTGCTGACCCAGACGATCAACTGGCACTGGATCTTCTTCATCAACGTGCCGATCGGCATCGTGGCCGCGTTCCTGGCCCGGCGCTGGCTGCCCGCGCAGACCGGCAGCGGCTTCGGCAGGGGCGCGGACGTGCTGGGCGGGGCGCTGATCACCGGCGCGCTGATGCTGGCCGTCTACACGATCGTGGAGCCGGCCGCGCAGCACGGCTGGGGCGATGCGCGCACGCTCGGGTTCGGCGGGGGCGCGATCGCGCTGCTGGCGGCGTTCCTGGTGCGCGAGGCGACCGCGCCGAATCCGCTGATGCCGCTGCGGATCTTCCGGTCGCGGGCGGTGTCCGGCGCGAACATCGTGCAGGCGCTGACGGTTGCCGGCATGTTCGGCATGTTCTACCTGGGCGTGCTGTATCTGCAGAACGTGCTGCACTACGACGCGCTGCGGACCGGCGTGGGCTTCCTGCCGACCACGATCCTGATGGGCACGCTGTCGCTGCGCTACGCCGACAAGCTGATCATGCGGTTCGGGGCGAAGGCGACGCTGATCCCGGGGCTGGTGCTGATCGCGGCCGGACTGGCCTGGTTCGCCCGCGTTCCGGTGGACGGCCACTACCTGGTGGACGTGCTGCCGCTGGCGATTCTGATGGGTTCCGGGGTCGGCATCTCGTTCCCGTGCATGGCGACACTGTCGATGTCCGGGGCCACCGACGAAGACGCCGGCTTGGCGTCCGGGCTGGCCAACACCACCATGCAGGTCGGCGCGGCGCTCGGCCTGGCCGTGCTGGCGACGCTGTCCGCGACCCAGACCACGCATCTGGCGTCGCTGGGCAATCCGGTCGCGGTGGCGCTGACCGGCGGATACCACGTCGGATTCTGGGTGGCGGCCGGGCTGGTGCTGGTGGCGTTGGTGGTTGCGATCACGATGCTGCCGGCGCGTCGGCCGGCCGCTGTCGCTCCACAAAGCTGACGATCACCCCGGCCGCGCCGGCGATCAGGAACGAGAACAGCGAGGCGCTCATCCAGCTCTGCGGGGTGAAGTGCAGCCAGCCGGCGAACGTCGTCCACATCGTCGACCACGCGCCGACCGCGCCGGGATTGATGAGCTGGTAGGTGACCAGGCCGAGCAGCCAGGCCACCAGCATTCCCCAGCGCGACGGCGCGTTCTGGGACAGATCCCAGCGGCGGCGGTGGCCGCGGACGAAGTAGTCCGCGACCAGCACGCCGAACATCGGCACGAACACCGAGCCGAGCAGGGTCAGAAAGCCTTGGTACTGGCTGATGTTCAGCAATAGCGCGAGCACCGTGGTCAGCGCGCCGATGATGCCGGTCAGGATTCGCCGGTCGGCTTTGGGCAGCAGGTTCTGCACGGACACGCCGGTCGAGTACACGTCCGCGAACGACTGGTCCACCTCGCGCAGCACCAGCACACCGAAGAAGATCGCGCCGGCGGGCAGGGCGAGGAACGGGTGGAACGGGTCGGCCGTCGAACCGGCGAGGGCGAGCAGGCCGAGCACATAGGTGAGGATCTGGGTGACCGAGAAGCCGGCGGCGGCCGCGCCGAACGCGGTGCCGACCGCGCGGGAGTGCCGGGAGTAGTCGGAGGCCACCGGGATCCAGGAGACCGCGACGGCGAGCGCCACGTCCGAGCCGGCCCAGAAGCCGCGCCACGAGCCCCGGGTGAGATCGCCGACCGGATGCCGGAACACCTGCACCGACAGGTAGATCATCGCGATGACCATGGCCACCGTGACGTAGCGGCGCAGCAGCCGGACCGCACCGAGCGGCCGGATGGTCATCGCGGTGGTGACGACGCCGGTGATGACGACGTAGAGCCAGCGCGGGCCGCCGTGGAACAGGGCCTGGGCGGCCTGGGCGATCACCAGCAGCTCGAAGGTGCCCCAGCCGATGAGCTGGAGGATGTTGACGATTGTTGGCAGGCCGGACAGCCGGCCGCCGAACAGGCCGCGCAGCACCACCATCGACGGCGCGTCGGTCTGCGCGCCGGGCACCGCCGCCAGGCCGACCATCACGCCGCCGAGCACCGTGCCCACCACCGTCGCCACGATGGCGGCCACAATGGACAGTCGCGGCGCGTTGGCCGGCGCGAGAACGATGGTGGCGCCGGAGAAGCCGAGCAGGCTCACCCCGAGGTTCGCCCAGAACGCGGCCTGGTCGGCGAAACCGAGCGTCTTCGGCGTCGGCCCGGCCAACGTCGGCGCGACCTCGGTCCGGGTGCTGCTTCGGCTGGTCACGGCTTACGGTAGGTCGCTGGCCGGCCGATCGCCAAACGCCCGCCAAACGTCGCACCCGATCCGTACGGTGGTCCGTCGTGACCGATGAACCGCACCTGAGCGCCACCCGGTTGGCCTACGACACCGTCGCGGTCAGCTATGCCGAGCAAGTTCCCGCGGTGGAAGAGGATCCGATGGATCACGCGCTGCTCGGCGCGTTCGCGAACCTCGTCCTGGCGGCCGGTGGCGGACCGGTCGTGGAAGTCGGCTGCGGCACCGGCCGGGTGACCGGCTGTCTGGACAGAGCGGGCCTCGACGTGTCCGGCATCGACCTGTCGCCGGAGATGCTCGCGGTCGCCCGGCGCGATCATCCTGGGCTGCGATTCTCCGAAGGCTCGCTGCTGGACCTGGACCTGCCGGATGCCAACTCGGCCGGCGTGGTGGCCTGGTATTCCGTCATCCACCTGCCGCCCGCCCGACTGCCCTGGGCGTTCGCGGAGTTCTACCGGGTGTTGGCGCCCGGCGGCTACCTCCAACTCGCCTTCCACGTCGGCGACCAGAACCACCACCGGACCAACGCCTATGGGCACGACGACATTTCGCTGGACGTCTACTGGCTGCCGACCGAGCGGATCTGCTCGTTGCTGGTCGA
>DASZLR010000131.1:0-16630 GCA_035552275.1 Pseudonocardiaceae bacterium | reverse complement strand
TGCCGGAACCACGACTGCACGTCCCGCATCTGCCGGCCGACCTCGTGCCCGACCTCCACCCGGGCGCGCTGGATCTCGCCGCGCAACCGCACCTGCCAGCCTCGGGCGGCCGATTTCCGAGCCGCCGCGAGCTGGTCCCGGCGTTCGCGCAGCGCGGTCGCCTCGTCCGCGCCGCCGGCCAGCGCCCGCGACTGCCCCGCCAGGGTCGCCGCCGTCGAGGCCAGCGCGGTGTCCAACGCCCGCAGCGTGTTCGCCTCGGCGAGCATCGCCGACCGGCCGACCACCAGCTCCTGCACCGCCGATTGCAACGCGCCGATCCCGGACCGCTCGCGCAGCATCGCCGCCGCGTCCGGATTCGCGGCCGAGCCGGCCATCTCGAACAGCCGTGGCGAGCACGGATGGAAGGTGGCACGGGCGAACCGGGGGGCGTGCTCGGCGAGCAACTGCCGGTTCGCGTCCAGCACCTGGCGCCAGCCGCGGAACGCGTCGGTCTTGGTCAGCGCGAACACGACGGTCTCCACCCGGTCGCCGACTTCGGCCAGGAAGGCCAACTCGCCGGCGGACAACGGCGCCGCAGCGTCCACTGTGAACAGCAGCGCGGTCGCGCCGGCCGCCGCCTCCTTGGCCAGCTCGCCGTGCATCGAGTCGAGCCCGCCGACACCGGGCGTGTCGACCAGGGTCAGCCGGGACAGCAACGGATTCGGCCCGTCCACCCGGACGTAGCGCGGCGGCAGCTGACCGGCCGGCAGCTCGTGTCGCGCGGACACCCAGTGCACCAACTCGGCCGAATCGAACGCGACCGGCGCGAGCTGCCCCGGATAGCAGGCCTGCGCCGACCACCGCTCCGCGTGGCCGAACACCAGGTAGGTCGCGGTGGCCACGTCGGTGTCCACCGGCGACCGGCCCGGCTCGGCGAGCAGCGCGTTCACCAGCGAACTCTTGCCGCGCTTGGTTTCCCCGACCACCACCACGGTGGGCCGGTCCGGACGATGATCGTGGCCGTCGGCGACCCAGGTCGCGGCGTCCGGGTCCACCGCGCGCAGCAGCCCGAGCAGTTGCTCCCTGGTCTGCCGGACGACGTCGGGGAGGTTGGTGCTCACCCGCCGCTCCGCTGGTAGACCAGCACGACCGGGGCGCGCAGCGGGCGGCCGTGGTCGGTGAACCCGACCGCCTCGGTCTCCGCGACCACCCCGTCCAGGTCGGGATCTTCGGTCGGCACCGTGCCGGCGGCCTCGTGCCGCGCTGGATCGAAGGGCAGGCCGTCCGGTCGCACGGCGACCACGCCGAGTTGGGCCAGGCCGCGCTCGATCCGTTCCGCCACACCGGAACTGCGCGCCCGGTCGAGGGCGTACAGGCACAGTTCGACGGCGGCGCGACGTTCGGCGAGCGCCTGATCCAACAGGCCGTACGGGTCGAACGGATCGGCGCCGACCGGGATGGCGGGCGCGTCCGGATAAGCCGGATAGGCCGGATAGGGCTGGGTGGCATTCGTGGGCTGGGCGGGTGTCACGTCCGGACCAGACGCGCCCGGCCCCGGTCCGGTTCCCCACTCGCTCATCGGGTTCCACCTTCCCGCAGCGACTGCCAGATCAGGAAATACGCCCGGTGCACCACATGCGCCACCCGACTCTGCGCCGGTGTCGCGCCGAACGACGCGAACGATCGCCACCAGCCGGCCCGCTCCAGCGCGTACCCGGTCAGGTCGGTCATGCTGCGGCCGGGCAGCCCGAGCTGCTCGCCGACATCGGCCGAACTGCCCACCCGCAGCACCTCGTCGGCCAGGTCCTCGGGCATGTCCACCGCACCGGAGGCGACCAGCGTCAGCGCCTCCAACAGTCGCAACTGGTGTGCCTCCGGCCTGGTCAGCAGTCCCTCGATCGCGTCGTGCACGCGCTGTCGCTCGGTCGCGTCGCCGGACGCCTGGGCCAGCGCGGTGATCGACGCCAGCGCGGCGGCCGCCTTGATGCCGTCGGCGCGGGCCCGAAACACCGCGTCCAGCCGGCCGCGCACCGTCGCCAGCCCGGACAGTTCCAGCAGCCGGCCGCGCAGCGCGCCGGACGTCATCGCCGGGTCCGCGCGCAGCGCGTCCACCGCGCACCGGATGCCGTACAGATCCAGCTTTTCCAGCAGCCGGGCCCTGGTCCCGGCCGGAGTCGGGACCTCCCAACTGGTGAACAGGTCGGCGGCGGCGAGCATGGTCTCCCAGGTCGCGTTGTCCAGTTCGGCCAGCGATCGCAACGCGTCGGCGTCGGCCGAACCGAAAGCGCCGGTCTCGGCCGACTCGGCGAGCAGTCCGATCACCGGGAGCACGTCGGCAACCCGGGGCTTGAGCAGTTCGGCCTGGCGGCCGGCCAGCCCGGTGGCCGCCGCCCAGATATCGGCGATCCCGGCCCCGGATTCGGGTGCGATGGTGTCCGCCTTGTTCAGCACGGCGATCGCGTTCACCGGGCCGGCGTCCCGACGCGCGGTCGCGGCCAGGAACGCGGCCAGCGCCTGCCGGTCGTCGGAGCGCACCGACTGGGTGATCACGTACAGCACCGCCTCGGCCCCCGCGACCGCGCTGGTCGACACCGGGTCCAGCCCATCACCGTCTGGTGCGCCGTCCCGAGCGCCGCCGAGCAGCGATTCGGTTCGGGACACCGAGGCCGCGTCCAGCGAGCCCAGCCCCGGGGTGTCGATCACGGTCAGATCCCGCAGCACCTCGCTGGTCAGGAACGCCTCAAGATGCGACACCCGGTCGATCCCACCGACCAGATGACCGACGTCGGCGGGGATGGTGCCATCCGACTCGAATGGCAACACCTGGCGCTGCCCGTTGGTCAGCACCACCTCGACCCGGTCCACGGCGCCGTAACAGAACCTGGTGACCAGCCGGGTGCACTCGCCCACCGCCGTCGGCGCGACCCGGCGGCCGATCAGCGCGTTGACCAGCGTGGACTTGCCGGACTTGAGTCGACCGGCGACCGCGACCTGCAACGGCGCGGACAGCCGGCGGAGCACCTCGCCGAAACCGGCGGCGGTCCGGCCGGAGACCTGCGGGCGCAGCCGTTCGCACAGCGTGGCGGCGGCCGCGGACAGCGGCCCGGCCAGCCGCTGTGCCGAGTGGATCGACTGTGTCGACCCGGCCGTTGCCGGCCGCTCGGTCCCCGACGTCACCTGGCGAATAGTGCCACGGGGGAAACCGGGCGCGGGGGCCGGCCGATCTCGGATATCGTCCGTCCGTGACCCCGCCGCACGGCTGGCTGCCCCGCCTGGTCGCGCTGGACATCGATGGCACGCTGTGCGCCGAAGCCGGCGAGAGCGGCGTCGAGACGATCCGGCCGGCGGTGCGGGCCGCGCTGTCCGCCGCCCGAGTCGCCGGCGCGCACGTGGTGCTCTGCTCCGGGCGCACCATGCTGGCGGTGGCCCGTTTCGTCGCGGCGCTCGGCGGCTGGCCCGGGCCGGCGATCTGTTCCAACGGCGCGGTCTGGCTGGACGGCAGTGGCGCGGTGCTGCGCCAGCAGGTGTTCGAGCTGGCCAGCTGTGTGGGCGTGTTACAGCGGTCGCTGCCCGGCGCGGTGTTCGCCGCCGAGGAGGTCGGGCTCGGCAACCGGGCCACCGCGACCTTCCACGACTTCGCGTTCGCCGGGCACAACCGGCTGGTCGATGTGGCCGAGTTGATCGCCACCCCGACCACCCGGCTGACGGTGAACTGGCCGGGCCGGTCGGTCGACGAACTCGCCGCCGCGCTGACCGTGGCCGAGCTGGCGGACATCCAGTACAGCGTCTTCGGTCCGGACGCCTGGATGGTGGCCTCGCCGGCCGGGGTGACCAAGGGCTCGGCGCTGGAGGAACTGCGGATCCACCTCGGCGTTTCGGCCGCCGACACGCTGGCCATCGGCGATGGCACCAACGATCTGGAGATGCTGGCCTGGGCCGCGCACGGGGTGGCGATGGGCCAGGCGTCGGCGGCGGTGCGCGCGGTCGCCGACGAGGTCACCGCGTCGGTGCACGAGGACGGCGCCGCGCTGGTGCTCGACCGGTGGTTCGGGTCAGGGACAGAATCAGGGGCGGTATCAGGGTGATCACCGAGTTATCGGTCGATCGGATGAGCCACGCTGTACCTAACGGCGGACCGAGTTCCGGACCAGAAGCTGACGCGCGGCGGGCGGTCCGGCGGCATGCTATGGGTATTCGGAGGGGAAGCGCCAGGTGCCGGCGGACTGTTGGGTGCCGGCAGGCTGGCGAGAATCGAACCAGGGAGTTGTCATGATCGAGGCTGTGGGCCTCACCAAACGGTATGGCCGCACGCTCGCGGTGAACAACCTGTCGTTCACCGTGCAACCCGGTCGGGTCACCGGGTTTCTGGGGCCCAACGGCGCCGGCAAGTCCACCACCATGCGGCTGATCCTGGGCCTGGACCAGCCGAACGCCGGCCATGTGCTCATCGACGGCCAGCCGTACCGGCGGCTGCACCGCCCGCTGCACACCGTGGGCGCGCTGCTGGACGCGAAGTGGGTGCACCCGAACCGCTCGGCCCGCGCCCATCTGCTCTGGCAGGCGCGGTCGAACAACATTCCGTACCGGCGGGTGGACGAGGTGCTGGAGCTGGTCGGCCTGTCCAAAGTGGCGAACCGGCGGGCCGGTGGCTTCTCACTGGGCATGTCGCAGCGGCTGGGCATCGCCGGCGCGCTGCTCGGCGATCCGCAGGTGCTGCTGTTCGACGAGCCGGTCAACGGGCTGGACCCGGAGGGCATCCACTGGATCAGGAACTTCATGCACGGTCTGGCCGCCGAGGGCCGGACGGTGTTCGTGTCCAGCCACCTGCTGTCCGAGATGGCGGTGACCGCGCAGGATCTGGTGGTGATCGGCCGGGGCAGGCTGCTCACCCAGGGCACGACCGCGGAGTTCATCCAGCAGGCCACCGAGAACACCGTGAAGGTGCGCAGCCCGCAGCTGCCGAAGTTGCGTGAGGCGTTGGCCGGCAAGAACTTCACTGTTCGGGCCGATGACGCCGATGACGCCGCGCTGATCGTCGGCGGCGCGTCCACCGAGCAGATCGGTGAGCTGGCCGGCGCGCTCGGCGTCGTGCTGCACGAGCTGAGCCCGCAGACCGGCTCGCTGGAGACGGCGTTCATGCGGATGACCGGCGATTCGGTCGAGTACCACACCGCGGCCGCGCAGGCCATCGAGACCGTCGCCGCGACCAACGACCTCGCCGCCCCTAACGACCTCACCGCCACCGGGAAGTGAACGAGATGACACTGCTGGCAGTCGAACGCATCAAGCTGTTCACCACCCGCTCGCCGTGGTGGTGCATCGTGCTCGCGCTGGGGCTCACCATCGGGTTCGCGGCGATGATCTCCGCCGTGCCCGGTCACGACTTCCAGATGACCGTCAACGACAGCCAGTCCGGCTACCAGTTCGGCATGGTCGTGATCATGGTGATGGCGGCATTGGCGGTCACCACCGAATATCGCTTCAGCACCATCCGCACCTCCTTCCAGGCGGTGCCGAACCGAACAGCGGTGCTGCTGGCCAAGACTGCGGTAGTCGGGCTGGTGGCCGGGGTGGTCGGCGAGGCCAGTGCGTTCGGGGCGTGGGCCATCGCCCGAGCGATCCGGCCCGGCCCGCTGATGAACCTGGACACCGCGCAGGCCTGGCGCAATGTGGCCGGGATCGGGCTGGTGTACCTGGTCGCGGCGGTGATCGCGGTCGCGGTGGGCATCCTGATCCGCCAGTCGGCCGGCGCCATCGCGATCCTGCTGGTGTACGCGCTGCTGGTGGAGAACCTGGTGCAGATCATTCCCAAGGTCGGCCGGACGATCCACAACTGGATGCCGTTCACCGTGGGGGATCACTTCCTCAACGCGGGGGCGCCGTTGGCCGCCGACCGGGCCGTGTCGCCGATGCCGTTGGGCGCGTGGCCGTCGCTGGCCTACTTCGCCGGCATCGCGGCGGTGCTGCTGGTGGCCTCGCTGGTGGTCGCCAACCGGCGAGACGCGTAGCACCCCAGGCCAGGGGGACGGCCTGGCTGGACGACCGTCGGGGGGGGGGTCCACCGGCCGAACGGGGGCGGAAGGGCTCGCGCGGTTCGCGCGAGCTCTTCCGTTGCCGCTGAATTGTGTTGGCAGCATTGAGAAATCTCGTGGTGGAATCGGTTCTGATCCATCGGGTGCGTCGACGTTTCAGCGGATTCGCTCAGGAACGTTCGGGGACAGCGATTCCCGCCGGCCCAGGTGATCGTCGGCGGTGGCCGCTGGCCGGTCGATTGCGCTGTTCCCGACTGATCTCGCGATCTCACGGCCTCGCGATCGCCACCGAACTCAGATAGGCTGGGCAGGCACGGTGATCAGGACGTCGTATCCCGGCGGAGCGCGTGATCCGCGAACCGGAGGGTGACGGCCCGATTGCCGAACGGGGTTGCCAGTGTCGTCACCTCGGACGTCTGCCGTGGTGGTTGTGACCCAGCTTGGCTGCGGTGTGCGTGTGACAGCGGTGTTCGTGTGACGGCTGTGGAAACAATTGTGGAACGTCGATTTAACGAGTCGACGGTATTCACGGTGAGTTGTCGCACAATAAGCTGACAGCGACCACGCACAGGCGTTTAGTGGCTGCTGAGAGTCGAATTAAAAAGACCCGTCACCTACCTTATGGAGGTGAACGATGGCGGTTCTCGACCCGGACTCCGCGATCGACCTGCGTTCGCTCCCGTCGAGTCGATCCAACCCAATTCCGATGACAGGACAACCCCTCCGTCCCGTTCGCGTTGAACCCATGCTCGATCTCGAGTGGCGTCGCGCGGTAGAGCCGACCGGCGCCGTGGGCGCCGCACGGCGGCCAGCGCAGACCCGGCGGGCATGGGTGCACAGAGCGCCGGAAAGCCAGGTGGTGAAGCTGTTCATCACCGTTTCCGAGGCGGTCGCCGAGCCGCCGGCGCCCTGGTGGCTGCGGGCCCTGGCCGCCGGCAAGCTGCAGTCTCGGTTGGGCGGATTCGCGGTGGAGGACCAGGTCGCCGAGATGCTGGACGATCGCCCCGGCTGGGCGTTCGTCCCGTGGACCGGCCCGGGTGAGGACGCCTTCTGGGAGTACACGCCGTCCGAGCACGCGCTGGGCCAGCCGCGGATGCCGACCACGATCATGCTCACCGACCGGCACGCCGGCTGGCTGGACGTGGTGCCCGCGTACGAGTCGGACATGCCCGAGCCGGTGCCGATCGCCGGCGCGGCCGACCTGCGCGCCCGGCTGGACGAGATCGAGCGCATCTAGCCTGCGTGATCGCCGCTTCGGTGGGCCTGATTAGGGTCAACAGTCGTGACCAGGCCAGAACCACCGGCATCCACCGAGCCCACCGATGAGGCGTCCGCGCACCACCGCGGTGTGGTCAGTTATGTCCGCCGCGGCGAGCGGATGACCGTCGGCCAGCAGCGGGCCTGGGACATCCACTGGTCCGAACTCGGGCGCGATGTCGACACCCTGCCGTCCGGGCCGCTGGATCTGGCCGACTGGTTCGGCCGGGACGCGCCGGTGCTGATGGAGATCGGCTCCGGCATGGGCGAGACCACCTCCGTGCTGGCCGCCGCCGAGCCGGACGTCAACTACCTGGCCGTCGAGGTGTACACGCCGGGCCTGGCCCAACTGATCCTGCGCGCCCACGCCCTGGACGTGCGCAACCTGCGGCTGCTGCGCGGCGACGCGGTGACGGTACTCACCCGACACATCGCGCCCGGCCAGCTCGCCGCGGCGCGGATCTTCTTTCCCGACCCGTGGCCGAAGAGACGGCACCGCAAGCGCCGGCTGGTGCAGCCGCCGTTCATCGCGCTGATGGCCTCCCGGCTGGCCGTCGGCGGCCGCCTGCACCTGGCCACCGACTGGGAGCACTACGCGGCGCAGATGATGGCCGTGTGCTCGGCCGAACCGGCGCTGCGCAACGTGTTCGCCGACTCCGAAGGCGGCTGGGCGCCCCGGCCGGGCTGGCGCCCGGTCACCAAGTTCGAGAACCGGGCCCGCGACGAGGGCCGGATCAGCCGGGACCTGATCTTCGAGCGGCTGCCCTGACCCCGCCCCCGACTCGGCTGTCCGACTTGGCTGTCCGACTTGGCTGTTCGACTTGGGTACCGGATGTCGGCGTACCACCCCAGCGGGTGATCGCTGGCCGGCAAGACCGGGCGATCTGGCGCATAGTGGTGTCGTGCGTGCCGTGATCGGCAACGGTCTCATCCTGATCTGCTGTCTGGCTGTGGTTATCGTCGCCGGCCGGACGGCCTACCGTGCCTTGGGATCGACCGACATGTCCCCGATCGCCACCGGGACGGCGGTCGTCCGCATCCAGCAGAACGATCCGGGCGCGTCGGCGGCGCTGGCGACCATCGCCGAGGTCAAGCTGAACTCGGGCATGGGCACCCGCACGCTCCCCGCCGGCACCATGCTGACCATGGCCAGCGTCACCCTGGCGGATGCCACCGCACCGGCCGCCGTGCCGGCGGTAGGTGCCACCCTTGCCTGCGATATTCGGTTGGGCAGCAACGAATCCGGCACCGTGCTCGACGTCGAGTCCTGCGCGCCCAGCGCCCCGACCGCGGCAGACCTGGTGGCTGGCACAATCCGCCCATGACCCTTGGCGGCACCGCGAAAACCCTGGCATTACGGCTGCGCGCGCCTGTGGTGCTGCCCTGCGACCCGACCTGCTCGGTGCTGCGGGACGCGGTGATCGACATCGACGCGGACGGCCGGATCAGCCACGTCGGTCCGGCGGCGACCGCACCGGAACCGCCGGCCGTGGTCCGGGACTGCGCCGGAATCCTGTTGCCCGGCTTGGTGAACGCGCATGCGCACAGCCCGATGACGCTGCTCCGCGGTCTCGGCGGCGATTTGCCGCTGCTGCGCTGGCTGCGCGAGGTCATCTGGCCGGCCGAAGCGCGGCTGCGGCCGGCGGACGTACACGCCGGGATGCTGCTGGGCTGCGTCGAGATGCTGCGGGTCGGCGTCACCACCAGCGCCGAGATGTACTTCCACGGCGATCAGGTGGTGCGGGCGGCGTTGGCGGCCGGCTCCCGGGTGCTGATCGGCGCGCCGCTGATCGACCTGCCGGGGCTGGACTGGCGAACCACGATGCGGGATATCGAGAAGTGGATCGACGCCGACGGCCTGCGGTTCGGCCCGGGCGACCGGGTCGAGGTGGGCTACGGCGCGCACTCGGCTTACATGCTGCCGCCGGAGGCGCTGACCGAGATCGCCGTGTCGGCGGGTGAGCGCGGCGCGCTGGTGCAGATCCACGTGGCCGAGTCGGCGCACGAGGACGAGGCCCAGCGGGAGCGGTACGGCTCGGTGCCGGCGATGCTGGCCGAACTGGGCGTGTTGTCCGGCCGGGTGGTCGCGGCGCACGCGGTGCATCTGTCCACTGCGGACATTGAGCTGTTCGCCGGACACGGGGTCGGGGTGGCGCACTGCCCGGGGTCGAACGCGAAGCTCGCTTCCGGCATCGCCCGGCTGGTCGACCTGCGGCGGGCCGGAGTGCCGGTGGGGCTGGGCACCGATGGCCCGGCCAGCAACGACGATCTGGACCTGTGGGAGGAGATCCGGCTGTCCGCGCTGCTGGCCCGGCTGTCCACCGGCGACGCCACCGCGGTGACGACCGCGCAGGCGCTGCTGCTGGCCACCCGTGGCGGCGCCGAAGCGTTGGGCCGCACCGACATCGGCGCGCTGGAGCCCGGCCGGTGGGCCGACGTGGTGCAGGTGGACACCGATGATCCAGCCTTTGTCGGCGGTGTCAGCGTGCCGGACGATCAGCTGATCGCGAACCTGGTGTGGGCGGCCGGATCACGGACGGTTCGGTCGGTGTGGGTGGCCGGCGAACAGGTCCTCGACGGCGGCGAGCCGGTGCGGGTCGATCGCGCGGCCGCGCAGGCGGCCGCCAGCGTGGCCGCCGCCCGACTGCGCGGGTGATCACCCTGGCGGGTCACTGTGTGGCCGGGGCCGGATCACCAGCTCCGGCACCTGCGCGTCGGCGGGCGCCGTCACCGCGAAGCGCACCGCATCGGCCACCGACTCCGGCCGCAGGTAGTCCGCCGGCCGGTACTGGCCGCCTTCGGCCGCGCGCACCCGACGCTGCAGGTCGGTCGCCGTGCGGCCGGGAAAGACGGTGGTGACCCGCACCCCGCTGGACTCCTCCTCGGCACGCAGCACATCGGCGTACGCGCGCAGCGCGAACTTGCTCGCCGCGTACGCGCCCCAGCCGGGGCTGGGCCGGATGCCCTGGCCGGAGTTCACCAGCACGACGTGTCCCCGGGCGGCCCGCAGCGCCGGCAGCAGCAGCCGGGTCAGTTCGGCCACCGCGATCACGTTGACGCTCAACGTTTCCCGCCACACCCGCACCGAGGTGTCCGGCAGCGGGCCGATGGTCCCCACCCCGGCGCTGTGCACCAGCACGTCCAGCGTGTCCACATCGGGTACCCGCGCGCCCAACGACTCGGCGTCGGCCAAGTCGGCGATCCACGGCCGAGCCGCCGGCAGCGCACGTGCCAGCCGCGCCAACGTGTCCTCGTCCCGGCCACCGAGCAGCAACTCGTGCGTGTCGGCCAGCGCGTGCGCCACCGCCGCGCCGATACCTCGGGTCGCGCCGGTCACCAGCGCCAGCGGTCGATCGCTCATGCCGGCAGCGTAGTTTCCCGGCCCGTGGTTTCCCGAGCCGCTGTTCCCCGGCCACGCGCGTCCGATTTACTTGCCCATCAACACCACTCCCTTCCTGATCAACTCCGCTGTCTTGATCGACTCTGCCCGAACGCCAACAGGGGCGCCACCAGATGTGGCGCCCCTGTGGACAACTCGGGACAAACTCGGCGAACTCCGTGGCCCAGGACTCAGTCGTCCAACTCGCCCGCGATGAACTTCTCCACCGCGTCCCGGGCCTGCGAGTCGGAGTACTGCTCGGGCGGCGACTTCATGAAGTACGAGGACGCCGACAGCAGCGGCCCGGCGATGCCCCGGTCGAGCGCGATCTTCGCGGCGCGCACCGCGTCGATGATCACGCCGGCCGAGTTGGGCGAGTCCCAGACCTCCAGCTTGTACTCCAGGTTCAGCGGCACATCGCCGAAGGTGCGGCCCTCCAGCCGGACGTACGCCCACTTCCGGTCATCCAGCCAGGGCACGTAGTCCGAAGGTCCGATGTGGACGGAAGCCTTCTCCATCTCGTGCGGCACCTGCGAGGTCACCGACTGGGTCTTGGAGATCTTCTTCGACTGGAGCCGCTTGCGCTCCAACATGTTCATGAAGTCCATGTTGCCGCCGAAGTTGAGCTGGTACGTGCGCAACAGCTCCACCCCGCGGTCCTCGAACAGCTTCGCCAGCACCCGGTGCGTGATGGTGGCGCCGACCTGGGACTTGATGTCGTCGCCGACGATCGGCAGGCCGGCGGCGCGGAACTTCTCCGCCCACTCCGGGTCGGAGGCGATGAACACCGGCAGCGCGTTGACGAACGCCACTCCGGCGTCGATGGCGCACTGCGCGTAGAACCGGTCCGCATCGTCCGAACCGACCGGCAGGTAGGACACCAGCACATCCACCTTCGCCGCCCGCAGCGCGGCCACGACGTCCACCGGGCTCTCGTCCGACTCGGTGATGATCTCCTGGTAGTACTCGCCGAGGCCGTCGTAGGTGTGCCCGCGCGCCACCGTCACACCCAGCGGCGGCACATCGCAGATCTTGATGGTGTTGTTCTCACTGGCCACAATCGCCTCGGACAGATCGCGGCCCACCTTCTTCGCGTCCACGTCGAACGCGGCCACGAACTCGATGTCCCGAACGTGGTACTCGCCGAACTGGACGTGCATCAGGCCGGGCACCCGCTCGTTCGGGTCGGCGTCCCGGTAAAAGTGCACTCCTTGGACCAGAGACGCGGCGCAGTTGCCGACGCCGACAATGGCCACCCGAACGCGGCGATGCTCGCCCATGCGGATCCTCCTGACTTGTTCTGCTTACTCACTCGTCGTTTTACTGGTGATGCTGGTCAAGCTGGTGGGCGCTCGCCGCCGGACGACTCGTCCGGCGGGCGCTGTTCGGCCTGCTCGTGCGCGATCAACTCGTTGAGCCAACGCACTTCCCGGTCGCTGGACTCCAGGCCCATCCGGTGCAGCTCGCGGGTGTAGCGGTCGATCCGGTCGCCGGCCCGGGCCAGCGCGGACCGCAGCCCCTCGCGACGCTCCTCGACCCGCCGCCGCCTGCCTTCCAGAATGCGCATCCTGACCTCGGCCGGCGTCCGGGAGAAGAACGCCATGTGCACGCCGAACCCGTCGTCGTCCCAGGTCTGCGGGCCGCCGTCGGCCAGCAACTCGGCGAACCTGTCCTTGCCCTCGGCGGTGATCCGGTAGACCCGTTTCGCCCGCCGGCCCCAGGACCGCGCTGGACGATCCTCGTTGGCCGGGTCGTACGCCTCCTCGACGATCAGCCCGGCTCGCTGCAGTCGGCGCAGCGCCGGATACAGCGAACCGTAGGAGAAGGCCCGGAACGCGCCCAGCGTTTCCGCGAGCCGCTTGCGCAACTCGTAGCCGTGCATCGGCGCCTCATGCAGGAGTCCGAGTATCGCGAACTCGATCATGAGACACCTCCCCTACGCCCGTCGACCAATCAGGCCACTATATCGCTCCGATACATCTTGCTGGAAACTCCCAGCGTTCTTGTGGCAATCAACACCGTTGGCGGCCGGGCCGATGGCCTGCGGCTGGCTCGCGGCACTGCCGACTGTGACGAATGGTGACGCGAACAGCGCAGCGGCGAGCCCGGCTCGGCACGTACCCTGTTTGGGTGCGGAACCAACGGCAGGCGGTGGACTACGCGTTGCAGCGCCGAGCGCTGCTCGCGGAGGTCTATTCGGGCCGGGTCGGGACGGCGGAGGTCTGCGACGCCAGCCCGTACCTGTTGCGCGCTGCCAAGTTCCACGGCCGGCCGACCGACGTGAGCTGTCCGGTGTGCCGCAAGGAACCGCTGACCCTGGTCAGCTGGGTGTATGGCGATGAGCTGAAGCAACTGTCCGGCTCGGCCCGCATGCCCGAGGAACTGGTCCGGATGGCCACCATGTTCGGTGAGTTCCGGGTCTACGTTGTCGAGGTCTGCCGTACGTGTAGTTGGAACCACCTGGTGCGGTCATACGTCCTGGGAACAGGGGGCGGCGGCGATAGTGCTGCGCCACGCCCTCGGCGGAGGACGGCGTCGGAGTGATCCGGCGACGGCCGACGCTGTGCCTATGACGAGCTTATGACCAGCCGATGACCAGCCATGCGACAGACACGACAAGCAGCGCGACAGACGACCACCGAACGGCGCGCCCCGGGGGCGCGACGGTCTGGGAGGCCCATCCGTGAACGACCATACTGACGATCCGCGATCCGGCGGCCGTCCCAACCGACCGGCGCCGATCGAGGCGACCGGAGCGTGGACACCGTCGTTTGACGATTCGCAGCCGATGGACCGGTTGGGCGGCGCTGCCAATGGCAACGGTAATGGCGCTGGTAACGGTGCTGGTGACGGGCGTCCGGCGGCTCGTCGCCCGGCCCGCAGGGTGGCCAAGCGCGTGCCACGCGGCGAGCCCCAAGGTGACGGCCGTCAGCCGGTCGATCCCCGTCCGCAAGGCGGTCCCCGTCAGGGTGATCCCCGTTCGCAGGGCGACCCACGAACCCGAATGACGCCCGGTCCGACGAACCAGCCCACCCAGTTCACGCCCGGCCCCGCATCCGGCCCCGACGCGACTCGCGCTGTCGGCCGTCCGCCGCTGCGGCCCGGCCGGCAGATGCCGCCCGGTGGTGCTGGCCGGCCGGGTCCGGCCGCCGGACAGGGCAGTCCGATGAACGCTCGGACGAGGACGGTCGGCGTCGCGGATCAGGCCACCACCCACCTGCCGCCGGTGACGCCCGAGCCGGTCTACGAACGCGAGCCGCAACTGCTCACCCACCGCGACAGTTCCTACGACTTCGCCGATGAGCCGGACCTGCCCGACGACGGCTATGTCCCGCCGCCGCCCACTGGTGGTGGTCGGGGTGGTGGCGGACGCGGTCCGGACGACCCACAGGCGCGGAAGCGCAAGATCTGGCGCCGGGTCCGGCGCACGCTGTATGTGCTGATCGCGCTGGGTTTTCTTGGCCCGGTGATCGCGTTCATCGTGATGTACCAGTTCGTCACCGTGCCCAACCCGAACGCGCTGGTCGCTCAGCTGAACCAGCCGGTGACGCTGTACTACGCCGACGGCTCGAAGATGTACACGAGCGCCGGCGGCAGTAACAGTCACCAGCTGGCCACCTGGGACCAGATTCCGGACTCGATGAAGAACGCCGCGATGGCGGCCGAAGACGAAACCTTCATGACGAACTCCGGGTTCGACCTGAAGGCCATCGTCCGCACCGCGTACAACCAGCTCACCGGCGGGACGGGCGGTGGCTCGACCATCAGCCAGGAATACGTCAAGAAGGCCACCGGAAACGACCAGCGCACGATCACTCGGAAGGTCTCCGAGGTGGTCGAGGCGTACAAGATGAACAACTCGTACAGCAAGCAGGACATCCTCACCGCCTATCTGAACACCGTCTACTTCGGACGCGGCGCCTACGGGGTCAAGGCCGCCGCGCAGGCGTTCTACGGCGAGGACCTCAGCAAGGTGACCAACGAGCAGGCGTCGCTGCTGGCCGGCATGATCCAGTTGCCGTCGTATGCGGACGACCAGAAGTACGAACAGAGGCGGTACACCTATGTGATGGGCCGAATGCTGGCCAACCACTGGGTCACCCAGTCCGAATACGACACTGCCGCATTCCCCACGCCGCAGTCGGATAGCGCCGACAACGGTGCCGACGCATCAGTGCCCAAGGACCGGCCGTACATCGTGACCGAGGTATTCAACGAGCTGATGCAGGACGGCTACAGCCGGCAAACGCTGTCCAAGTCGGGTGCGAACATCTACACGACCATAAGCCCGGCCGCCCAACTGGCGGCGGAAAACTCCGTTAACCAGGTCCTCGGGGCGGATGGCCAGTTCACTCACGATCCCAAGAACCCCGAGGGTGCCGCACTTGTATCAGTCGATCCGTCGACTGGAAAGATCATCGCATATTATGGCGGGGACGGCACGACCTCCTATGACCTGGCGATGACACCGGAACAAGCCGGTTCCTCCTTCAAACCCTACGTTTTTGCGGCTGCGCTACAGAACAACTCGCAACAAGGTGCGCAACAGGTTGGCCTGGACACGTTGTATAACGGCAGCGACAATCAGATTATTGATGGCCAGCTCGTGCACAACTCGGACGGTGAAGGATCACCTCAGATGACTGTCTGGGACGCCATGACCCAGTCGGTTAATACTGTTTTCTACAACATGGGCTACACCACTGGCGTCGGCAAGGTTCGCCAGGCCGCCTGGGACGCTGGAATCCCGAAGAAGATCACGCCGTCGTTGAAGAACCCTAACTATACCTCCTTTGATTCGCTGCAGCAGGATGATCCGAAAACCGGGATTGGCAATGGGGTAACAGAAGCAGGTATCTCCATCGGCCAGTACGCCGTTCGGCCAATTGACCAGGCGCAGGGCTACGCCACATTCGCAAACAACGGCATGAAGATTCCGGCGCATTTTGTTGACAAAGCCACAGACGATTCGGGCGGATTGCTCTATCAGTTCAATACTGTGGCGACGCCGGCATTTGACCCGCAGAATCCGCAGAACAACGCGAACATCGCCGGGACCGTCACCCAGTCGCTGACGAAGGTGGCCGCTCAGCACAATGCCTTGGACAACAACCGGCCGAACGGTGCTAAGACGGGCACGCAGGACTTCAAGGTAGGCAATGCCAGCACCGGTCACAACGCGGACGCCTGGATGGTCGGCTACACGCCGCAGGTGGTGACGGCCGTGTGGTTCGGCCATGTCAACGAGCCTGCCCCGGTATACGGGCTGTACAAGAATCCGCTGGGCAAGATGACCCACACCGACGACACCACGCACCACAGTGCGTCGGGCTATGACGTCTATGGTCGTGAAGAACCGGCCTACATCTGGCAGTCGTTCATGAACACGTATTTGGCCAATCAGCCGGTCGCGCAGTTCCCGCCTGTCCAGGCCGTTGCGGGCGGCGGCAATTACAGCGGCCAGCCGACGACGAACGCCGCGGTGCCGACGCAGGACAACCAGACCACGGTCCAGACCACCACGGAGCAGCCGACCACCACGCCAGACACGACCACTACCGAGCCAACAACGACCGGCGGCGGTACATGTCTGTTCGGCTATTGCCCGCCCACCACTGGCAACGGCTTCGGCGGCGGCCGCGGCCATGGTGGAGGCAGCGGTAGCCCACCGACCGGCTAGCGCACAAGAAAGGTGTTGCTGGAGAAGCCCGTAAAATCCACGGTTGGAAGAAACCCAGCGAGGTATTCAGCGAACTACTCGAAGCGGATGCTTCCACCGCCTGAATCTGCCGACTGCTGGGTGCGGAGCATCCTTGACCCAACCGGTACTGGCACGCGGTGTCCTACCTCGGGCTGACATGGCTACCCGTACCATCCGCGCGTGGCCACCTCGTCCGAGAAGCAGGAGACCGAGCCCGCCGGGCTGACCGTCGCCGACGGTGCCGATGGGGCTGCCGACATAGATCCAGCCGCCGACGACACC
>DASZLR010000130.1:0-13350 GCA_035552275.1 Pseudonocardiaceae bacterium | reverse complement strand
GGCGGTCGAGCTGAGCAGGTCGAAAACCGTGATCGGCCTCGCCAGCGGGACGGTGTCGTCAATCGGACTGTCCGGCGTGCGGACCACATTCGGCGCGGCCAGCTCCGGCAGCCATGTGCCGATCGGATCATCCAGCGCGATCCGGCCCTCGTCCAGCAACATCAGCACGGCGGCGGCGGTGATCGGTTTGGTGATCGAGGCGATCCGGAAGATCGAGTCCCGAGCCATCGGGGCGCCGCTGTCCAGGTCGGCGGAGCCAACGGCCGCCACTTCGATCCGGGCGCCGCGGGCCACCAGGCCCACGGCGCCCGCCACCGCCCCGACGGTGACATGGCTCTCCAGAACGTCGTGCAGGTTGGCCGCCAGCTCCATCGCTTCACCTTCCGCGGTGTTCGGTCGTCGGGGTGTTCGGTCGTCAGGAGGACAGACTGACGACGCGGCCCGAACTCATCGCCGGCGGTCAGCAGTCGGCGACACATGTTACGACCGTCAATGTTAGTAACATTGACGGACGTAACATCAACGGATGTAAGTTGTCATGATGGCTCGCTTCGTTGGCCGGGACCGAGAACTTCGCGTCCTGGAAGAAGAACTCGCCCAGGTAGGCGCTGCGGTCGGTGATGGCCGGCCAGGCCGCTGTCTGCTCGTTCGCGGGCGACGGCGGGTGGGCAAATCCCGCCTGATCGAGACATTCGTGCACCGTTCGGACGCGCCGTACCTCTTCTTCACGGCGACCGGCACAGCTCCGGAGGCCGAACTGGGCCGGTTTCGGCAGGACGCCCAGGAGTCGTCCCTCCCCGCGCGGGACCTACTCGCCGCCGGCCAACCCGCCGACTGGGGCAGCGCGCTGCGCTTGCTGGCAGCCGCACTTCCCGACGACACGCCGAGCATCGTCGTCATCGACGAGTTGCCCTATCTCATGGACGAGGGGCACGCCTTCGAGGGCGTGTTGCAACGATCGTGGGACCGCTACCTGTCGCGCAAACCGGTGCTGCTCATCCTGATCGGCTCGGACCTGTCGATGATGGAAGCCCTCAACGACTATCGGCGGCCGTTTCACCAGCGCGGTCGCGAGATGGTGATCGGCCCGCTCAACCCGCTCGACCTGGCCACCATGTTGGGCCTGGACCCGGCGAACGCCTTCGACGCCGCACTCGTCACCGGCGGGCTGCCGCTGATCTGCACGGACTGGCGGCCCGGCGAGGACCTGTGGGATTTCCTCGACCGGTCACTGAGCAACCCCACATCGCCGCTGCTGGTCTCCGCGGAGCGATCGCTGGCCGCCGAGTTTCCCGAACACACTCAGGCGCGGGCCGTGCTGACCGCCATCGGCGCGGGCGAACGCACCTTCACCAACATCGCCAAAGCCGCCGGCGGCTTCGCCGCCACCACCCTGCAACGCTCGCTGACCACGCTGACCGCCAAGCGCATCGTCGCCGCGGACGTCCCCCTGTCCACCCGTCCTTCCAGGGACCGTCGCTACCGGATCACCGATCCCTACCTGCGTTTCTGGCTGCGGTTTCTTGGCCCCGCCATGGCCGAGATCGAGCGCGCCCGAGGTGATCTCACGCTTGACCGGATCCGGCGGGGCTGGACGATCTGGCGAGGCCGCGCGGTGGAACCCCTTGTCCGCGAATCGCTTACCCGATATCTGCCGGACGACGATCTCCCCGCGGCCCCGGCTATCGGCGGTTACTGGACCCGCACCAACGAGATCGACATCGACATCGTTGGAGCCGACCGCACGCCCATCGCCGGTCAACTGCTGTTCGTCGGGTCGATCAAATGGCTCGAACGATCATCGTTTGACGAACACGACCTCGCCGATCTGCACCGGCACCGAGCTGCCCTCACCACCGAGCCGATTCCCACGGTCGCGGTGTCCCGCAACGGAATCGCCTGCCGCGGCCTGCACGCCGCCTATGGCCCCGACGACCTCATCGGAGCTTGGGCGCCGCGCCAGTGATCCGACGTCATCTTTCCGCCGCCGAGATAGCTGCCCACGTGGTGCTCGCGAGGTCGGCGGACCCGACGGCGGCCACCTCGACCCGGTCGCCGCGCGCCACCAGGCCCACCGCTCCGCAAAACTCATCGGCGTCATCGATGTTATGGGTTCACCCGGCGGGCCAGCCAGCCGCGGAGCGTTGGCAACAGCCCGTAGCGGAAACGAGGACAGTCACAGAGGGCGCAGTCGGTGCCGCGTCGGTAGTGCGCGTGCGCCGACCGCGGGTGCCCGCATCGGCAGGTTGCCGACATTTCACGTCCTCACAGCCGGGGGCGGAACTCGGGACGCTCACCCTACTGTGGACGTCCAGCCGCCATCCCTCGACCGTCACTCTCGGCGCATGAACGCGCCTGCCGCCGTAGTACATTGATGAACCGCAGGTAAACGGCGGTTGATTTCACGGTAGCGCGTAACGGAATGTCGGATGTCTCCGAGATGACAAGTAGCTGTCCACCTCGCCGCAACGGAGCGGTCGGAGAACTCGTCCCGCTCCCTTCGGCGTTTGGAGGCTGTCATGGATCAGCGCCGCCCACGGATCTCAGCAGTTCGACAAGCACAGCCCGACATCGTCAACTCGCCGTCGGTAAGCGTGGTTATCCCGACGCTGAACGAAGCCCGCAACCTGCCGCACGTATTTTCCCGACTTCCGGTGGGTCCACTGGAAGTCATCATTGTCGATGGCGGCTCAGCCGATGACACGGTCGAAGTGGCCAGAAAACTGAGACCCGACGTGGTGATCGCCGGCCAGTCCAGGACTGGGAAGGGCAATGCGCTCGCCTGCGGAATGATGGCCGCCACCGGCGATATCGTCGTGCTGTTGGACGCCGACGGCTCGACCGACCCGGCGGAAATTCCGCTCTTTGTTGAATCGCTGGTCGGTGGCGCCGACTATGTGAAGGGATCGCGGGTGCTGCCCGGCGGCGGCAGCGACGATCTCACCTCGTGGCGGCGATTCGGCAACGCCAGCCTGACCAGGGTCATGAACGCGCTGTTCCGGACCGACTTCACCGACTCCTGCTATGGCTACAACTCCCTGTGGCGCCACCATGTGAAGGCCTTCGACCTGGACATCACCCCAGCTCAGCCCGACGAGGTCGGCCGCCGCTGGGGTGACGGTTTCGAGATCGAGGTGCTGCTGCACGCCAGGGCGGCCAGCGGCGGGCTGCGCATCGCCGAGGTGCCCAGCGTCGAGCGGACCCGAATTTTCGGCGAAAGCAATCTGCACGCTATTCGGGACGGCGTTCGGATCCTGCGCACCATCGTGCGCGAGTATCGCGGGTCGCAAAGCCGGAAAAAGGCCCGCCAGGGTCGGGTGGTGATCGAGCTCAACGCCGCCCATCTCCGCCACTCAATACACGTCGATTCGGCGTCGGCGGCACACGAGGCCATCGCATTTCTCCAGCAGTACGCCCAGGGCGAAGCCGAGCAATACGCCCAGGGCGAAACACAGTGAGGTGAATCCTGAAATGCACACGACACCTTTGGTGTCGGTGGTGATCTGTGCCTATACAGAGAACCGATGGGAACTGTTGTGCGGTGCCGTGCGATCGGTCCGGAACCAAACCGTCCCAGCCGACCAGATCATCGTCGTGATCGACCACAACGACTTCCTTTTCCGCCGGGCGGCGGCGGACGAACGGTTCTCCGGCGTCACCCTGGTGCCCAATTCCGGCCCGGCCGGACTGTCCGGCGCACGCAATTCCGGCGTCGCCGGGGCCACCGGCGAGGTCATCGCGTTCCTCGATGACGACGCGGCCGCCGCGCCGGATTGGCTGGCACTGCTGCTCGACCCGTACGCCGATCCGCGGGTGATCGGCGTCGGCGGGCGCATCGACGCGGTCTGGCCGCGGCAGCGCCCGGCCCGGCTGGCGCCCGAACTGGACTGGGTCGTCGGCTGCACCTATCGGGGTATGCCGACCACCGCCGCGCCGGTACGCAACATGATCGGCGCCAACATGTCCTTCCACCGCAGGGTTTTCGATGAGGTCGGCGGTTTTCGGGTCGGCATGGGACGGACCGCGACCCAGCCGCTGGGCTGCGAGGAGACCGAGCTGTGCATCCGGGCGACGGCGATCCTGCCGAACAGCCGGATCATGTACGAGCCGGCCGCGGCGGTCGACCACCACGTGTCGGCGGACCGGGTCACCCGCCGTTATGTGATCGCCCGCGCCAAGGCCGAGGGCGTGTCCAAAGCGGACGTGTCCGCGCAGGCCGGCGCCGGCGCGGCCCTGCACACCGAGCGGCGCTACGTCGCCTCGACGCTGCCCAGGGCCGTCGTCCGCGGCGTCGCCGAGTCGGCGCGCGCCCGCGACACCGCCGGCCTGCGCCGGGCCGCCATGATCGTCACCGTTCTCACCGTCACCGCCGCCCACTATGGACGACGCCGGATTCGGTTGGCGCTCAACAATAATCGCCGTGACGACGGGCCGCTGGCCATCGCCGCCCAGCAAGCAGGGAGCACCACGCCATGAGTATCAAGGGACCAGTCAGACTGGCGGCGGTGATGTGCGGACCGCTGCTGATCGGTGCGTTCGCCGCCACCAACGCCGCTGCCACACCGGCGACCACCAGCACGCCGAGTTCGCTGGCCGCTGCGGTCGCTCCGCTGGCGGCGTCGCCCGTGCACCAGTCGCTGTTCGGGCTGTGCAATCCGCTCTTCACGCCGCAGCCCACCGACAGCTTCCCCGGCACCGTGGTCAAGGCCGACAACTTCGAGTCGGGCCTGTCGGGCTACACCCTCAACACCGCCGGCACCGGCTCCGTGGCGATTTCCAGCAGCCAGGCGCACACCGGCTCCTGCTCCGTCCACATCCACGCGACGACCGACAGCACGTCGCTGGCGAACATGTCGGTCAACCTCCCGAGCGGGAACGAGGTCTACACGGACGGGTGGTTCAACATCACCGCCGCCGGCGTCGCCGGCAACGACGTGCCGTACTTCCGGTTCTTCGCCGGCTCGACCCGCGTCATGGACGTGTACCGCTACAACGACAACGGCCAGCTGTGGCTGCGCGTGCTGTCGCCGGACGGCACATTCGCCTACACCCGGCTGACGTTGACCGCGATCCCGCTCAACGCGTGGCACCACGTGCAGACGCACGTCATCGCCAACGGCTCGTCCAGCACCGTCGAGGTGTGGTTCGACGGCACACAACTGCTGTCCACCAACCAGGTCAACACCTCCGCGACCAGCCTGTCTTCGGTGATGCTCGGCTCCGAGCACCTCAAGCAGATGGAAGACAACTACGTCGACGACCTGATCGTGAAGGCCCACTGATGATCCCGCCGACCGCGGGCCAAGCGAGGAGCAGCACGTCATGAACACCAAGGGATCGGTCAGAGTCGCGGCGGTGATGTGCGGACCGCTGCTGGTGGGCGTGCTCGCCGCCACCAACGCGGCGGCCGGCACGACCACCAGCACGACGAGTTCGACCGCCTCGGTCGCGCCAGCGACGGTCTCCCCGAACACGCTGCTGAACGGGCTGCTCTGCAACCCGCTCACGACGACGCCCACCGACGCCTTCCCCGGCACCGTGGTCAAGGCCGACAACTTCGAATCGGGCGTGCTGTCCGGCTATGTGATCCATCAGTCCGGCACCGGCACCGTGGCGGTGTCCGACGACCAGGCGCGCACCGGCTACTGCGCCGTGCACATCCACGCGACGACCGACAGCACGTCGCTGGCCGACATGGCGGTCGGGCTGCCGAGCGGGACGCAGGTCTACGCCGACGGCTGGTTCAACATCACCACCGCCGGCGTCACCGGCAACGACGTGCCGTACTTCCGGTTCTTCGCCGGCTCGACCCGCGCCATCGACGTGTACCGCTACAACAGCAACGGCCAGCTGTGGCTGCGGGTGCGCTCCCCCGCCGGCACGTTCACCTACACCCGGCTCACCACGTGGGCGATCCCGCTGAACAACTGGCACCACGTGCAAATGCACGTGATCCCCAACGGCTCGTCCACCACCGTCGAGGTCTGGTTCGACGAGAAGGAACTTTATTCGAGCAAGCTGGTGAACACGTTCGCCACCAGTATTTCCTCGGTGCTGCTCGGCGCGGAGCACTACCAGCAGATGGAAGACAACTACGTCGACGACCTGATTGTGAAGGAAGTGCAGTGAAGACAATGCCGACCCTTGCTACCGCGCCGCAGTCCACTTTGGCCACTTCGACCGGACGCCAGACGCATCAGACGTTCGACATCCACGGTCTGGTCGGTATCGACGTCGATCCGGGCACGCCCGGCGAAGCGCAGTTGCTCGACATGCTCGCGCCGTTCATCGCCGAGTCGAAGGCGGAGGTGCGCATCCGGGTGACCGGAGCCTCATCCGAATTGGCCACCCCGTCGCACGCCGAGCACGCCTACCGGTACACCGCCGACACCGTGTCGGTGCCACGCGATCGGGTGACGGTCAGCAAGACCGCCGAGGGTTTCACCATCGCCGGCAGCGGTGAGCTGCTGACCGCCGTGATCCCGCTGCTGGACCGGCTGTGCGTGCAGCAGGACACGGCCATGGTGCACGCCGCGATGGTTAACTACCGGGGCGCCGGCGTGCTGATGCCGGCGTGGGGCGGCGTCGGCAAGACCAGCACGGTCGCCAAGCTGCTGGCCATCGACGGCGTCGGCTTCATGGCCGACGACTGGGCTTTCCTGCGCGGCGACGGCATGTTGCTCGGCTACGCCAAGCCGATGTTCATCAAGCCGCACCACCGGGCGATCTACCCGCGGCTGTTCGAGGGCACCCGCAAGCCGCTCGCGCCGTCGAGGTTCACCAAGCCGCTGGAGCAGTTGGCCACCGCCGTGCACCCGGTGATCGTCCGCTATCCGCGGGTGGCCGCGTTCACCCGCCGGTGGTCGCCCGAGCACCGGATGGTGCACCCGACCGAGGTGTTCGGCGCGGACAAGATCGCCGACCAGGCGCCCACCCAGGTGGCGATCTTCCTGGAACGGTTCGACGGCCAGGACGCCAGCTTCGAGCCGCGGAGTCCGGAGTGGATGACCGGCCGGATCGTCGGCAACTTCCACACCGAGCTGCCCACCGTGTCCCGCCGGCTGATCGAGGCGCTGGGCGCGACCGGCCTGGTGCCGCTGGAGGAGTACTTCGCCGAGAAGTCCACTGTGGTCCTCGGCGCGCTGCGCGACATCCCGTGCCACGTCCTGAAACTGCCGGTCAGCTGGAGCGCCGACCGGGCCAGCGACTTCGTCACCGCGACGGTGCGGAGCGTGGTCAATGGTTGAGACCGCGCCCCCGCTGGCGGAGACGTTGGCGGTGTCGGTGGTCATCCCGGCCCGCAACGCCGAAAGATGGCTGCCCAGCTGCCTGGAATCGGTGCTCGCCCAGCGCCCGCGCGAGGTGATCGTGGTCGACGGCCGCTCCACCGACCGCACCGTGGAGATCGCGCTGGCCGCCGGCGCGCGGGTGATCTCCGACGACGGGCGCGGGCTGCCCATCGCCCGGACCCGCGGCCTGCAGGAGGCGACCTGCGAGGTGGTGGCGCTGATCGACTCGGATGTGCTGCTGCCGGACGGATCGCTGGCCAACCTGCTGCGCGAGTTCGACCACGGCGAGTACGACGGGCTCCAGTTCGGCCTGGTGAACGAGGCCGACGGCGACGGCTACTGGGGCAAGGCGCTGGCCTGGCACACCAACCACGGCCGGGTGCGGTACTGGTTCGGCGTGTGCGCCACGCTGGTGCGCCGGCCGATGCTGCTCGACTTCGGCTTCGACGAGCAGTTCGTCTCCGGCGAGGACATCGACCTGCGGGTCCGGCTGCGCGCCGCCGGGCACAAGATCGGGGTGTCCAGCACGAGCATCGTGCGGCACCGGTTCGACGACAGCTTCGACGCCGCGAAGGACCAGTGGGTCGCCGACGGCGCCGGGCTGGCCCGGACCGCCCGCAAGCATCCGCGTCGGGCCGGCTGGGTGCTGGCGCTGCCGCTGCTGGCCGCGCTGCGCGGATTCGGCCTGGCCGCGCTGACCGCGCCGCGCTTCCTGCCGTACTGGCTGGGCTTCGTCACCTACAACTACCGGTCGATGATCCGCGAGCTGCTCAACCCCGGCAAGGGCGGGCTTTCGTTGGGCGGCAACGCGACCGCGTTGGCCGCCGCCCGGGTGGTGCCGATGATGGTCGGCTTCGCGTTCTGGGCGCTGGCGGCGCTGCGGCTGTCACCCACCGAAGTGGGGCTCGGCTCGGTGGTCGCGTCGGCGGTGATGCTGGCCGTCCAGTTGGCGCTGCTCGGCGTCGGCCCGGCCACCGTGACACTGCTGCCCCGGCAGGCCGACGGCGGAAAGCGGCTGGTGGCCACCGGCCTGCTCACCGTCACCCTGTCCGCACTGGTGGTGGCCGGCGGAATGGTGCTGGTCACGCACGCGCTGGGCGACGGGCTGGCCCGGGCGTGGCAGGGGCCGGTGATCGTGGCGTTCGTGGTCGCCGCGCTGTGCGCCACCCTCGCGTACCAGCTCGACCACGTCGCCATCGCCCGATCCCGCACCGACCGGGCGCTGACCCGCAGCTTCCTGCAGGGCGTCGTGCAACTCGGCGTGCTCGCGGCCTGGCTGGTCACCGGTTCGGCGACCATGCTCGCGGTGGTCGTGGCGATCTTCGCCGGGGCGGCGGCGAGCGTGCTGCTCGGGCTCGGGCAGCTGCGCCGGCATGGCCCGCGCCCGGACTGGCGGCGCGGCACCCGGCCGGGCGAGGCGGTCCGGCTGCTGCGCACCGGTTTGCCCAACCACCTGCTGGTGCTGGCCGACCGGGCGCCGGGCTACCTGCTGCCGCTGGTGGTCGCGTCCCGACTGTCGCCGGCCGCGGCGGCCGCCTGGTACATGGTGTGGATGCTCACCGCAGCCGTCTACTTTGTACCGCAGTCGGCCGGATACTCGTTGCAGGCCAAGCTGTCCGCCGATCCGACCGCCGCGCCGAGGGCGCTGGCCTGGCGGGCGCTGCGGCTGAGCCTGGTGCTCACCGTGCTCGCCGGCGCGCTGCTGGTGGTCATCGGTCCGGCCCTGCTGCACGTGCTGGGCCGCGGCTACGCGTCCGCCGGATCGCTGCTGCCGGTGCTCGCCGGCGCGCTGCTGTTCGCCTGCGTCAGCCAGGTCTACTACGGCGTGTGCCGGGCGTACGGGCGGCTCGGCGAGGCCAGCGCGGTCGCCCTGCTGGCGGCGGTGATCGCGGTCGCCCCGGCGGCGCTGATCGCCGGGCAGCACAATCTGGGCGGACTGTCCTGGCTGTGGCTGGCCGGGCAGGCCACGGCCGGTCTGCTCGGCGGGTTCCGGCTGCGGGCCCTGGTTTCAGCGAAGACAGTGCGATGACCCAACAGGACGTGCACGAGATCGAGCACAGCGGCGATCTCCTGGAGACCATGCCGCGGCCGGCCCTCGGCTGGTGGCGGCGGCCGATTGTGCCACCGCCCGCCGCCCTCGCGGCACTGGGCGCGCTGGCACTCGGCCTGGGCGTGTGGTCGCTGACCCGCGTCGACGTGGCCGGCATCGGCGACGCCGGGCTGTTCGGCGCGCTGCCGATCACCTACTTCGTCGCGCTCGCGCTGGCCATCGCCGGCTTCGCGCTGGTGATGCGGCTGCCCCGGCTGGCCGGACCGTTGGCGCTCTGGCAGATCGTGGTGCTGATCGTCATCCTGCACGGCGCCGACCCGATCGTGCACCAGTTGCCGAGACTGGAAGCCAGCTACCGGCACCTCGGCATCATCGACTACATCTCCAGCACCGGCCAGCTCAATCCGAAGCTGGACGCCTACTTCAACTGGCCGGGTTTCTTCGGGCTGATGTCGATGCTGTCCCGCGCGACCGGGACGCACAACATGATCGGCATCGCCACCTGGGCGCCGCTCGGCGTGAACCTGCTGTTGCTCGCGCCGCTGCTCGCGCTGGCCAGCCGGATCACCTCGGACCGGCGGCACGCGTGGACCGGGGTGTGGCTGTTCTACCTCACCGACTGGATCGGGCAGGACTACCTGGCCCCGCAGGCGTACGGGTTCATCCTGCTGGTCAGCCTGGTAGCCGTGGTGCTCGCCGCGTTCGGCGGCTGGGCGTTCGCGCCGCGCGGACGGGCGCTGACCCGGTGGGTGCGCTTCGCCAACCGGCACGGCGCGGCGGACCGGCCGTTCCTCGGGCAACCGCAGCCGTGGCAACGGATCGGCCTGCTCGTCATCTGCGCGCTGGTGCTGATCGCGATGACCGCCGGGCACCAGCTGACCCCGTTCGCCGCCATCCTGCTGCTGCTGGCGCTGGCGATGGTGGGCCGCAGCCGGTTGCGCTGGCTGCCGGTGGTCGCCGTGCTGGCGCCGATCGGGTGGCTGGTGCTGGTGGCCACCCCGTACCTGAGCGGGCACCTCGGGCATCTGTTGTCGGGCCTGGGAAATCTCGCCGACACGACGTCGGCCAGCGTGGGCAACCGGGTCAACGGCAGCCAGACGCACCAACTCGTGGTGTCGGCCCGGATCATGGAAGCCGTCACGGTGTGGGCGCTGGCCGTCGGCGGCGCGGTGTTCTGCTGGATCCGCCGCAAGCCGTGGCTGGCGGCCGCCGTCGGCTTCGCGACTCCGCTGGTGCTGCTCGCCGCCCAGCCGTACGGCGGCGAGATGTTGTTGCGCTGCTACCTGTTCGGCCTGCCGTTCACCGCCTGCCTGATCGCGATGGCGATCTTCCGGGGGCGGTCCGGGCGGCCGAGTTGGGTCACCACGGTCACGCTGTTGGCGATCGGGCTGGTGCTCGGCGGCACCACGGTGGTGTCCCGGTACGGCAACGACGCGATGGAGAACTTCAGCCAGCCGGAGATCGCGCTGACGCAGCAGCTGTACCAGGTCGCGCCCACCGGTTCGGTCGTCATCGAGGCGGTGCACAACACCGCCTGGCAGTACGAGCACTACGCCGACTACAAGTACGTCGCGCTGCTGGACGCCAAGGCCCGGCCGGACGCCACGCCGCTGACCTGCGCGCATGTGGACACGTTCGCGCATCACAACACGGTCTGGCTGCTGGTGACCCAGAGCCAGGTGGAGGCGGCCGACCTGCTCGGCATCGGACCGGCCGGCGATGTGGCCGCGTTCGTGGCCGGCTGCCGGAACAGTCCGGGTTGGACAGTCGTGGCGCGCAATGCCGGCGGCACGCTGTTCGAGGTCCAGGACCTGCCGGCCACCAAGACGCCGGCCGCAAAACCCACGGTGCCGACCAAGACGCCGGCCAAAACCCCGGCCACGAGCAAAGTCAAGGGGGTTCGCCATGTCACCGGCAACTAGATCGGCCACCAGATCGATCGGCCGACTGGCCATCCGGCGTGATCACGTGGTACTCGCGCTCGCGGTGCTGGCCGTCGCCGCGCTCCCGTTGTCGCTGTCCGGTCCGGGCTGGTTGCGGCTGCTGGTGATCGGCGTCTTTCTGCTGCTGGGGCCGGGAACCGCGACGCTGCTGTTGCTGCGCTGGCCCCGGTTCGGCTACCACGGACCGGACGCCGGCGATCCGCCGGCGGCGGCGATGATGCTGCCGCTGGCGATATCCCTGGCGATGGCCACCAGCCTGGCGATCTCCACCGTCGTGGCGACCGTCATGCTGTACGCCCACGCATGGCATCCGGCCGCCGGGGTGATGCTGCTGGCGGTGCTGGTGCTGCTGGCTCTTGTCTTTGACCCGCAAGGTATTCGCCGGCGGGAGGCGCGATCATGATCGGACTGATTCTCGCCGCGGTGGCCGTCGTCGTGTTGGTCGCCGCAGAGGCGTGGCGGGAGGCGCGGCCGAGTGAGGTGCTGGTCCGGCGGTGGTTGCAGGTCGCGTCCCTGGCACTGGTGGTCGGCGTGGTCGCGTCACTGGCCGTGCGGATCGTCACGATCGCCTGAAACGAAGGGGTCTTTGTTGGCTATGCAGCGCCGTACCCGTCGCGGTACCCGTCGCCGTACCGGTCGATGGGCGTGGCTTCCACTTGTGTTGGTCCTCCTGCTCGCCAGCGCCTGTTCCGGCGCCTCGGCGGCGAGTCCGGCCACGTCGTCACACCTGTCGACCACCGGTACGGTGCCAAAATGCGGCACGAACGCCGACGTTCCGGCGACGTACCAGCACGTCATCTGGATCTGGTTCGAGAACCGGGACTATTCGCACGTCGTCGGCAATAGCAGCACCGCGCCGTACTTCAACCAGGTGGCCAGTGCCTGCGGTCTGACCACCGACTACCGCCCGATCAGCCACCCGTCGCTGCCGAACTATCTGTCGGCGACCGCCGGTAGGCGGCAGGGCGACACGTTCGACTGCACGCCGACCAACTGCCCGCAGACCGGGCCGAGCATTTTCACCGTGCTCGACAATTCCCACCAGACCTGGAAGTCCTATTTGGAGGGAATGCCGGGATACTGCGTGCGGAACGATCACGGAAACTACGCGGTGCGGCACAACCCGGCCGTCTATTTCGGTGATCTCACGGCGGCGTGCGCCAAGTACGACGTGCCGATGGGCAGCACCACGCACGGTCCGCTGGCGGACGACCTGCGCAGCAACAAACTGCCGAACTTCAGCTTCATCGCGCCGAATCTGTGTGACGACACGCACAACTGCGGCATGATGTCCGGCAACACCTGGCTGGCCACCTGGCTGCCGATCATCACGTCCAGCACCGCGTATCTGAAGGGCACCACCGCGATCTTCCTCACCTTCGACGAAGGCGAGGGCGACACCTACGGCGAGGACTGCGTCAACAGCACCGATCCCAGCTGCCACGTCGCGACCATCGTGGTGAGCCGGTTCGTCTCGCCCGGCCGGAAGGCCAGCGATCTTTACACGCCGTACTCGCTGCTCCGGACGACCGAGGAGATGCTCGGGGTGACCCCGCTGCTCGGCAACGCCGCGCAGGCCACCAGTATGCGACCCGGCCTGGGCATCTGACGTCAACCAGTGTCCCGCTCGTCCGCTGAGCGCGACACCTACAGCGCGCTGGTGACCGGAACGCCGGCGCCCAGGGCTGGCAGGACGGGCCACGGCCGAGGCAATCGACGTGGCCGGCTGGTATCGGATCTTCTACGAGAACCGGCCGTGGTTCGTGTCCGACCACTACAACGCCACGCAGGCGAGGACGAACTCGCCCAGGTGTGGCTCAGTGTCGACCTTTTCGGGCGGGGTTCAGTTGCGTCGGTGGATGAGGTTGGTTCGGGGTCGTTGTTGGCGGTCGATGTAGGTCGGGGGGATGAAGGTGGGGATGCCGTTGTCCATGTCGATCCGCCAGGGTGAGTGGTGCACCAGCGTGTGGTGGAGTCTACAGAGGAGGGTGAGATTTCCCAGCTCGGTGGGGCCACCGTCGGCCCAGTGCTCGACATGGTGAACATCACACCAGCGAGCCGGCCGATC
>DASZLR010000129.1:0-26810 GCA_035552275.1 Pseudonocardiaceae bacterium | reverse complement strand
ACCTGGTGAAGATGGTGGGCGCGCTGCCCGGCGAATGCCCGGACATCAGCCCCGGCGACTGGTGTCCGCCACCCTGCGCCGACGAGGGGAGGTGATCACCGTGATCCGAATCCCGCTCCGGTCCTGCGACTGTTGCGACGGCTGCTGTGCGGATGGCGTCGAATGCTGCGCTGGATGCTGCTGACCTGACAGACCGGTCGTCAGGTCGGTTGTCAGATCGGTTGTCGGCGAGGCGCCCGCCGGCAACCCATCGTGGTTCACCCAGTCAGTTGGCAGCTTCGCGCAGCGCCGGCAGCAGTTCGGCGGCCGCGAACGACAGGAACCGGTCCTGCTGCTCGCTGCCGATCTGCACCAGCGCGATGTCGGTGAAGCCGGCCTTCCAGTACGCCGAGGTCGCCGACACGATCGCCGCCACGTCCGGTCCACACGGGATGCCGTTCGCGACGTCCCGCTCGGTGACGAACCTGTTCGCGGCGGCGAACGCGGTCGGGCCCGGCAACTCGGCGTTGACCTTCCAGCCGCCGCCGAACCAGCGGAACTGGTCGTGCGCCCGGCGCACCGCCGCGTCACGGTCGGTGTCCCAGCAGATCGGCAGTTGGCCGATCTTCCGCTCGCCGCGGTCGGTCGAGAAGTGCTCCCACTGTCGGCACAGCTCGGCGCTCGGCTCGACGGCGATCATCGCGTCCGCGCGCGGCGCGGCCATCGCGACCGACTGCGGGCCGGACACCGCGACCGCGATCGGGACTCGGCGGTCGGGGAGATCCCAGACCTTGGCCGAGTCGACGCGGAAATGCCTGCCCGCGTAGTTGACGTAGCCGCCGTCGAACAGCTCCTCGATGATCGAGAGCGCCTCGGCGAGCATCTCGTGCCGGACGTTCACCGGCGGCCAGCCCTGGCCGATCACGTGCTCGTTCAGGTTCTCCCCGGCGCCCAGGCCGAGGGTGAACCGGCCGTCCGACAGCACGCCGACGGTCGCCGCCTTCTGCGCCACCACTGCCGGGTGATAACGCATGATCGGGCAGGTGACGTAGGTCATCAGCTCCGCCCGCTCGGTCACCTGGGTCACCGCGCCGAGCACGCTCCACGCGTAGGGCGCGTGGCCTTGGCTTGCCAGCCAGGGGAAGTAGTGGTCGCTGATCACCTCGAAGTCGAAGCCGGCGCGCTCGGCGGCCCGCGCGTGGCGCACCAGATCCTTCGGGCCGGCCTGTTCGGTCATCAGGGTGTAGCCGAAACCAACCATGTCCCCACGCTCGCACGAGTCGGCGGCTCTCGCGATTTGCACGGGCGGGTATGGGGGAGTCCCATGGTGTGATGCCTGACCTGACCGAGTATCGGCGCCGCCGCGACCCCGCGCGCACACCGGAGCCGGTGCCGGCGGAGGGGCCGCTGCCGCGCGGCGACGACGATGTCTTTGTGGTGCAGGAGCATCATGCCCGGCGGCTGCACTACGACGTGCGGTTCGAGCGGGACGGCGTGTTGGTGTCCTGGGCGGTGCCGAAGGGGTTGCCGACGGAGACCGGCGTGGTGCGGCTGGCCGTGCACACCGAGGACCATCCGCTGGAATACGCCGATTTCGCCGGGGACATCCCGAAGGGCGAGTACGGCGGCGGCCAGGTGATCATCTGGGACCGTGGGCACTACGCCACCGAGAAGTGGACCGATCGGGAGATTCAGGTCGACATGCGCGGCCAGCGGGTGCAAGGTCGGTACGTGTTCTTCCAGACCGACGACGAGGGCCGCGACTGGATGGTTCGTCGCCGCCGCGACAAGGCGAGGTGAGCCGTGGCCGGCAAGTCCAGCACCAGGTCCGGCACTAGGTCCAGTGCCGAGTCCACCACCGTGGAGATCGAGGACCGCCTACTGAAGCTGACCAACCTCGACAAGGTGCTGTACCCCGGCGAAGGCTTCACCAAGGGCGAGGTGGTCCGCTACTACGCCGAGATCGCGCCGGTGCTGCTGCCCTGTCTGCGCGACCGGCCGGTGACCCTGCGCCGCTACCCCAATGGCGTGGACGGCACGTCCTTCTTCGAGAAGAACGTCCCGCACGGCGCGCCCGACTGGGTGCGTACCACCCGACAGCCGACGCCCGGCAGCGGCACCGGCCGCGAGGCCGCTGACTTCGTGCTGGCCGACGATGTGCCGACGTTGGTGTGGCTGGCCAATCTGGCCGCGCTGGAGCTGCATGTTCCACAGTGGACTGTCGGGCCGCGCGGCGGCCGACGTCATCCCGACCTGTTGGTGTTCGATCTCGATCCGGGTTCACCGGCGACCATTGTGGACTGTTGTGAGGTGGCGCTGCTGATCCGCGAACAGCTCGCCGACGACGGGTTGGAGCCGTTGGCGAAGACCAGTGGCTCCAAGGGAATGCAGCTCTACGCGCCGGTGAAGGTGAGCAACGCCGAGGACACCTCCCGGTACGCCAAGGACCTCGCTGAGCGGCTGGCCGAGGCGCATCCCCATCGGGTGGTGGCGACCATGGCGAAGGCGGCGCGCGGCGGACGGGTGCTGATCGACTGGAGCCAGAACAACACCGCCAAGACCACGATCGCGCCGTACTCGCTGCGGGCACGGCCACGGCCGACGGTGTCCACTCCGGTCAGCTGGTCCGAGGTGGAGAGCTGCCGCAAGGCCGACGATCTGGTGTTCACCGCCACCGACATTGGGTCCAGGTTGGACAAGCACGGCGATCTTTTCGAGCCCCTGCGCGAGAACCACCGCCGGCTGCCGTACTGACCGTGCCTCGCCGAGTCGCGGATTGTCGACAATCGACGCGGGCTGGCGGCTGGCCGCCTGGGCGAGAGACCGCGCAACCGCCGGTCAAGGCAACGGTCGTCCGGGTGGCTGCCTGACGGCCCACCTCGGATTGTCGACAATCTGCCACGCTGTGCTGATCGACGGGCCATCGACGGGTTGGGGGAGCGGTTGTCGGGGCGGCCGGCTGCGGTGTGCTGACTCGATTGGCAGACTGTGCGGGTGCAGGTGGTGCGGATCGTTGCGGCGCTCGTCGGCGGGCTGCTCGTGGTGGCGGTGGCGTTGAGCGCCGCTCGCGCGCTGGTCATCGCGCGCGGGCGGACCGGCGGCCTGCCGGGGCTGGTCGACCGCCTGGTTGATCGGGCCTTCGTGCTGCTGGCCCGGCGCACCCGGGACTACACCGCCCGGGACCGCCTGCTGGCCGCGCAACCGGTCGCCGTGCTGGGCGTGCTGCTCGTTGGGTGGATCATCGGCTTTTTCATCGGCTACACGTTGTTGTTGTGGCCGTGGGTGTCCGGCTTCTCGGAGGCCGCCCGTGAGGCCGGTTCGTCGCTGTTCACGCTCGGCTTCGCGACCACCGACACCACCGCCCCCACGGTTCTGGACTTCCTCGCGGCCGCGACCGGCCTGGGGATCGTCGCATTGCAGATCTCCTACCTGCCGACGCTGTATGCCGCGTTCAGCCGCCGGGAGACCGAGGTGGCGTTGCTGGCCGCCCGCGCCGGATCGCCGTCGTGGGGGCCGGAACTGCTGGCCCGCACCCGCTACGGCATCAGCCTGGCCGAAGACGATCTGGTTGAGCTTTACCGGGTGTGGGAACGGTGGGCGGCGGACATCGCCGAAAGCCACACGAACTACCCGATCCTGGTCCGGTTTCGTTCGCCACAGTCACTCCAGTCCTGGCTGATCGGCCTGCTGGCGGTGCTCGACTCGGCGGCGCTGTTGCTCGCGCTGTGCCCGAGCCGAGACCGGATCGAACCCCGTTTCTGCCTGCGGATGGGCTTCAGCGCACTGCGCCAGATCGCCGTCTCCGTCGGCATTCCGGCGGACGAGGACCCTGACCCGGACTCCGAAATACAACTGTCCTATGAGGACTATCTGGCGGGAGTCAACAAGCTGGTCGACATCGGTTTTCCGGTGGAACGCAGTCCGGAGGACGCTTGGCCGCACTTCCGCGGCTGGCGAGTGAACTACGAGGCCACCGCCTACGCGCTGGCCGCGGCGACCGACGCCGTGCCCGCGCTGTGGTCCGGGCCCCGGCGCTGGCCCAGCGAGCCGATCCCCCCGATCCGGCCGCCGGCTCGCCGGCCCAGCGGCCGGCCCGCCAACTACCGGCCGCCGTCCTGAGTCGGGACGTCGATATTGGTGTCGATGTCGCGGCCGTCGGCGATGTCCGCGCACGGAATCTCGCGCACCTGATGCCGGCGCAGATACGGCCGGGCGCCGACGTCCCCGACCGCCAGTTCCGCCACGCCCGGCCAGTGCTCGCGGCCGAGCAACACCGGATGGCCACGCTCACCGTGATACGTGGCCACCGCCAGGCTCGTCGTGGTCGAGCCGGCAGCGGTGAGTCGGCGCACCGCGGCCGGTGTGATGCCCGGTGTGTCGACCAGCAGGACCACGGTCGACTCGGCGTCGGTCGCGGCGAGCGCGGCCAAGCCCGCTCGCAGCGAGGAACCCATGCCCGTAGGCCAATCCGGATTGTCGACAATCAGGGCGTCGAGAAGGTCGGCCTGTTCGTGGACCTCCTCGGCGGCCGCGCCGAGCACGACGACGACCGGTGCGCAGCCACCTTCGCGCAGGGTCCGCGCCGCCCATTCGACCAACGGCCGTTCGCCGCGCCGGACCAGCGCCTTGGGCATTCCGTACCGTCGCCCCGCGCCGGCCGCGAGCAGCAGCCCGGCCGTCCGGCCGGTTGACCGCCTGTCCGACTTCCTGGTCGTTGTCATGATCGAGGCCATCATGCCTGTCGGGCGGTGTGATCGCCCATGGGCAGGACACTCAGTCCAGCGACACTCAGTCCAGCGACACAGCGACCTGTTCGAGATGGTCCATCGCCTCCTGCATGCCGTCTTCCATGCCGGAGTTGAGGTGCGCGTCGCGATGCTCCTGGCACGAGTGCTGCACCAGAATCGTGACCAGGGTGCGGCCGTCCTTTTCGGTGAAGGTCACCGTGTTCACCGCTTCGCCGTCGGGCGCGCCCTCGTACACCTCGGTCGAGACGATGCGCTCGTTCGGCACGATCTCCCGGTATTCGCCGTGGAAACCGACCTCGAAACTGCCGTGCGCCGTCATCACGTACCGCCAGGCGCCGCCGACCCGAAGATCGACGTCGGCCAACGTCACCTCGCCCCGATCGCCGCTCCACCACCGTTTGATGAGATCGGGTGTCGTCCACGCCCGGTAGACAAGATGCCTGGGAGCGTTGAACTCCCGGGTGATCTGGATCTGCGTGTCCGTCGGGAGTGTCACGACCGCCGTACGGCTACTCGTCACCGCGACCATCTTCGTGCTCCTTTTCGTTGAGTTCGGCCAACACGACATCCAACTGGTCGAAGCGACGTGTCCAGGACAGTTCGTAGTTCTTCACCCAGTCGTAGATGGGTTTGAGCGGCTGGCCATTGAGCCGGTACATCCGCTGCCGTCCTTCGTCGCGCACGTCCACCAGTCCCACTTCGCGCAGCACCCGCAGGTGCTTGGACACCAGCGGCTGCGCCAGGCCGAGCAGCGTGACGAGGTCGTTCACCGGCCGTTCCCCGGCGGCGAGGACATCCAGGATCTGTCGCCGGCGAGGCTCGGCCACCGCGTTGAACGCGTCCGCCGTCGTCGCTGCTCGTGCCATGACCCAATCGTATACCCATATGGGGATACGTCAAGCCTGTTCGGCCGAGGTCATCGTTCGGGTGCGTTCACCGCCCAGTGGGCCGGTCCGCTGTTGGGTCGCCGGTCCGGCGGGCGGTGTGTGTCGCGGCCACGTCCCGCCGGTAAGCGGCCACCGGGCTGTGCCGGGCAACGTAGGTGATGCGGCGCAAGAACTTCGGCGCCCACCAGTTGGCTTCGCCGAGCAGGCTCATCGCGCTGGGCAGCACGACCGCCCGGATGATCGTCGCGTCGATCAGAATCGCGGCGGCCAGGCCGACGCCGAGCTGTTTCATGTCGATTGTCGACAATGTGGCGAAGATGGCGAACACCGCGACCATCACCACCGCCGCGCTGGTCACCACCCCGGCCGACCCCGTGATGCCCTCGGCCACCGCGTTCCTGGTCGACTTCCCCCGATCGGCGGCTTCTCGAATCCGGCTGACGACGAACACGTGGTAGTCCATGGACAATCCGGACAGCACCGCGAACAGGAACAGCGGCAGCCAGGTCACCACCGCGCCGCTGGAGCGGAAATCCAACGCCCCGTTCGCCCAGGTTCCCTGGAAAACCCAGGTCAGCAGGCCATACGCCGACGCGGCGGACAGCAGGTTGAGGACGATGGCGGTCAGCGCGATGACCAGCGACCGGAACGTCACCGCCATGATCAGGAATGTCAACAACAGGACGAACGCGATGACCAGCGGCAACTGGCGCGCGGTGTGCGCCGAATAGTCCGCGTCGATGGCCACCGGCCCACCAACCACGTACTCCGCGCCCCCCACCGCGCCCACCGTTGCCGGCAACAACTGCTTCCGCAACTCGGTCAGCGACTGCCGAGCCTGATCGCTGCCGTCCGGATACGGCGTGACCACGTCCATCTCGGTGATCGTGTCGTCGGCCGAGGACCGGACCGCGGCCGGCACTGTGAACACGAACAGCGGATCACTGATCAGCCGCGTGTTCAGGTCGGCCAGCTCGGTCCGGACGTCCTTGTTTCGGCCCGCCGGCGCGCGCACCACGACCTGGTGCGCCGTCCCGGTGTTGGGGAACGCGGCGGTGATCCGGTCGTAGGTCCGCATCACGGCCAGCGAACGCGGCACATCCTCGATCCCGGGCAGTTTCAGCCGCATGTTCAGCGCTGGCGAGGCCAACGCCAACAGCGCCGCGACCGACAACACCAGCGTGATCAGCGGATGCCGCAGCGCCGGTCGCAGCAGCAGCGACCAGAACCGGGGCGGGCCCACGCGCCCAATCCGGTCTGCCCGGTCGGTGCGGGTTGTTCGGTCTGCGCGGGCCCGTTTTTCCGTGCGCCGCCACAACAACGGCACCCGCAGCCGGTCGATCCGCCGGCCCAGCGCGGACATCGCGGCCGGCAACACGGTCAGCGAACCCAGCACGGCGACCGCGACCACCAGGATCGCGCTCACCGCCAGCGACGAGAAAATCGCGTCCCTGGCCAGAAACAGCCCGGTCATCGCGCTGATCACCGCGGTTCCGGACACCAGCACGGCATGCCCGGACGTGCCGGCGGCCAGTTCGATCGCCTCCAGCCGCCCGGCGCCGTACCGGCGTTCCTCGCGCTCCCGGCGCAGGTAGAACAAGGAGTAGTCGACGCCGACCGCCATGCCGATCAGCAGCACCATGCTGTCGGCCGAGCCGGTCACCGGAACGAACCGGGACACCGCCGCCGACAGCCCGATCGCGGCCGCCACCGCGGACAGCGCCAGCAGCACCGGAATCCCGGCGGCCACCAGCGCGCCGAACGCGAGCAACAGGATCAGCAGCGTCACGGGGACGCTGAACAACTCGGCGCGCTGGAAGTCCGCGCCGGTCGTCTGGTCCTGGGCCAGCGCGATGGACGCGGTGCCGGCCTCCTCGATCCGCAGCGTCGGATAGTCCCGCTGCACCGCGGCGGTGGCATCCAACAGCGGCTGGACCCGCTGATGAGCGGCCGTCTCGGCGTCGCCTCGCAGAGTGATCCGGATGAGCAGCGCGTGGCCGTTCGGCGCGGGAGCCGCCGGGTCGACCCCGGAGACGACCGGCTGCGCCCGCATGATGTCGGCGATGGTGGCCGCCGCGGTCGCCATCGTGGTGCTGTCGGCTCTGCTCTCGGTGCTGCCGGTGTCAGCCGTGCTGGAGATCAGCACGCTCTCCATGTCCGGCGTGGTCAGCCCGCCCGCGCGCAGCAGGTCGGCCGCTCGGGACGCGTCCCCGATGTGCTGGTCCGCCGTGGTCTGCTGGGTGACGCCGGTGACCGTCCCGGCGGTGAAGCAGGCGATCACGAACGCGATCCAGGCGACGATCACCCAGGCCGGCCGGCGCGCGCTCCACCTGGCCAGGCGCACCGCGGCCGGCGCCGCGCCCAACCTGCCTCGGAGACGTGGTGGCGACGTGGCAGATCCTTCCCGTAGAGCCCAGTAGATCCAGTGGCTGCGGTAGCTCCTGGTAGGTAACGCGATTATCGCGGGCGGGCGCCAGTCGAGAAGGTCACGATCTCGGCATGCGACCGCACCGGCCTCGTGTGAGGCTGTCGACGTGCCAGACGTGTCCGACCAGTCCACGGTGATCGAGACGAGCCAAGTCGCCGACGAGCCGCCCGTGCTGGACCGGCGGCAACGCAACGTCGTGTTCGCCACCATCGTGCTCGGCATGCTGCTCGCCGCCCTGGACCAGACGATCGTGGGCACCGCGTTGCCGACGATCGTCTCGGACCTCGGCGGAGCCTCGCATATGTCCTGGGTGGTCACCGCCTATCTGCTGACCGAAACGGTCAGCTCCGCGCTGGTCGGCAAGCTCGGCGACATCTTCGGCCGCAAGCTGATCTTCCAACTGTCCGCCATCATCTTCATCGGCGGGTCGTTCCTGTGCGGGCTGGCGAACAGCATGTCCTGGCTGATCACCTGGCGTGGGGTGCAGGGCATCGGCGCCGGCGGGCTGATGGTCACCGCGATGGCGTTGATCGCCGACGTGATCCCGCTGCGCGACCGGGGCCGGTACCAGGGCGCGATCGGCGCGGTCTTCGGCGTGTCGACCGTGATCGGACCAGTGCTCGGCGGCGTGTTCACCGACGACCTGAGTTGGCGGTGGGCGTTCTACGTGAACGTGCCGATCGCGATCCTGGTGGTCGCCGTCTCGGCTCGGACCATTCCCTCGATCGTCTCGAAGGTCCGCCCGATCATCGACTATCTCGGCATCGGGCTGGTCGCGGTCGGCGCCAGCGCGTTGATCCTGGCCACCAGTTGGGGTGGCAACCAGTACGCCTGGGGCTCGCCGGTGATCATCGGACTGTTCGCCGCCGGGGTGGTCGGGCTGGCGCTGTTCGCGGTCGCGGAAAGCCGCGCCACCGAAGCGATGCTGCCGATGCGGCTGTTCCGAAATCCGGTGTTCACGGTCTGCCTGCTGCTCAGCTTCGTCGTCGGCTTCACCATGCTCGGCGCGATGACATTCCTGCCGACATTCCTGCAATACGTCAACGGCGACTCGCCGACCATCTCCGGCGTGCGCACCCTGCCGCTGGTGCTCGGGCTGCTGATCGCGTCGGTGTCCAGCGGCAACGTGGTCAGCCGAACCGGCGCGTACCGGATCTTCCCGATCATCGGCTGCCTGGTGATGGCCGGCGGCCTGTATCTGCTGTCATTGATGGGCGCGGACACCAGCCGGTGGCTGCAGTCGCTGTACATGTTCGTGCTCGGCCTCGGCATCGGGCTGAGCATGCAGGTGTTGACCATCGTCGTGCAGAACACCGTGGAGTACGCCGACCTCGGCACCGCGACCTCGGCCGTCACGTTCTTCCGGACGCTGGGCGGCTCATTCGGCGCGGCCGTGTTCGGCACCATCTACGCCAACCAGCTCGCGCCGAAACTCACCGCCGGCATCGCTACCGCCGTGCGCGCCGGCGGCGTGAACCCGACTGTCCTGATAGGAGCAGCCCGCAATCCGCGGTCGCTGCACTCGTTGCCGGCCGCGACGGCGCGGCCCATTGTCGACGCATATGCGAATTCACTGCACACAGTGTTCCTCTGGTCGGTGGCCGTCGCGCTGCTCGGGTTCGTGGTGGCGCTGTTCCTGAAACAGGTCCCGCTGCGCGGCAGCGCCCGCGCCACCTCCACCGACATGGGGGACGGGTTCGCCTCGCCGTCGACCGGTGACCGCGACCGGTTGCTGGAGCTGTCGGTGGCCAAGATCCTGCGCGGCTCCGACGTGCACACCGTGCGCCGGCTGCTCGCCGACTCCGGCACCCGACTGGACGTCGCCGGCGCGTGGGCGGTCGTCCAGGTCGGGCTGTTCACCCGCGCGTTCGGGCAGGCCAGCCTGGACATCATCGCGGCTCGCCGCACCGTGCCGCCGGAGGTGCTGGCGCCGGTGTTCGACCGGGTGATCCAGGACGGCTACCTCGCCGAGAACGGCGGGCTGTCGCTGACCGAGGCCGGCCGCACCGAGATGGCCGCGATCAGCACGGCGTGGACCAACTGGATCAACGATCAGTTGGAGCGCGACCGTGGCCGGCCCTGCGGCCCCGATCTGCGGGTCGCCGTGGGCGCCGTCGCCAAGCGGCTGATCACCGAGGACTTCGCCAACGGCCTGCCCGCCAGCCCCGTTCAGGGCCGTGCGGCCCCCGCTATCCCAGCCGCAGCACATCCAGCGCCGTGATCGCCACCTGCAGTTCGGCCCGCTGCTCGCCGGACTCCAGGTCCCGGCCGAGTAGTCGCTCGATCATGTGCAGCCGCTGGTAGAGCGTCTGTCGCGAGAGGTTGCCGCGGCGAGCGGTGATCGTCTTGTTCCCGGCCGCGCCCAGATAGTGCCGGAGGGTCGCGACCAGCTCGGTGTGGTGCCGGGCGTCGTAGTCGACCAGCGGCCCGATCTGGCGCTCCGCGTAGTCCTGCACCCGCACGTCCTCGCGCAGGGCGTACAGCAGTTGCCGCAGGCCGATGTCCGACGGCTCGTGGAAGGGCGCTCCGGTGTCGCCGGGCAGCGCCGCCTCGGCTACCCGAGACGCGTCCCACAACGAGCGCGCGACGTGGGTGACGTCGTCCACCTCCGAGCCGACGCTGATGATCGCCTGCGGATACCTCTTCCGGACCAGCCGGCTCAGCCGTTCCATCGCCGGCCGCCACGCGGTGTCCTTGCCCAACGCCAGCAGCAGCCCGACCTGGCCTTCGTTCAACTCGCCGACCAGCGCCGGGATTCCGGCGGCGGCGAGGTCGGCGACCAACTCGTCCTCCAGATGGGCGCGCTCGCCCAGATCGGCGGGATCCACCAGCGCGGCGACGAACCGGCCGCCGCCGACGGACAGGCCCAGCGCCTCCGCCCGCGCCCGCGCCTCGGCGGGGGAGCGGTACCGCTGTTCAGCGAGGTCGACCAGCACACTGCGGTGCGCGCCGCGCTCCCAGTTGGCCGGATGGATGAGCCGGGTGATGGTGAGCGCCATCGCGGTGCGTTCGAGCACGGCGATGTGATCGGCCTCGGGGGCCGGTCCGGCGAGCATCGCGACCCGCCCCCAGCGTTGCCCCCGGTACTCGACAGGCGTCACCAGCCAGCCCTCCGGGCCGCGCACCGCCGGCTGATTGGAGTGCGGGGTGGCCCTGGACCGTCGTTCCCAGCCGCCGAGCACATCTTCGATGAGCTGGCCGGCCGGTTCGCAGATCACCGCCTGGTGCACCAGGTTCTCCAGCACAACCGGGCAGCCGACCATGCCCGCCGCCGCGCGCACCACCTCCTGTGGGCCGGCGCCGCGCAAGGTCAACTCGGTGAACCGCTCGTGGATCTGCTGCGTCCGGCGCATCGCCTCGGCCTGGTTGCCGAGGATCAGCGCGTGCACGACCTGGGTGACGTCAACGAAGTTGACGTCCTCGGACAGCGCGATCAACGGGAAGTCGCGGGCGCGGCAGGCGCTGACCAGCACCTCGGGCGGTCGGCGATAGCGCCGGACCAGCTCGATCATCAGGCCGGCCGCGCCGATGTCGGCGAGCTCGTCCACATAGCGGCGGACCTGCGCGGGCTCGGTGGGCAGCGGCACACCCGTGGTGAGCACCAGTTCGCCGCCCTTGAGGAACGAGGCCGGATCGGTCAGCTCGGTGGTGTGCACCCACCGCACCCGGCGGTCCAAATGGGACTCGCCGGCGACCACCCGTGGCCGGGAGGCCTTCACCACCGGCAGGTCCAGGACCTCCGCCACGGTGAGCGCAGACGGCGCCGACAGTGGCGTCGGCGCTGCTTCGGTCATCTCGATCTCTCCATGGGCCTGATACTTGACAAAGTGTCAAGACCAGCATGCCGTAATGGACAAACCACCGGTTGTCCGCCCCGCTGACCTGGACGATGCTCGAAGAGGGACGTGCGTCTCCACTGTCCGCACCGTCTCCGCTCTCTCCGTCACTGTCGGGAGATCAACACCGTCGGGAGATCAACATGGCACACCTGTCGCCGCTACTTCGCCAGGCAACCCCGGTGGTCGCGGTCCGGGGCGAGGGCATCCACCTGTACGGCGAGGATGGCCGACGCTACCTGGACTTCACCGCCGGTATCGGCGTGACCAGCACCGGCCACTGCCACCCCCGGGTCGTCGCGGCCGCCCAGGAGCAGGTCGGCACGCTGATCCACGGCCAGTACACCACGATCATGCACGAGCCGTTGCGGCGGCTGGTCGACAAGCTGGGCGAGGTGCTGCCCGCCGGATTGGACAGTCTGTTCTTCGTCAACTCCGGCAGCGAGGCGGTCGAGGCCGCGTTGCGGTTGGCCCGGCAGGCGACTGGCCGGCCGAACGTCATCGTCTGCCATGGCGGTTTCCATGGCCGAACCGTCGCCGCCGCGTCGATGACGACCTCCGGCACTCGCTTCCGGTCCGGGTTCTCGCCGCTGATGAGCGGTGTCGCGGTGACCCCGTTCCCGACCGCGTTCCGCTACGGCTGGGACGAGCAGACCGCGACGCGGTTCGCGTTGCGGGAGCTGGACTATCTGCTGCAGACCGTGTCCGCGCCTGAGGACACCGCCGCGATCATCGTCGAGCCGGTACTCGGCGAAGGCGGATACGTGCCGGCCAACGCGGAGTTCCTCCAGGGGTTGCGCGAACGCGCCGACCGGCACGGCGCCCTGCTGATCATGGACGAGGTGCAGACCGGCGTCGGCCGCACCGGGCGATTCTGGGGCCACCAGCATTTCGGGGTGACGCCGGACATCCTGGTCACCGCGAAGGGGTTGGCCAGTGGGTTCCCGCTGTCCGGTATCGCGGCGCCGGAATCCCTGATGAGCAAGGCATGGCCGGGTTCGCAGGGCGGCACCTACGGCGCGAACGCGGTCGCCTGCGCGGCGGCCGTCGCCACCCTGGACGTCGTTCGGGACGAGAAGCTGGTCGAGAACGCCGAGGCGATGGGCGCGCGCCTGCGGGACGGACTGGAGAAGGTGGCTGTCAACAATCCGACAATCGGCGATGTGCGCGGGCTCGGGCTGATGCTCGGCGCCGAGTTCGTCACCGCGGACGGCGAGCCCGATCCGGCCGCCGCCGCCCGGGTGCAGCGGGCAGCCGTGGACGAGGGACTGCTGTTGTTGCTGTGCGGCGCCTGGAACAACGTGGTGCGGATGATCCCCGCGCTGGTGATCGATGAGACCGGCGTGGATGAGGGACTGCGTGCGTGGTCGGCCGCGGTCGCCACGGGACTGGCGGCGGGAGTGTCAGCATGAGTGACAGCATGATTCCGGAAATTCTGGACACAGTGTCTGACCAACTGCCGTCTGACCAACTGCCGTACAAGCAGCTGCTCATCGGCGGAAAGTGGGTCGACGCCGGTGACGGGGCCACCATGCCGGTGGACGATCCGGCGACCGGCGAGATCCTCTGCGATGTGGCCGACGCCGGTCCGGAGGATGGCGCGCTCGCCGAGGCGGCGGCTGTCGAGGCGCAGCAGGAGTGGGGCCGCACGCCGCCCCGCGCGCGGGCCGACATTCTGCGGACGGCGCACGAGATCGTGTTGTCCCGCACCGAGGAACTGGCCGCGCTGATGACGGCCGAGATGGGCAAGCCACTGGCCGAGGCGCGCGGCGAGGTCGCCTACGCCGCCGAGTTCTTCCGCTGGTTCGCCGAGGAGGCGGTGCGCATCGACGGCGGCTTCGGCACCCTGCCCGATGGCCGGAACCGGATGTTGGTGATGCGCCAGCCGGTCGGGCCGTGCCTGCTGATCACCCCGTGGAATTTTCCGTTGGCGATGGGTGCGCGCAAGATCGGCCCGGCCATCGCGGCCGGCTGCACCATGGTGTTCAAGCCGGCTCCGCAGACCCCGCTGTCCAGTCTGGCGCTGGCCGCGATCCTGCAGGAAGCGGGTCTGCCGGCGGGCGTGCTGAATGTGTTGACGACCTCCCGAGCCGGCGCGGTGGTGGCTCCGCTGTTGCGCGGCGGACGGATTCGGAAGCTGTCGTTCACGGGTTCCACCGGGGTCGGCCGCGTTCTGCTCGGCCAGTGCGCGGACACGGTGATCCGCACGTCGATGGAGTTGGGCGGCAACGCCCCGTTCATCGTGTTCGAAGACGCCGATGTGGACACCGCGGTGGACGCCGCGATGACGGCCAAGATGCGCAACATGGGTGAGGCCTGCACGGCCGCCAACCGGTTCTTCGTGCACTGGTCCGTCGCGGATCGGTTCGCGATCGCGCTGGCGGACCGGATGGGCAGGCTGGTGGTCGGACCGGGTGCCCGGCCGGGCGTCGATGTCGGTCCGCTGATCGATGACGCCGGCCGCGCGAAGGTCGTGGAACTGGTGGACGACGCGGTCAGCCGGGGCGCTCGGGTGATTGTCGGCGGCGCGGTTCCCGACGGGCCGGGCCGCTTCTACCCGCCGACGGTGTTGACCAATGTGGACTCGGGCAGCCGGCTGACGGAGACCGAGATTTTTGGTCCGGTGGCGGCGATCCAGGTCTTCGACAACGAGGACGAGGTGCTGCGGGTCGCCAATGACACTCCGTGGGGCCTGGTCGGCTATGTCTGCACGCGCGACCTGGACCGGGCGCTGCGGGTCAGCGAGCGGTTGGAGGTCGGCATGGTTGGGCTGAACACCGGCCTGGTGTCCAACCCGGCCGCGCCGTTCGGCGGCGTCAAACAGTCCGGCCTGGGCCGCGAGGGTGGTCGCGTCGGCATCGACGAGTTCCTGGAGTACAAGTACGTGGCCATCCCAGTCTGACTCGCGTGACATCCTGGCGACTGTGCTATCGAAATTGACTGCGTCCTACCTGCGCCGGCGGACCGCGTTGGTGCGGATATCGCAGGAACTGCGCGGGCTGCCGGAGGTGCCCGAAGCAGAGCGTCGCGCCGTGCTCAATGCCATCGCGCAGGCACATACCGAGCGTGTCAACGACCTTGGCGACCGGCCGGTGCCATGATTGATGCGGTTGGCGACTGCCGCCGGCATGCGGCGCGTCGAAGCATGGGAGATCGAGACTGAGCGACAGGGAACAGCACTGCTCACAGCTGATGCCCGCATCGAACAGTCCGGGGCGCCCATGGCCTGCAAGATCATCACGATCACGCCGTGACCTGACGGCTATCCGGGCAACGGCGGGCGATGCTGCCGCCACGGTCGGGCGGTTTCGAAGGCCTGGCAGGCGGCCAGCACCTGGGCGTCGGCGTGGCGGGGGCCGACGACCTGCAAACCGACCGGCAGCCCGCCAGCGGTGAATCCGCAGGGCAGGCTGGCCGCGGGTTGTTGGGTCATGTTGAACGGGTAGGTGAACGGGGTCCAACTGGTCCAACGCCGGTCCGGCGATCCGGCTGGTGTTTCCAGACCTGCTTCGAACGCGGGAATCGGCAGCGTCGGGGTGATCAGCAGGTCGTAGTGCTCGTGGAAGCGGCCCATCAACAGGCCCAGTTCCATTCGGCGGGCCGTCGCCGTGAGGTAGTCGACGGCCGAATATTGTTCGCCCAGCGCACAGGCTTCCATCAACCCTGTGTCCATAGTGGACTTTTGTTCGGTGGTCAGCGATTCCACCGACTTGGCCGCCCCGGCGAACCAGAGCACGTGGAAGTCTTCGACCGGATCGGCGAAACCGGGGTCGGCCAGTTCGACGTGCGCGCCCAGGTCGGTGAACACGGTGACGGCGTCGGCGACGATCGTGGCGATCTCCGGGTCGACGGAGACGAAACCGAGGGTCGGGCTGAACGCGATGCGCAGGCCAGCGATTCCGGCTTGGCTGGCTTGGCGCAACGAGACGGTCGGCGGTGGCAGGGCGGACCAGTCCCGGTGGTCGGGCGCGGTGATCACGTCCAGCAGCAGGGCGGCGTCCGCGACGCTGGCGGTGATCGGGCCGACGTGAGCCAGCGTGCCGAACGGGCTGGCCGGGTAGTGCGGGACCAGGCCATAGGTCGGCTTGTGGGCGAACACCCCGGTGAAACCGGCCGGGATGCGCACCGATCCGCCGCCGTCGGTGCCCAACGCCAGTGGCGCCATGCCCAGCGCGACCGCCGCCGCCGCGCCGCCACTGGATCCGCCGGTGGTCCGGGACGGATCCCACGGGTTGCGGGTGACACCGGTGAGCGGACTGTCCGTCACGCCCTTCCACGCTAGCTCGGGGGTGGTGGTTTTGCCGACCAGCACCGCGCCGTGCTCGCGGACCCTGGCCACCGAGGGCGCGTCGTCGGGCCACGGCTGGTTCGGGTCGATGGTGCGCGAGCCGCGCAACGTCGACCAGCCGCGGGTCAACAGAACGTCCTTAATGGACATTGGGACCCCGTCCAGCGATCCTTGCGGCTCTCCTCGCTGCCAACGATGGGCCGACTCCGTCGCCGCCGTCAGCGCCTCGTCGGCGGCGATCATGCGGAACGCGTTGACGGCCGGATCCGCTTGCTCGATCCGGGCCAGCACCGCCTCGGTGACCTCGACCGGCGACAGCGTGCCGGCCCGATACGCCGCCAACAGCTCGGTCGCGGTGAGGTCCGCCAGCGTCGTCCCCGTCGTGCGTGTCATGGTGCGCCCTTCGATTCGGCCAGTGGTCCGGACGGGACGTAGCCCAGTCGTTTGTCGACAATGTTGCGCAGCGGATCGCCCTGGCGGTAGCGGGTCAGATTGTCGACAAACAGATCGACCAGTTCCTGCCGCCAGCCGATCACGTCACCGGACATGTGCGGGGAGATCAGCACGTTGGGCAGCTCCCACAGCGGTGACGACGGCTCCAGCGGCTCATCGGTGAACACGTCCAGCGCGGCGCCGGCGATCCGGTTGGCCGACAGCGCGGCGATCAGGTCCGGTTGGTTGACAAGTTGTCCACGTCCCACGTTGACCAGTCGCGCACTCGGCTTCATCGCGGCCAGTGTGGTCGCGTTGATCATTTCCCGGGTGACGTCGGTCAGCGGCGCGGCGAGCACCACGTAGTCCGCCTCGGCGAGCGCCTCCGGCAACCGCTCGAACGACCGAATGTCGCCGAGGTCCGGGTCGCCGGACCGGCTGGTGCGGCCGATGCCGCTGACCCGCAGTCCGGCGCCGGTGAGTCGGCGACCGATCGCGGCGCCGATCGGTCCGGTGCCTACCACCAGGGCGCCGGCGCCGGTCAGTCGCTCAGTCTCCCGATGCCGCCATTGTCGTTGTCGTTGCAGGGAAATCGTGGTGTGCAGGTCCTTGGCGAAGCACAGCACCAGCCCCAGCACGTACTCGGCGATCGGTTCCTCGAACACCCCGCGCGAGTTCGTCACCACGACGTCGCTGGTGATCAACTCGGGAAACAACAGCTTGTCCACTCCGGCGCTGGCGATGTGCACCCAGCGCAGCGTGTCCACGCTCGCCCACGCCCGCGCCAGGGCAGCGGACCGGAAGTCCCAGAGAAAGAGGATCTCGGCTCCGGGCAGCGCGTCGGCCAAGTCCGCCTCGGTGGCGTAGCGGAGGTCGGCGAGCCGCGTCGCTGGAGCGATGTTCGGTGGCCAGGTGTCGTCGCGAAGGACCAGGGCCTGCGGTGGATCAGGCGGCGGTTGACGCATCGTCGCAGGTAGATCGGGGTAGCCCATGCTGGAACGCTCCCTCATTGACGCGCCATTGACACGCTAGGGACGGGTCGTATGATTGTCAACAATCAGCGCGACCACGGCGGCTCGTGACTGGTCGATCGATCGTTGTGCTGCAAGACCGTCGTAACCGGACCAAGGCCAGGACGGATCCCAAGGCGCTCTATGGGAAAAAGGCCGATTGGAGGTTCGGTGTGACACGACACATCACCATCACCCTGGAACGGCGGGGCGTGTCCTGCGTCGCGGAGTTGCTGGACAAGGACGCGCCCAGGACCTGTGAGGCGGTCTGGCAGGCGCTGCCACAGGGCGGCGACATCTATCACGCCAAGTACGCCCGCAACGAGGTGTACACGATGGTCGAGCGGTTCGCCGACGAGGAGATCGGGCTGGAGAACCCGACCGTCACGCCCATCCCCGGCGACGTCATGTACTTCTCGTTCCACGGCGGCATGCTGGACCGCCGGTTCAAGGAGGAGAAGGGCATCGACGCCCTACCCGGCGTGATCGACCTGGCGATCTTCTACGGTCGCAACAACCTGCTGCTCAACGGCGATGTCGGCTGGGTGCCTGGAAATGTCTACGCCACGATCGTGGACGGTTTGGACCGGATGGCCGAGGCGTGCAACGACGTCTGGCGATCCGGCGCCGTCGGCGAGCGGCTGGTGTACCAACGGCTTGAGCACTGAGCGGGGGTCGGGATGGCGACCAACTTCGAAACAATCGACAGCATCCCCGACCGCAGACACCGGCCTCTGGAACTCGTCACGGGGCCGGAAATGCTTGCGCAGCACGGTATCGGCGTCGTCGCACCGTTCGACTTCGCGTTGGACCGGGAGCTGTGGCGGTGGGCGCCGGATGACATCTCGCTGTACCTGACCAGGCTGCCGTTCGTGCCGGTGCCGGTGACCGTGGAGATGGCGGCGGCGCTGGCCAATCACGACAACGTCGGCCGGGCCACCCGGGACGTGCTGGCGCCGGAGCCGCTGGTCGTCGCGTACGCGTGCGCGTCCGGCAGCTTCGTGCACGGCGCGCTCGGCGAACGCGGGCTGGCCACCAGCATCCTGAACGCCGGCGCCCCGGCGTCCACCACCACATCCGGCGCCCTGGTCGAATCGCTCGGCCTGCTCGGCGTTCGGCGGATCTCGGTGGTCACCCCGTACATCGACTGCGTGACCGAGCGGCTGCTCAGCTTCCTCGCCGAGCACGGCATCGAGGTGGTGGCCAGCGTCGGACTCGGCCTGCTCAGCCACATCTGGAAGGTGGGTTACGCCGAGGTCGTCGCCGCGGTCAGCATGGTGGACCGGCCCGAGGCCGAGGCGGTCTTCGTGAGCTGCACCAACGTGCCGACCTACGACATCATCGCGCCGTTGGAACGGACGCTGGGCAAGCCGGTGCTCACCGCGAACCAGGTGACCATGTGTGCCGCGCTGCGCGCCATCGGCTTCCCCGCGATGGGGCCGGAGCAGTCGCTCGTTCAGCTGGGCAGATCGACGGCCGCGTAACCAAGGCCAGCATGATCATTTAATCGAGATCAACACTGGTAGGATTGTTAACAATCCAACAAATGCACGGTTCACAAGGAATCACAACAGACAAGGAGTGGAGAGGCGGATGACCGCGGTCCCCACCGTCGGGTTCCTGTACCCCGGCTACAGCGCCGAAGACGACTACCCGGCCATGGAGCGGCTGCTCGGCGGTGTCCACAGAGTCCGCCTTCCCGTGGTGCACACGCTGATGCGCGAAGACGCGCACCGGGTCGACGCGCTGTTGGACGTCGGCGGCGCGGACGTGCTCGCCGACGGCGCCCGGCAGCTGCGCGATCTGGGCGTGCAGGCGGCGGTATGGGCGTGCACCAGCGGCAGCTTCGTGTTCGGCTGGGATGGCGCGGCCGAGCAGGTGGCCGGGGTGCGGGACGCGGCCGGGGTGCCGGCGTCCAGCACGTCCTTCGCGTTCGTGCACGCGGTGAACCAGCTCGGCTTCCGGCGGGTCGCGGTGGCCGCCACCTACCCCGCCGATGTCGCCCAGCGGTTCGTGGACTTCCTCGGTCACGCCGGCATCGATGTCGTCTCGCTGTCCTGCCGGGGGATCATCACCGCCGCCGAGGTCGGCCGGCTGGGTCGGGCCGAGCTGCTGGACTTCGTCGCGGCCAATGACCATCCCGACGCGGAGGCCGTTCTCGTCCCCGACACCGCCCTGCACACGGTGAGCTGGCTGGACGAGCTGGAATCGCGGCTGGGCAAGCCGGTGCTGACCGCCAACCAGGTGAGCGTCTGGGAGGGCCTTCGGCTGTCAAGTGACGACACGCCAGAACCGAGGACCGGGTTGGGTGCACTTTTCCGGCTCACCGGTCAGACTGGGCGGGCTGTCCGAACCGAGCCTGCGGGCCGAACCGAGGAGGTGGCCCGCCGTGGGTCAGTTGGGTGAGCTTGAACCGGTGCATCGCCGGTCCACTGTGGACGTGATTTCCGACGAACTCCGATCCGCGATCATGTACGGGTTGTTCCCGCCGGATTCGCAGCTGGGGGAGAGCGAACTGTCCCTGCGGCTGGGCGTCAGCCGGGGGCCGTTGCGCGAGGCGATGCAACGCTTGGTGCAGGAAGGGCTGCTGCGCAGCGAACCGCATCGTGGCCTGTTCGTCATCGCCCTGAACGCGGAGGACATCGGGGACATCTACCAGTCCCGGCTGGCCGTCGAGCGGGCCGCCTGCCAGGCGATCATGCGCGGCAACCGGGGTGAGGCCGTGGTCGCGCTGACCGAGGCGATGAAGGTCATGAAGCAGGCGGCCGCGCGTCGCGACCGGGTCGGGATGAGCGATGCCGACCATGCGTTCCACCAGGGGTTGGTGCGTGCCTCGGGCAGCCCGCGACTGGAGCGGATGGCGCAGACCCTGTTGGTGGAGACCCGGATGTGCCTGGATGCCCTACAGGAGAGGTATCCGGAGCCGGCGGACCTCGTCGAAGAACATCAGATGCTGCTCGACGCGATCGCCGAGGGCGACGAGAAATGGCTGTTGCGCATCATCGAGGGACACATGCTGACGGCCGTGGATCGCCTGCGCAGCGAAGTGTCGGCCCCGTTCCCGGACTGATGAGCTGAAGCGAGGCTGAGAACACCACCCGGATGGCCGCCGGCACGCAACCCCGGCCGGCGGTAGGACGTCACCCGATCAGGAAAGCGATCGTTGGAGAGGTGGCGTCCCAGCATGACCACGTATGGCACGACCCACGGCCGCGGCACCGCTGCCGGTGTGGTGAACCTGATCGGCACCGTGCTCGCGCTGATCCTGGCCGCGCACGTCGTGTTCGTCCTGTTCCACGCCGATTCGGCGAATCCGTTGGTGAGCTGGGCGGGACACACCTCCCGAGTCATCGGACTGTGGTTCGTCAACCTGATCAACACCGGTGACGCGGCCTTCTCCGCCTTGCTGAACTTCGGGCTGGCAGCGGTGTTCTGGCTGTTCGTCACCGGGCTCGTCGCGCACCTGCTGCGCAGCGTCGGCTGAGCAAGCGCCGTCGACTGGCGCCGCTGACCGGCTTGGCACGTTGACCGGGCCTATCATCGTGGGCCGTGAACCTCAGCGAGTTGGCCGTCCCGATCGTGCAGGCGCCGATGGCCGGTGGCCCATCCACAGTGGAGCTTGCCGCGGCGGTGGGTCGAGCCGGCGGGCTGGGCTTTCTGGCCGCCGGCTACAAGACGGCTTCAGCCATGATCGAGGAGGTCCAGCGGCTGCGGGCCAGCGTTGACACCCCGTTCGGCGTGAACCTGTTCGTGCCCCAGGCACTGCCCGATCGGGCCTCGGTGGCGCCGTATCAGGCGGAACTGGCCGGCGAGGCGATTCGGTACGGCGTCGAGCTGCCCGAGCTGGACTTCGGCGGGGGTTGGACGACCGACCACTGGGACGACAAGATCGCCTTTCTGGTGGACCATCCGGTTCCGGTGGTGTCGTTCACCTTCGACCTGCCATCGGACTTGGTGACGGACGACCTGCACCGGGGCGGGAGCTACCTCGTCGGCACGGTGACCTCGGTAGCGGAGGCGCGGGCGGCCGTGGCGCGCGGGATGGACGCGCTGTGCGTGCAGGGTCCGGAGGCCGGCGGGCATCGGGGCATCCACGATCCGTTCGCGGAGCCCGGCCGCACGCCGCTGCTGAACCTGCTGGCTGAAATCGGTGCGGAGACAACGATCCCGCTGATCGCGGCCGGCGGATTGATGACCGGTACGGACATCGCGACCGCGCTGCGGGGTGGTGCGCTGGCTGTCCAGTTGGGCACGGCCTATCTGCGGACGCCGGAATCCGGTGCGGCGCCGGCATACAAAGCCGCGCTGATCGACCCGCGCTTCTCGGAGACGGTCGTCACCAGGGCATTCTCCGGTCGGCCGGCGCGCGGCCTGCGCAACCGGTTCATCGCGGCGCATGACGCCACCGCGCCGGCGGGCTATCCGCTGGTCAACCAGCTCACCCGGCCGTTGCGGGCCGCCGCCGCGAAACTGGACGATCCGGACGGTCTCGCGCTGTGGACCGGCACCGGGCACCACCGGATTGTTGACAATCCGGCTGAGGCGCTGACCGAGCGGCTGTGGCAGGACGCACGGACGATCCTCGGTCGCGGGTGATGACGGCCGATCAGCAGGCCTCGATATTCGCGCTGATCCGAGCGCGCATACTGCTCGCCCTGGGATCATCGAAACCGGCGATGAGCGTCAACGCCTCGGCCCAGTGAGTTTGGGCGTCGGCAACCGAATCCGCTTGCTGAAGCGCCATGGCCAGATGATCCAACGACACCGCGGTCTGCCATGAGTCGTTGAGTTCGCGATGCATGGCGACGGCACGCCGGTGGAAGTCCACCGCGTCATCAAACCGGCCGAGTTCCTGATACGCCTCGCCGGTACCGTCCAGCGCCTGGGCTTCCCGGCTGCGGTCGCCGAGCTGGCGTTGCATCACGGCCGAACGCTGGTACGACACAAGGGATTCCGCGGGCTGGCCGAGCGCGCGTTGAACCGTGCCGAACTCAATCAGCCAGTATGCCTCGCCGGGACGCCGTTTCCCTTCATGCGCGATGGCGAGGGCACGGTCGATGGACCGAAGGGCTTCTGCCGGATGACCCAGCTCACGTTGAATCATGCTGAGGATGCGCAGCGCGTTTCCTTCGCTGCTCCGCGCGTCTCGCGCACGGAAAATATCGAGCGCGCCACGGACAAGATCGGTCGCCTCCGACAGCTCCGTAAGCTCGAAACGCACCTGGCTGAGATTGGCCATCAACAGCGCCACCCAGTAGGAGTCGTCGCGCTCGCGCATGATGGCCAAGCTCCGCTCATAGCTTGATTGTGCCGAGCGCAGGTCGCGACGCCGCAGATGCAGTAGGCCCAGGCCGTTGAGGACCAGGGCCTGTCCGAAGTCGTCACCGAGTTCTCGGCGTATGCCCAGGGATGCCTCGTAGTACCCCACGCTTGGTTGGAGATCGTTTGCCCGGAAATGTGCCAGGGCAAGGCTTTCCAACAGTTCGGCCTCGGCACCGCGGTCGCCCAGTCGCCGTGCCGCCTCCAGACCGATGTGTGTGGTGGTCAGCCAGTCCTCGAACGGCATGACGCCCATATAGATACTGCGCAACACAACGGGCAACTGCCAGGCGATTCGGTCCAATCCGGAGTCGGCGGCGGCGCGGGTCGCGCTGACCAGGTTGGCTCGTTCGGTTTCGTACCACAGCATCGCGTCGCCATCGCCGCTGAAAGTCAGTGGCATAACGTTCGCCTCGGGCGGGTCGAGGGCGACGCGAGGCTCGAACGGATTCACCAAAGCCTGGACCGCGTCGACAGTGTGCAGGTACCAGGTGAGCACGCGGCGCAGCACGGCCTGGCGGTCTTCGGGTGTTTCCTCGGCCCGCGCCTGGTCGGTCGCGTAGATCCGTAGGAGGTCGTGGAACTGATAGCGGTTGGGTCCGCTCTGTTCCAACAGGTGCACGCCGACCAGAATGTCCAATGATTGGCGAACCTTGTCCGCACTGGTGCCCGTTATCGCGGCGGCCGCGTCCGCGCTGAACTCGGGTCCGGGGTGCAGACCCAGCAGCCGGAACATTCGTGCGGCGTCCTCGGGCAGCGCGCGGTAGGACCAGGCGAAGGCCGTGCGCACCGCGTCGGCCTCTTCATCGTGTCCTGGTGAGAGGGCGTCCCAGAGCCCCGATTCGTCGCGTAGATCCCTGATGAGTTCCTCCAGCGGCATTCGCGGTCTGCGTGCGGCTCGCTCTGCCGCGATCCGCAGGGCCAACGGAAGCCGAGCGCACAGCCGCGCCAATTCGAGCAGCCGGTCCGGGCTATCTTCCGTACGGTAACTATCCGTTACCGTCTGTAAAAGTATGGCGGCTTCAGGCTCCGTCAGCACGTCGACGGTCAATCGGCGGGCGCCATCACGCGCTACCAGGCCGGACAGGCTGTTGCGGCTGGTCACGATGACCAGGCAACCGGCCGTGCCGGGCAGCAGTGGGCGAACCTGCGCCACGCTGGCGGCGTTGTCCAGCACCACCAACATCCGCCGATCGGCCAGCAACGATCGGTAGAGCGCGGCCTTGTCGTCTGATTCAACCGGGATCGTGTTGGGCGCGACAGCCAGCGCACGAAGAAAACGATCAAGAACCTGATCTGCGGTGACCGGTAATCCGGGGTCGTAGCCACGCAGGTTCACGTAGAGCTGGCCGTCCGGAAATCGCTCCCGCACCCGGTGCGCCCAGTGCAGCGCCAAGGAAGTCTTGCCGACGCCGGCCGTGCCCACGATGACCGAGACCGCGACAGCCAGCGGTTCGAGGATGTCGCCGGCGAGCACCTGATCGAGCCGATCCAGGTCGACGGTCCGGTTGACGAAACCGCGCACGTCGGCAGGAAGCTGTCGTGGCACCGGCCCGGCCGTCTGCCCAGGTCCGTGAAAATGCACGCCGCCATGCACGTCCCGGGCTTGCACCACATCACTGGCAGACCCGGACACGTCCGAGTGGGTGCCGTCTTCGGGGTGTTCGTCCGGATTCGTCATGCGGCGGGCGGTGGCTCCAGCTGAGCGACCTCTCGCTCAAAGAAGCTGGCCAGATCCTCGCCGACTTCGTAAAGGCCCTCCATGAATTTGTTACACCGAGCCGTCGCTTCGGCATCGATGAACCGGATGGCGCCGTCGGACACACCGTTCTCGTCATAGCAGATCTCATACACGGTATCCGCGCCGACGGTCAGGAGTTCGGGGAGGATGCCGTCCTGCTCGAATTGCTCGACGTGCTCCGGGCCGATGACACGAATCTTCTCGCCACACTCGGCGGCGAGCCGCAGGGAGTGCAGTTCCCATTGGATGTATGGTGTCAGCGGTTGCTCGACAATCCGCACACGGTATAGGTCGATGTGGCGGTCGGCGGAGTCCTGGCAGAGCTTTTCGAGATCTGGCCGCTTCTCTTCGAGCAGTCGAAGTGCCTCGTCCCAGTCGCCCCGGGCGAGCGCGTCCCGGCTGCGGCTTTTTTGTTCCCTGAAGTGCTGACGTCGTTCCAGCTTCCAGGAGTCGTAGCCGTCCGAGGTGGCGAATCGCTCGGCATAATCGGGACTGTAAGCCGCCTGGGCCAACTGCTCTCCCGACGAGCCGCCGAAGAGATCAAGCATCAGGTATGTCCTTTTTTGCGGCGATGATGGTCGACCGAGGGATGATAACAAACTTCTCGTCTTTGGCGATGCTCACGTCGGCCGGCAGTCGCGACCGGTAGGACGATGTGAGGTCTCGGCCGATTACGGCAATATCGCCATTGTCGAGCTCCCAAATATCGGGGCAGCCGTCTCGATCATATGTGTTGCCGAGTTCCTTCGCTGACTTGCCGAATCGCCGGCATAAGGATGCGGTGGGATCAGCTTCCCAGGGTCGTGCCACGACGTCACCTCTTCCGCTCGGTACAAGCAGGGCGTTACCCAAGGTACCGAGAATGTGCCGGCGTGCCTGTCCTCCGATCGGGTAATCCTCGTTACACGCTCAGCGAATTAGAGCGATCAGGAAGCCGGACCAGCGAGTTCGGGGGAGGGTGAGGACGGAGCCGTCGAGGTTCTTGGAGTCTCGGAGGCCGACCACTGCCGGCCCGACCGCCACTTCGACGCACTGGTTGCCGTTGGCATGGCTGTGGCTGGATTTGCGCCACCCGCCGAAGCTCGGAGCGTCGTTCTGGATGTTCATCTGTCCGCCATGTTCTTCCGATGGTGTGCAGTGCCAACGGTTGTGATCACAGCGAAGCGGCGAGTTTGAGCAAGAACCGTCGAGTCTGCTCCGGCCCGATGGCTGCCGCTTGGTGCTGCTCCCACAGGGTCAGGTAGGCGGACGTGCGATCGGGAACGCCCACGTACTCGCCACCGTCATAATGCTCACGGTAGACCACGTTCACCGGCGTGTCCGTGTCGTATCCGAAGATCGTGTACTCATGCGACTCACCCATGTAGTAGCCCACGCTGAACGGCACGACCTGTAGCTCGACGTTTGGCCGGTCGATGGTCTCGATCAGTCGCTCGACCTGCGCTTTCATGATTTCGGAACTGCCGGTTGTCCGGCGCAGTGCGGCTTCATCGAGGATGAACCAGAACTTCTGCTCGGTGTTGTCCAGGACTCGTTGCCGGGCAAGGCGATCAGTGGTGTCCCGATCCATCTGGTGCTGGCTCGGCGAGGGCCGCCACGCTCGGAACACCGTGCGCATGTAGTCCTCGGTCTGCAAGAGGCCGGGCACGACCAGCGACTGGTATAGCCATAGTCGACGGCAGGTTGGCTCCATGTCGACCAGCAGACGCAGGTGCTGGCGGAAGCGCGTGCTGAACGAGCCTTTCTTGGCGCGGCGGTTGGCTTCCTCGGCCAGATCGTTGGCGTAGGCGCGGTCGGTGTCGGTCGCGCCGTAGGTGTCCAGCAGCCGTTCCAGCTCGACCGGCTTGACGCCGCTGGTGCCCGTTTCGATGAACGCGATTTTCTGCTGAGTACACTTCAGAACCTCTGCTGAGTCGTCCTGGGTCAGCCCAGCAAGCTTGCGCTGACGAGCAAGCTCTCGGCCGAGCACGATCTTCATCACGGCGGGTGGCAGCTGTTGTTGCTGCTGGGACATGGTTTCCTCCACGTCGGTCATCGTAGATCACGGAGCGTAGATGACAGATTCACCCGTTTGCCATTGGACACAATCTAAGTACACAGTCTTAGACTACGCCAGTCGGCCGGCGGCGGGTGCAGCGTCGT
>DASZLR010000128.1:0-2462 GCA_035552275.1 Pseudonocardiaceae bacterium | reverse complement strand
GGACAGTCCCATCGCGGCCGCCGTCACCCCGTCGGCGAGCACGTAGACGCCCCACAGCAAGGCGAGGGCGAGCACGGTGATCCCCGGCCAGGCGAGCGCCAACAGTCCGAAGAGGATCGCGACAACGCCGCGCAGCACGATCAACCACCAGCGGCGACGCAGCAGATCCAGCATGGCCCTATCGTCGCCAGGCAATTACCGACCGGCAACTCGAACGGGTTCAGACCAGTGGCGCGGTGTCCAGCGCGGCGCGCAGCCGGTCGAGCACCTCGGCGGCCGTGCCGCGAGTGGTGAAGCCGGCCGCGAACCGGTGTCCGCCGCCACCGAGCTCCCGGGCCGCGACGCTGACATCCAGCCGGCCGACGGCACGCAGCGAGCCGGACCATTCGGCCGGGCCGATCTGCTTGAGCACCGCGGCCACCTCGGCTTCCACTGTGGACCGCACGATGTCGACCACGCTTTCCACATCCTCCGGGCGGACCCCGGCGGCGTCGGCGAGCTCGACCCTGGTGTGCACCAGGCCGAAGCCGCGCGCCGCGGCCGGTTCCAGGGTGGCGCGACCCAGCACCGTGGACAGCATCCGCAGCCAGCCGAACGGGTGGGCGTCCAGCAGCGGACGACCGGTCGCCTCGGCGTCCACTCCGGCGGCGAGCAGCCGGGCGGCGGCCCGGTGAGTGGCGGGAGTGGCCCGGCGGAACGAGCTGGTGTCGGTGAGCAGACCGGCGTAGAGGGCGCGGGCGACCGGCTCGGTGAGCGGCGCGCCGAGTTCGTCCACCAGCGCCAGCACGATGACCGCCGTTGCCTCGGCGCTGGTGTCGACCACGTTGACGGTGCCGAACCGGGTGTTGGTCACATGGTGGTCAACCACGATCACGTGTTCGGCCACCTGGGCGCGGTCGGCGAGCGCACCGAGCCGGCCGAGATCGCCGGCGTCGAGCGCGACCAGCACGGGTGGGGCGGTGGGTACGTCGGCGGCGGGCACGAACAAGCCCTCCGGGTCGAGGTGCCGCAGTGATTCGGGCACCGAGTCCGGCGTACCGAACGAAACCCGGACGGTCTTGCCGAGGCCGCGCAGCGCCAGCCCGAGCGCGACGGCGCTGCCGAACGCGTCGGCGTCCGGGTTGACGTGACCGAGCAGGGTGACGTCCGGAGCGTCGATGAGCAGTTTGGCCGCCCGGCGCAGTTCGTCCCGCAGTTCCTCCACGTCGGCCACGGTACCGGGCGATGGGTACGATCTTCGGCTCAGGCAGCCGGCGACGATGCGGGAGCGATGAACCAGTACGCGATGATGGTGTACCCGGCGGCGAACCGGGTGTACGCCGAAGCCTCGGTGACATTGCTGGTCAGCGAGTTGGGCGTGTTCGACGAGCGGGTGCTCGACGGCAAGCTGCACGACCTCGCGCGCACCGAGATCGGTGGGGTGCCCTACGTCACCTTCACCGCGCCCGGGCTGACCGACCGCGAGCTGGAACTGCTGTCCAACCTGTCCACGTTGTACGCGCTGTTCGGCATCGAGGACCAGTTGCTGCGGCCGGTGCCGGTGCGCCGGCTGGACCTGTTCGACAGCGACCTGCTCACCATCCAGAAGTACGCCGGCAAGACCAACGAGCTGTTCACCAAGCTGTTGCTGAACGTCACCGCGCTGTCCACCGACACCCCGGGTGATCTGGTCGGCCGGCGGCTGCGGGTGTTGGACCCGCTGTGCGGCCGGGGGACCACGCTCAACCAGGCGATGATGTACGGCTTCGACGCGACCGGGCTGGATCTGGACGGCAAGGACTTTGACGAGTACTCCCGGTTTATTCGCACCTGGTTGAAGAACAAGCGGATCAAGCACCGCGCCGAGGTGACGCCGATCCGGCGCGAGCACCGGCAGCTCGGCCGCCGGCTGGACATCAACGTCGGAACCAGCAAGGAAAGCTACAAGGCCGGCGACTCGCTGAAGCTGACCTACATCAACGGCGACACCCTGCGCGGCGCCCAGTTCTTTCGGCCCGGTTCCTTCGATCTCGTGGTCGCCGACGCGCCGTATGGCGTGCAACACGGCGCCCGCAAGGGAATCGAGCGGCTGAACCGCAATCCCGGCTCGCTGCTCGCCGAGGCGCTGCCCACGTGGGCGAGCCTGCTGCGGCCCGGCGGCGCGCTCGGCCTGTCCTGGAACAACCGGGTGCTGTCGCGCGACGAGTTGGTCGGCATCGTCGCCGGGACAGGTCTGGCCGTCCTGGACAGTGAGCCCTACCTCGGTTTCACCCACCGCGTCGACCAGGCGATTGTCCGCGACATCCTGGTCGCGCACAAACCCTCGTGACTGTTTAGCCCACGGCTCGGTGTCGGTGGAGTGGGTTGGTTCGGGGTGTCTGGTCCCGGTCGATGTAGGCGGGTGGGATGAAGACGGGGATGCCGTCGTCCATGTCGATCCGCCACTGGGAATGGTGGATCAACGTATGGTGAGAACGGCACAA
>DASZLR010000127.1:0-9813 GCA_035552275.1 Pseudonocardiaceae bacterium | reverse complement strand
CGGCGTGTCCCTGCGCGTCCAACCTGGGGACCGAATTGGCCTGGTCGGGCGCAACGGCGCCGGCAAGACGACGACGCTGCGGGTGCTGGCCGGGGAGGGCCAGCCCTATGCCGGCGAGGTGCGCCGGTCCAGCGAACTGGGCTATCTGCCGCAGGATCCGCGCGAGGGTGATCTGTCGGTCACCGCCAAGGACCGGGTGCTGTCCGCCCGTGGGCTGGACGAGCTGCTGCGCGAGATGGAGAAGGCGCAGGCCGAAATGGCCGAGCTGGCGGACGAGTCGGCGCGCGATGCCGCGGTCCGCCGCTACGGCCGGCTGGAAGACCGGTTCTCCGCGCTGGGCGGCTACGCGGCCGAAAGCGAGGCGGCCCGGATCTGCGCGAACCTCGGCCTGGACGACCGGGTGCTGGGCCAGCCGGTCGGCACGCTGTCCGGCGGCCAGCGCCGCCGAGTCGAGTTGGGCCGCATCCTGTTCGCCGCCTCCGAGGCCGGCGCGAGCGGCCGGTCGGCCACCACGCTGTTGCTGGACGAGCCCACCAACCACCTGGACGCCGACTCGATCACCTGGCTGCGCGGTTTCCTCAAGGCGCACGACGGTGGTCTGGTGGTGATCAGCCACGATGTCGAGCTGCTGGACGCCGTGGTGAACAAGGTGTGGTTCCTGGACGCCACGCGCGGCGAGCTGGACCCCTACAACATGGGCTGGCAGCGGTATCTGGACGCGCGGGCCACCGACGAGAAGCGCCGTCGCCGGGAACGCGCCAACGCGGAGAAGAAGGCCGGCGCGCTGCTGGCGCAGGCGGACAAGATGCGTGCCAAGGCGACCAAGGCGGTGGCCGCGCAGAACATGGCCCGCCGCGCGGAAAAGCTGCTCGCCGGCGTGGACGAGGAACGGCACGCGGACAAGGTGGCCCGGATCCGGTTCCCGGAGCCGGCGCCGTGCGGGCGAACTCCGCTGATGGCCGAGGGGCTGTCCAAGAGCTACGGCTCGCTGGAGGTGTTCACCGGCGTCGATCTCGCCGTCGATCGCGGCTCACGGGTGGTGGTGCTGGGCCTCAACGGCGCCGGCAAGACCACGCTGCTGCGGCTGCTGGGCGGGATGGAGCCGATGGAGGCGGGCCGGCTGGTGCCCGGCCACGGGCTGCGGATCGGCTACTACGCCCAGGAACACGAGACGCTGGATCACGACGCCAGTGTGTGGGACAACATTCGGCACGCCGCGCCGGACGCGGGGGAGCAGCAGCTGCGGACCCTGCTGGGCACGTTCCTGTTCAGTGGCGAGCAGCTCGATCAGCCGGCCGGCACGCTGTCCGGCGGCGAGAAGACCAGGCTGGCGCTGGCCGGGCTGGTGTCGAGCGCGGCGAACGTGCTGCTGCTGGACGAGCCGACGAACAACCTTGATCCGGCCAGCCGGGAGCAGGTGCTGGAGGCGTTGCGCCGGTTCGCGGGCGCGGTCGTGCTGGTGACCCACGATCCGGGCGCGGTGCGCGCGTTGGAGCCCGAGCGGGTGATCCTGTTGCCCGATGGGTCGGAAGATCACTGGTCGGACGACTACCTCGAACTTGTCCAACTTGCCTGATCAGGCACGCTGTGTGATCGACTTGGCGTGACATAACGATCACACAGCGAAGAATTCTGCCGTTCGCCTGGCGTTCCGGCCGTCCGTGTTCGATCATTGCGGCGGTAGGGATCGTACGCGATCCAACCCGCACCATGGCCGAAAGGGTGGGACAAGGTGGCTGACCTGAAGAAGGGCGCTCGGATCACCGGCGCCACACGGGACAAGCTCGCCGCGGACCTGAAGAGGAAGTACGAGAAAGGCGCCAGCATCCGTTCGCTGGCCGAGTCCACCGGACGCTCGTACGGATTCGTGCATCGGGTGCTGTCCGAGTCTGGCGTGACACTGCGAGGACGTGGTGGCGCTACCCGCACGAAGAAGAAGTAGGCTGGCGCGCGGTCATTGAGGTCCGCGCGACAACTGCAACGTCACGGACCATCGGGGACGACCTGAAGGAGTTCGTACCGTGACGGACATGGGCGCTGAAGCGGACGCCGAACTGTTGCGGCGTGGCGCTGTCCGGTTCGCGGTCGATGGCGAGCTGGCGACGGTCACCCTGGATCGGCCCGACGCGCTCAACGCGCAGACGCCGAGCACCTGGGACGCGTTGGCGCACATCGGTTCGCGGCTGGCGGCCGACGTCCGCGTCGTCGTGGTACGCGGTGCCGGGCGGTCTTTTTCCGCTGGTCTGGACCGGCGGATGTTCGGCCCCGAAGGCGTGCCCGGCGATCCTGGCCTGCCCGCGCTGACCGAGGGCTCGACCGCCGACGCCGATCTGATGCTGCGCCGGTTCCAGGACGGTTTCGCCTGGCTGACCGATCCGCGGCGGGTCACCGTCGCCGCGGTGCAGGGCCATGCCATCGGCGCCGGATTCCAGCTCGCGCTCGCCTGCGACCTGCGGCTGGCCGCCGAGGACGCCCAGTTCAGCATGGCCGAGACCACCTTGGGTCTGGTGCCCGATCTGGGTGGCACGCTGCCGCTGGTCCGCGCGGTCGGCTACGCGCGTGCCGTGGAGATCTGCCTGACCGGGCGGCGGGTGCCGGCGGCCGAGGCGCTGCGCATCGGCCTGGTCAACGACGTGGTGCCGGTCGAAGGGCTGGACGACGCGGTGGACGAGCTGGTCGGCCGGCTGCGCAAGCCGCTGGCCGGCGCGACCCAGGAAACGTTGGCGCTGCTGGCGGCTGCGAGTGACGGGCCGACATTCGACCAGCAGCGCGCGGCCGAACGGGCCGCCCAGCTCCGGCGCCTCGCCGATCTTCGCAAGGCATTCGGAGGCTGAGCGGCCCGTGGCGGGCTCAGGCGAGCGAGCTGAGCCAGTCCTGCACCGCCTGGGCGGTCTCCTTCTCGTCGGTGGCGCCGAGGTAGCTGTGGTACTCGGCGACGACGCCGTGCATCCAGCCGTGCATGAAGACGAACAGGCCGTCGTCGGTGCGCACGCCGACGTACTTCCGGTCCCGGACGAACGCGACGACCCCGTCGGTCGGGGACACGCCGGGCAGCGTGATCCGGGCGCTGTCGCCGGCCTTGACCGAGGCGCCGAGCCCGGCCACCGCGCTGAACGCGCTCCACACCGCATCGCTGTCGGGGTTCGGCGTGCCGATCTGGAACAGGTTGTAGTGCGACGTCCGGCCGGGGAAGTGCTTGAGGTAGGCGGCCAGCTTCTCCAGGTACATCCGGTCGCCGACTTTGAGCGCGTCGTACTGCTCTTCCCAGTCGTCGTCGAGCAGGCCGCTGTGCACGAAGCGCAGCACGGTGCTGCCGCCGGCACGACCTTCGATCAGGTACTCGAAGGCCATGAACTGGCCGTCCGGCGCGGCGTCGGTGCGGTAGGAGAAGTGCTTGCCCGGTTCCCAGGCGGTCACCGTGGCTTCGCCGGTCTGTGGCCCCATCCGCTGTTGCGTTCGGCCGCCGAGCTTGGGCTCGATCTCGGTGTTCCCCATGAACCAGGAGTCGATCCCCGGACCGGTGGCGATCGCGTCCCACACCTGCTCGGGCGTGGCATCCAGCTCGATCTCTTCGCGGACCTCGAATTCGTGTGTCATGTCAGGATTCCTTTGCGTCATCAGTGTTGATGTTGGTGGTGATGCTGGGGTGCAGCGCGATGATCAGCCGATGTGGACGCCCGCCTGCGGCGTGCTCATCGTGGTACTTGCCGATCAGCGTGGTGATCGTGTTGGTCAGTTCTTCGGCGAACGCGGCCCGGTCCGCCGCCGAGGCGAACCGCACCTCGCCGTCGATGCCGAACGTGGCGAGCCGTTGCCGGGCCGCGGTGGCCCCGGCGATGAGCTGCCCGACCTCCCGCACCAGGCGGGCGGCGAGGGCGAGCATCCAGCGCGCGGACAGCCGGTCCGGTGATCGGCTGGGATCGGGCGCGACCGCGGCCAGCGCCAGCGGCGAGATCACGTATGAGGCCGCTGTGGCCCGCATCATCCGCTCGGTGACGTTGCCCTTGCGACGTTCCTCGACCAGCTCGATCAGGCCGTGCCGTTCCAGCGCGCGCAGGTGGTAGTTCACCTTCTGCCTGGGCAGGCCGACCTTGGCGGCCAGCATGGTGGCCGAGCCGGGCTCGGCCAGTTCCGCCAACAGCCTGGCACGCACCGGGTCCAGCGACACTTCGGCCGCCGCCGGGTTGTCAATCACCGCTACGTCCAACATGCGACAACCTTCTCACCGACAACTCCAATTGTCAAGACAAAAAAAATTGTCGGTGGTCCGATCGGCGAGCAGGGCGGCGCCTATCCCCGGTGAACACGCAGCAGCCGGATCTGCCGGCCGTGGTCCGCGAAACCGAGCGACCGGTAGACCCGGATCGCCAGGTAGTCGGGATCGGCCACGATGACCAGGGTTTCCGCGCCGAGTCGGGTGAGCGCGTGCCGGCTGGCGTGGTGCACCAGAGTGCCGGCCAGGCCCCGGTTCCGGTAGCTCGGATGGGTCTCGACATGTTGGAAGCGCGCGAGGCCGCCGCCGTCGGTGACCACGCCCAGCCCGGACCGCGGTTGGCCGTCCAGAAACGCCCCGAACCAGACACCATGGCCGGCTCGACACAGTTCGCGGATTTCGGCGAATCTGCGGTGGTGGAACCGGCGGTGCCGGGGATCGGGGTCGACGGCGAGTCGAAGTCGCAGCGCCTGCGCCCAGTCCGCGTCGGTCGCGAGCGGTCGGCACACCGCCGCGCGGTTCGGCCGCGCTGGTCGGCGCGACTCGGTGGCGGTGAGCACGGTGTGCGACTCGTCCGCCAGCCCGGCGGCGGCGAACGCGGAAATGGCATCGGGCGCGGCCGGCCCGTCGATGCCGATGGCGATGTGGGCGGCCGTGGGGAATTCGGCGGCGAACGCGGCGATCCACCGAGGTGCGTCTTTCGGCGGCGGTGGCGTGGGCAACAGCAGGAAATTGCCCCACCGGTAGTCGGGATTCCCGGGCGTGCGGACGAGCAGATGTGTTTCCCGGTCGGTGATCCGCGCTCCGGCCAGCCGACGCAGCATCAAGTCGGTGCGCCAGCCCAGCCCGACCACGGTCATCAGCGGTCGGGCAGGCCCTCGCCGCGTTCGGTGAGCAGCGAGTTGTGCCAACTGGTCGCTTCCCGGTACGCGGCAAGGGCTTCCGGATCGTCCGGGCCGCCGGCGGACATCAGCGCGTCGTACGCCAGCGCCTGAGCCGCGTTGACCTGGCCGATCAGCCGAATCCGCTGCTCGCTGGCCGCCATGTTGGTCAGCAGTTCCGCTGTCTCGTCCCGCATCCCCAACGTTTCGATCAGGCTCTCGTGTGCTGCGGCGATCTCCCGCAGGGCGCGCTGGGTGTCGCCGTAGGTCTGCACAATGCCGGCGACCATGGCCGCCTGCCGGCGATAGTGCTCGCCGGGCGTCTTGGGCTCGTCGGTCACCTTTCCCATCATGGCACGGCGAACCGGTGTCGGGACCGGTCCCATGGCGTGCCACGTATGATCGCGTTCCGGCCTGGCAGCGTGGAGGGTGAATGGCGCACGACGAGTTACCGTTGTCCGGCGCGCAGTCGCTGAACAGGCATTTGCTCTGGCATCGGGCACTCAACGAACGACCGCGCCGGCATCCCGTGGTGGTGTTGCTGGGACCGCTGGGCGCGGGTAAATCCACGGCGTTGAAGTCGATTTCCGAAGACTGCGGTGACGGCGTCGTGCACGCGCGGTTCAATTTCGAACGCGACGAACCCGCGAGCACCGTGGAGGTTTTGACCGACCTCGCCTTCGACCTGTCCCGCGGCTGGACGAACCGCCCACCGGCCCGCTTCACCCGCTTCGCCCTGGGTTTGATCGCGGTCCAGTTACAGCTGGACACCGTGTCCCCGAGCCGGGCCAAGGAACAGTTGGACGACGCGATCAAGCAGTTCTTCACCCGCCGGCGTCGCCAGGCCGAACGGGTGACCGCGTGGGTCGAGTCCCTCGCCGACGCGGCGCGGACGATGAACCTGCTCGGCGCGCCGCTGACCGAGGCGGTCAAGTTGGCGCTGCCCCGACTGATCGCGACCGTGATCCGGGAGCCGCTGGGCCGGGCCCAACGTTGGCACGCCGACATTCCCGCCGCCGAGGGGGCGTCGCCGAAGGACGCGTTGATCGCCCTGCAACGGCGAGCCCGCAACGATCCCGCGTTCATGACCAGTTGGCTGACGGCGGCGTTCCTGGCCGATGTGCGAGAGAGCTACCAGCGGATGTCCGGCGCCGAATCCAACGCCTCCTGCCATTGCGACAATCCGCGGAACACGCGGCACATCCACAACTGGGTGCTGCTGCTGGACAACATCGATCACCCCGGCGGCACCGGACTGCTCGCCGATCTGCTGGCAGCGCGCGACGAGTACGAGCGCGCTCACCTGGGTGATCACGACGCGCTGCTGGTGATCGCGACCAGCGGTCGGTGGGCTCCGGCGTGGGGTGCGGGCTGGCGACCGCCGTGGGAAGCGGAGCCGGCGGCCGTGGACGGTCCGCGCACCGTGCCGTGGTGCCATCAGGCCGGGTACGAACACTGGGCCGGCGACCGGATGGATCTGGCGCCGCCGACCTACTATCCGGTGCTGCTCGAACCGCGTCGTCCGGCCGAGACCGCGAAGATGTTGCGGATACCGGAATCTGATCTCCGGTCGAAGCTGGCCCAACGGGCGACCGGCGGGGTGCCCGAGCTGGTCACCACGGTCAAGGAACTGCTGACCAATCGGGACTGGGCGCCCGGCGCCCGGGATGTGCTAGGACCGTCCGATCTGGACAGATCGGAAGCTTCGCTGTGGCAGGAACGGCTGGAACAGCTGCGGCTGCACCACCATCTCGACGGCCTCGGCATCGAGGAGTTCGTGTCCGCGGCTCCGTTCGCGACCGCGCCATGGCTGGTGCCCGCCGATGCCACCGGCCCCGCCGCCGCGCCGACGGTGAGCCGTATCCTCACCGAGCTGCGCACCGCGCTGTGGGTGGTGGCGCCGTCCCGGCGTGGTGACCTCGCCGACTACTGGCTGACCGCGCCGCTCGGCGGTGGCACCGCCCGGTACGCCGAGCTGCACCCGTGGATCGCCCGCACCTTGACCGCCGCGCTGGCAGCTCGTGGCGACGCGGCCGGTCAACCATCCTATGTGGACCAATTTCGGGCGCTGCTGGACGATCCGGCGACCGCTCGCGATCCGGTGCGCCGGGCGTACTGCCAGTTGGCGCTCGGCCGGGTCAGTGAGGTCGCGGACTACTTCAGCGAGACCTTCAACCGCCGACCCCATCAGGAGTGGATCGACCGGCTTCGGCTGGTGACCCGCGCTCCGGACAATCGGCTGGTGGACGATCCTTCGGCTGCCCTGTTCGACACGTTTGTCGACGAGGACACCGAACTCCGTCCGAATCGTTCCGATGTCGGCAATGTGGTCACCCGCCTGCTCATTCGGCTGTGGTTGGCGAAGAACCCGTTCGTGATGCCCGATCGCGAGATCTGGAACGCGATCGCGATCGGCTACTCGGATCTGCGCGGGAAGACGCGCCGTGACGAGAGCCCGTTGACCACTGCCGCCGACCTGGCCAGACAAGGACTGCTGTGAGGGGATCTGTAGTGGGCCTGCGATCACTGTTCGGGCGTTCGAGCAAGGGCGCGGTCGTGGTGCGGCCCCGGTGGTGGCGTTACCGGTACGCGATCCTGGCCCTGGTGCTGGTGGTGTTGGCCGGCATCGCGGTCTGGTTCTGGAAACCGTGGCAGCAGCCGCCGGCTCCGTGCGGGGCCGGGTTGACCCCGGTCGGCTCGCCCCAGGTGTGCGCGGGCCTCGACCTCGACTCGACGCCGTTTCGTCCCGATGACCCGCTGGCCGATCTGGAGCGGGCCATCGCCGACCAGAACGCGCAGATCAGCACCGACCGGTTCGTCACGGTCGTCATGCTGGACGACCTGTCGCCGGACCCGGCCAGCGACAGCGTCGCGTTCCAGACCGTGCGGCACGGGGTGCAGGGCGCGATCACCGGCGCGTGGCAGGCCGACAACGAGACCACGGCCGCCGGCAAGACCCCGCCGGTCAAGCTGTTGCTGGCCAACCTCGGCAGCGGCGGCGATGACGAGCAACAGGCGGTGGACGCGATCATCGCCAACCGGGACAAGCAGCACATCGTCGCGGTCACCGACTTCGGGCAGAGTCTGATCACCACCCGCAAAGCCGCCAGTGACCTGTCCAACGCCGGCATCGCCGGGGTGGGTTCGCTGGTCACCGGCGACGACATGAACCAGTACCCGAACGACGGCGACTACATCCAGAACTTCTTCCGGGTGGGGCCGACCAACACCGACGCGGCGACGGCCGCCGTCGGCTACATCGCCAGCCACGGGTACCAGAAGGTGATGCTGGTCGACGACACCAACAAGGGCGACGACTATGCCAGCTCGCTCGCCCAGGCGTTCCGCACCGCCTACGCCTCGCAGTACCAACAACAACCGTTGTACAGCAAGGAATACCCGTCGCCGAACACGCCGCTCAACGACATCGGCCGCACCAAGTTCATGCAGTCGCTGTTCGGCCAGATGTATGACGAGATCTGCCTGGCGAAGCCGAACCTCATCTACTTCGCCGGCCGGGGCGTGGATCTCAGCTCGTTCCTGGTCGCGCTGTCGCAGGGCGGCTCCTGCGGACTGGGCACAGTGGACGTGATGAGCGGCGACGACGCGACCGCCATGCTGACCACCTCGCTGCCGCACTTCACCGATCCGCGGGTCCAGGTCTTCTACACCGGCCTGGCTACCATCGGCGAATGGGACGCCAGTGCACCGGGCGAGGCCGATGACGCCGCCAACTACCAGGCGTTCCTCGACGTCTTCACCGGCAAGACGCCTGGCTCGCCGGGGTTCGGCGTGCCGGCCGACCTGGTCGACGGATACGTGATCATGAACCATGACGCGGTGCTCACCGCGGCGACCGCGGCTCGGCAGAACCCCGCGCCGGTGGACAATCCGACCACCGTCGCGGGCACCATCGCCAGCATCGACTGTCTCAAGCCGATTCCCGGCGCGGGTGGCAAGATCGCGTTCAGCTCCACCAGCCATGGCAACCCGGTGGACAAGCCGTTGCCGATCATGCAGATCACCGGCAGCGGCCCGGTGCAGCGCGATCTGGTGTGGTCGGTGCCGGGCGCACCGTTCGATCCGGCACTGCCGGAGTGTCGCTGACCGGGCGTGCTGTCAGCGGGTGAAGACGCGGTCGAGTTGGTAGTCGATCAGCGCGATGGACTCGGCGACGGAGCGGAGGCCGAGCACGATGCCGCTCTGTAGTCCGTCGATGCTGTTGAGCAGCAGCTCAGCCTCGGGCACCGGATTGAGATCGGCGGGCACCTCGCCGGTGCGCTGACCCCAGCTGATCACGTCGGCGATGGTCGTCTCCAGCAATGCCGGGCTGTCTCGGAACGCGGTGGCCAGACTGTCGTCGGACAGCGCGCGGACGAAATAGGCCAGGTGGACCAGAAAACGGGTTCTGCGTCGCTCGTCCAGCGGCAGCATCTCGGTGAGGACCGCGCGCAGCACTCCGCGTGGCGTCGGTTCTCCCTCGGCGGCGATGAGTTCCTGGGCCTGCCGCTCGGAGTCGAGGTTGAGGATGTCCAGCGCCTTGGTCAGCAGTTCGTCGCGGGTGCCGAAGTAGTACTGGACGAGCCGAGTGGACACCCCGGCCTCGGCGGCGACCCGCCGCAACGTGACGTCCTCCAGGCCGTGCTCGCTGGCCAACCGCCACAGCGCCTCGGCGATCTGCCGGCGGCGCTGTTCGTGGTCGACCCGTTTCGGCACGCG
>DASZLR010000126.1:0-14348 GCA_035552275.1 Pseudonocardiaceae bacterium | reverse complement strand
GTGCTGGACGTCGGTTGCGGCACCGGGGTTTGGGCCAGGGCGTTCGGCGAGGCCGGCGCGGAGGTGCTGGGCATCGAGGCGGTGCCGGAGCGCGCCGAGGCGGCCCAGGAACGCTGCCGGGATCTGGCCGGCGTGCGAATCCTGGCCAGCGACCTGGAATCCGGGCTGGCCCAGGCCGGCCAACGGGATCTGGCGCTGCTGTGCGGGGTGCTCGAATACAGCCCGCGCTACGGGAACGGGCCGGCGGACATGCTGCGTGCGGTGGCCGGCACGCTGGCCGACGATGGTGTGCTGGTGCTGGCGATCGAGAACCAGCTCGGGCTCAGGTACCTGCTCGGCGGCACCGAGGATCACCACGACCGGTCCTGGATCGGGCTGGCCGACTACCCCGGTTCGGACACCGAACCGCGCACCTGGACCCGCCAGGCGCTCGGCGCGCTGCTCGCGGACGCCGGGTTGACCGCGCATCGCTGGCTCGCGCCGTATCCGGACTACAAGCTGCCCAGGGTGGTGCTGGACGAGCGGATCTTCGCTCGGCCGGATGCGACCGAGTTGGTGGACAAGCTGGTCCGCGAACCGCTGCACGGCGCGTTCGGCGGCAACGACGCGGCCATCGCCGGCCGGACGGTGCACGGGCTCGCGGTCGACAACGGCATCGGCACCACGATCGCGCCCTCGTTTCTGGTGGTCGCCGCCCGCTCGCGGATGGCGCTGGACGCGGCGGTCGAACCGGGGCTGGCCTGGCTGGTCAGCGGCGCGCGGCGGCCGGAATGGCGTCGGGTCCGCCGACTGTCCGAGGACCTGGTGCTGCACACCACCGCCCACGGGTCCACTGTGGACCATCCGTGGCTGCGGCAGCGGCACGAGTCCGCCGAATACCTGGTGCCCGGCCGGCCACTCGACGCGCACCTGCTGGACGCCCTGCGGCTCGGCGACACTGACCGGCTGGCCGAACTGATCACCGGCTGGCGGGACAGTTGCCTTGCCCAGGCCCGGAAACTCCGCGGCGGCAGCACCGGGGACGCCCAGCACCCCTACCTGCCGCGCCGCCGGGGCGTTTCGGTCCTGCCCGCCGATCACCTGGACGTGCATCCCGGCAACTTCATCGTCCGGCCGGACGGCGAGCTGGCCAGGGTCGACCGGGAATGGCAGGCCGGTGCCGGCGTCGACGCCGAACTGGCGCTGCTGCGCGGACTTCTGGAGTTCGCCCGGGAGATCGTGGTCGATCACGCGCCCCATCCCTGGCCGGACGGGACGTCGGTGCGCGAGGTGTTGCGGCGGCTGTGCGAACCGGCCGGCCTGCTGGCCGCCGCCGACAAACGGTGGGACGAGTTGGTCGCCGCCGAGGCCGCGTTGCAGGAAGCGGTCACCGGAGCACCGGCCGCCCGGACCGTGGACGCGATCAGCGCCGAGGCGGATCGGCCGGGGCCGGCGCAGCAGTGGCGGCAGCCGGGCGGGTTGGCCGCGCTGGCCACCGGAATGGCCGCGCAGCGGCAGGCCCGGGAGAAAGCCGAACAGGATCTGCGGGACGCGACCGAGTGGATAGCCGACCGCGAGCGGCAGGTGGTGACCGAGCGGGACGCGCTGGATGCGCGACTGCGCGCCGAAATCGACGCCCACCGCACGGAAGCACAGCGGGCCGAAGCGAAACTCGTTGCCGCGCAACAGAATGTCGATCTGCTCCGGCATGAGCTCGACCGAAGCCAGGACGAGCTGGACCGCAAAGACCAACGGGTCGGGCAGGCGTTCGCCGATCTGGCCGCCGCCGTCGAGGAAGCGGACCGGGCCTGGCGGGCCAACGAGACCGAGGCGCTGGCCCGAGCCGCCGCACAGGCCGAGGCCGACGCGCTGCGACACCGACTCCACCAGGCCCGCGCCCGGTTGACCGAGCTGACCGGATCGGCGCCGGTGCGGCTGGCCAGCCGGTTCCTGCCCACCGCGCTGCCCGCTGATCAGGAACAGCTCTATTACGACCTGCCGCTGCCCGCCGAGCCGGTCGCGGTCGGCGGGGGCCAGGTGGTGGACGTGGCCGGTTGGCTGGTGCACCGGGACCGGCCGATCCGCTCGGCCGCGCTGCTCGCCGGCAATCGCGCGTATCCGCTGACCCTCGGCGATCACCGGCCGGACGTGGCCGCCGCGCTGCGCGCCGAAGGCGTGCTCGCGCCGGTCGCCAGCGGGGCGCACGGCCGGATCACCCTGCTGCCCAGCGATGTCCAGAATGGACAGATCCCGGTCGCGCTGCGGGTGGTGCTGGCCGATGGCGCCGAGGTCCGGCGCGAGCTGCCGCCGTTGCGGCTGATGGGGCAGCCGGAATCGACCGCGAGCACCGTGACCTGGCCGGCGGACGGGCCGAAGGTGGCGATCTGCCTGGCCAGCTACCGACCCGAGCCGCGGCACTTGGCCCAGCAGCTGGATTCGCTGCGCGCCCAGACGCACCGCAACTGGGTCTGCCTGCTCAGCGACGACGACTCCGGCCCGGAATCCCTGGCCGATATCCGAAAGCTGATCGACGGCGATCAGCGATTCATCCTCGTTCCCGGCGGAGCCAACGTCGGTTTCTACCGTAACTTCGAACGCGCGCTGCGGCTCGTGCCGGCCGACGCGGACGCCATCGCGCTGTGCGACCAGGACGATGTCTGGGACGCCGACAAACTCGACACCCTCCTGGCCCGCCTGCGCAACGACGTCCAGTTGGTCTATTCCGACATGCGCCTGATCGACACCGACGGCAAGCAGGTTGGGTCGTCATTCTGGGAATACGGCACGAACCAGTGGGACGACCTGGCGTCGCTGCTGCTGCTCAACAAAGTCACCGGCGCGGCCAGCCTGATCCGGGCCGATCTGGTGCGGGACCGGGTGTTGCCGTTCCCGCCGGGCACGCCGTCCGCGTTCCACGACCAGTGGCTCGCGGCCTGCGCGCTGGCGACCGGCCGAATCGAGTTCGTGGACCGGCCGCTTTACTCCTACCGCCAGCACGACCAGGCAGTGACCGGGCACCGGGACGCCCGGCTGGACGCCGGCCTGCCACGCGGGCTCGGCTGGCTGCCGCTCGCGCTGGGCGCGAAACGCCTGCTGGCGCGCGGATTGCCGGACGAGCTGACGGCGGTGGCCGACTACGAACGGCGCCGGATCGGCCAGTTCGCCTCGGTGCTGCTGCTCCGCGCCGGGCGCACGCTGCGCGCCAGCGACCGGGCCGCGTTGAACCGATTGCTCGCCGCCGAAACCGGTGTGTTGCCGCTGCTGCGACTGGCCTGGCGGGCGCGGCGCGGTCGCCGCCCGGAAACGGCGGGCGCGGAAAACCGGCTACTGGCCGCCGCTCTCTACACCGCCGCTGTCCGCCGCCGCGGAAAACGCCGCTAAACGAGGATCGCGCAATCCGCCAGCACACCGGCCATCTCGGCGCGGAACCGTTCCGGCGAGAAATGCTCGCGGCAGATATCCAGCAGCGCCTGCTGCACGTCCGTCCACAGTGGCGCGTCGGTGAGCAGCTTGTCGCACAGCTCCACGAGTTCCGCGGCGGACCGGCCGACCAGGTGGCGGGCGGTCCAGCCCAACTGAAGGCCCTCGCCGCCGATCGGCGTGGTGACGAACGGCAGCCCAGCGGCCATCGAGTCGACGAACTTGATTTTGACGCCGGCGCCGTAATGCATCGGCACCACATGCAGCAGCGCCGAGCCCAGCAGCGGCCGCGGATCGGGCACTTTGCCGACGACCCGAATACGCTCGGACGCCAGCGCGAGCACCGCCGGCGACGGGTCCGCGCCGATGACACTCAGCCCGAGGTCGGGAAAACGTTGGCGCAGCGCGGGAAACACCTCGTCGGCCAGCTCCAGCACCGCGCGCTCGTTGGGTGTGCCAGGCGTTCCGTCGAATCCGCCGAAGAACACGATGCCGTCCCGCCCGTCCCGACCGGGCACCGCATCGGGGACCGTCGCCGGATAGCAGGCCACATGCACGGCGGTGTCCGGGGCGTTGTTCCGAGCCCAGCGAGCCTCTTCCTCGCTCACACACACCGCGACGTCCGCCCAGCCGAACGCCTGGACTTCCTGCTCGCGCAACCGATGCGCCTCGACCGCGTACGCCCGCCGGTCCTTCGGGTCGGCGGCGGTGGCGAAATGCTGCTCGGGCCGGCGATGAAACAACGCCTCCGAGTCGTACACCCGCACCGCCTGCGGCTGATGCGCGGCGATCGCCAGGCCGAGCTGACCGAAGTTGTGCGGCCGGAACGCCACGATCACGTCGTAGAGCCCGAACCGGTCCCGCGACCAGGCTTCCGCGTCGGCGACACCCCACACCACCTCGATGCCGCGCCGCCACAAGTCGGGCGCGTAGTCCTCGGCCCGCTCGGCGGACGCGGCGAAGAACGTCACCCGGGCTTCCGGATGCGCGTCCCGCCAGGCGTCCAGCACCGCCATCGTGCGCGGATCGCCGCGACCGCGATCGGCCTGCGGCACCCGGTCATCGATCAGTAGAACCCGGTACGGCGCTTGCTGATCGCGCAGCCACCACCGCCGGTACGGATGGTCGTCCAGCCCGACCACCGGCGCGCGGCCGGCCAGTTCCGCCGGCCAGCGGCGCTGGAAAGTGCCGTGGTTGATCCGCATGAGCTCGCTCGCCCGCTCGGACGAACTGCTGCCGTGCCGGAGATGTCGAACGGTCGACGCCGGCTGCACCCAGGTCCGCCAACCGTGCTCCCGCAGCGACAGCATCAGATCGACGTCCTCGAAATACGCGATCTCGTAGTCGGGCGAGAATCCGCCGGCCGCGTGGAACGCCGAGCGGCGGACCAGCAGGCAGGCCGCCGAGGCGTAGTCGACCGGGCGCGGGAACGGGCTGTCCGGCTCGTCCCAGGCCCGGCACCAGCCGTCGCCGCCGATCAGGCTGCCGGCCTCCTGCACGCTGCCATCCGGATGCAACATCACCGGCGCGACCGCACCGGCGTCCGGATGGCCGTCCAGCCAGGAGATCAGCGGTTCCAGCCAGCCCTCAGTGACGTCGACATCGGCGTTGAGGAAGCAGACGAATTCAGTGTCCGCGTGCGCCACCCCGAGGTTGCCGCCGGCGCCGAAGCCGAGGTTGTCCGGCATCCGCAGCACGGTCGGACCGCTCAGGTTCTCGGCGAGCCATTCGCCGGTGCCGTCCGGAGACGCGCTGTCCACCACGATCACCCGGTGCGGCACGGCGGTGTGCTTGGCCAGCAGCTCCAGGCAGCGCACCACCAGATCCCGACCGCCGTAGGAGACCAGCACAAACGTGACCCGAGCGGCTTGCTGACTCATTGGCCGAGCATCTTCCCGTAGGCGCGGCGAACCGGATCGGTCCACCGGACCAGCTTGGTGCTCCGCCACGCCAGCACCTCCCGGTCCAAGTCCGCGACCCGCTCCACCAGCTCCCGATTGCGCTCAGCGAGCGGCGCCAGCTCAGCCCGTGCCCGCGCCAGCTCCGCCCGCACGTTGGCGGTCTCCCGCTCCGCCGCGAGCTGACCCAGCTCCGCCTGCGCCAGCGGCTCGACAAGTCGTTGCCGCTCAACGAACATCCGCTGCCGCAACCGATCGTGCGCCGCCCGCAGCGCGGCGTTCTCCGCCGCCAGTTCGCCCGCCGGCCGGTCAGTGTGCCCACTGTGGACGGTGACTTCGCTGGCCACCCGGTCGAAGTGCGTCGAGACGGCGGCCAGCGCCTTGTCCTTGCGTGGCGCCAGTTTCGCCGTGGCGCGGACGGCCGCGCGCAGCTTGGCCGGCGTGTCCACGATCTGCTTGGCGTAGCCGAATTCCAGCGCCACCGGCCGATCCGCACCGGTCACGTCGAGCAGCACCCAGCGCCTACCCAGGCCAGCGGCAGCGGCAGCGCCGTGCTCGTCGGTGGCGATGACAACCGTGGCCCCGGCCAGCGTCGCCAACCGGTCTTCGAACACCAGATCGGTCGGCAAAGCCACCACCGCGGCGGTATCGGTGTCCGCCAACAGTTCCTGAGCGGTCTCGGTCAACTCGGCGTCCTGGACGACCAGGTAATCCTTGTCAGGCAACAGGCCGAGCTGGCGCAACGCCTGTCGCCGGGCGTTCAGCAGGTCCTGGGACACCAGCGAACCGACGAGCAGGCCAGGATGCGGCACGACGGCGATGTCACGTTCGACACCGGCCGACCGCAAACGTTCGCGGGACACCGGATCGCGCACGGCCAGATACGATGGCCGGCTCACCGCGTCGACAATCGAGGCAACGGGCCGCTCGGATATCCGGACGCCGGACCAGACCGGTGAGCCGATCTCCCCGCCGAAGTAGGCCACCGCGTCCGCCGCGCGCTCGTCGCCGTAGCGTCGCACCAGTGCGGCAGCCGGCTCGCCGACCGGGAAACCCGGACACACCACGGCTGGCTCGGCAGGCTGGCCGGCGAGTGGCGCGGCGATCCAACCGCCATCGGCGGTGATCGGCCGGGTCCAGCCCAGTGGCGCGAACCGGCGGGCCGACCAGCCCGGCAGCCGAGCCGTCAACTGCTGCTCGGTCACCCTGGACAGCAGCTGGTCGCCGAGGCCGGGAAGATCGGTGCTGCCCCAGATCGCGAAGGCACCGACCGCGGCTGGATCCGTTGTAGCCGAATCCGTTGTGACTGAATCCGTGGGCGCGGGCACGGCCCGAACTGTAGCCGAAACGCTAATGCACCGGATGCGCCGCCAACAACGACCGGATGTCGCCGATAACCGAGGGTTGCAGGAATGGCGCGGTGCCGGAGGTGAGATTGCGTTCCACGACCTCCAGCACGATCACGTGCGAGTCGATCATCGCCTGGTCAGCCGGCCCTGGGTCGGTCCCCAACCAGCCGTAGCCGAGGTATGTGACATTGCTGAAGATCGCGGGAAGATAGCGGGTCGCCGGGCCGAGAAACGAATCCCCGAGGACGCTGACCGGGGCGCTGATCATGCCGCTGGTCGGCGTGCCGTGCTCGGTCACCGGTTGGTTGGAGATATCGCCGTACGCGCCGGTGCGATCGGTCGAGCCGTCCGGGCTCAGCAGGTAGGCCCGATCAGTACCGGTGCCGGACTGGCCGACCAGCGGCGGCAGGTCGACGGCGTGCGTGACGAGCGCGCCCGGCGACGATCGCCACGTCTCGCTGACGCCGGGCTGGATGTCCTCGGCGACGGCGTGCAGCATCGCCAGCGCGCCCGCGTCGGTCCAGTGGGTGTCCTGCTTGTAGTAACTGGGCACGTTGTCCATTTGGTACATCGTGCGCAGTTCGGTCCGCAGGTCCAGCGCGCCGGCCTGGCTGGTCACCTGGCTCCAGAACTGCTGGCCGACCTGCTGGGCGCACTGCTTGCCCGGATAGTTCGCCGGCATGTTCTGCGGCAGCGCGGTGGTCTTGTCCGGCGCGACCGCCAGCACCAGCTTGCGGCCGGACGCCTCGACTGCCGACCGAAGCTGTTCGAGATCGGCGATGGTGGTCGACACCGGCTGGATCGCCAGGCACTTGGCCTCGATGTCCTCGCCGTAGTAGAGCCAGCCGTTGCTGCCCTGGATGACGTTCGGGAAGCTGCCGGACTGGCTCGGCTGCGACGCGGCCGGCGGCGAGCCGAGCGGCCCGAGCACGCCGTCCGCCGACGACTGGCCCTCGCTGGAGAACGACGGTTCCTCGCCGAAGATGCCCTGGCTGACACCGCTTTCAGCGTGCACGGCCGAGTCGCGCAGCGGCAGGTTGTCCGTCGCCCACCCTGACAGGCCGGTGAAGAATCCCCAGCCCGAGGCGATGCTCGGAAAGCCGGCCAGCGGACGGTTCTCGATCTGCTGCGGCCGGACGCCGAACACGAAGGCGATGGTCGGGACCAGGAAGAACGCCAGGGCCGCGACCAGTGCGCCGCGCTGCTGGCCGTGCCGGGGGCGGTGCAGCGGGTGCTCGCGGGGCAGCCAGGATTCGTGCACCGGGGGCAGCGACCGCGTCGGTTCGGTTGGCGGCGTAGGGCCACCGCTTCCCGGTGCGGTCACCGCGCCAGAATAGCGGCGTCCTATGCTGCGGGTCCCCGGATCGGATGAACCCGAGGGTGTTCCCGGGCGTCCTCCCAGTGTCGGGACTTCGATGGGCGCACGCTGTCAGGCGTCCGCTGTGGAAGGAGTGCCCCCATGTGGGTGGAGCTCGCGGCCCTGACCATGGTCTTCGGTGTGTTCGTCGTCCGCCTGGCCCTGGCTCTGGCCCGCCGCCAGAAGTGACATCTTCGTGAGAGGGCGCATGCCCGTCTCAGTGAGTTTGTGGACCTCGGCGCTGCCACGACGTGGCGCTGACCGAGGGACTGGATCTAATTCTCCGCGTGGTTGTCGACCTGAACGTCGTAGTTGGCCACGTTGTTCGCGTTCAGCGAGGTGATGGTCACGGTGAGCCCGTACTTCACGCCACCGGCGGTCAGCGAGCACCGTTCGGACTGGCCAACCTTCGCGGGCAGCGGATTGGCGCAGTCGACCGAGTCCGGTGCGACGCCCACTTTCTTCTTCAGGCTGTCGGAGACTTGGCCAAGCGGCCGAACGTGACCGTCCAAGTCGTGCCGTTCGATGCCGGCGCCTACGGAACGATGTCCGGCCCAGTGATCATTCTTGCCTTCGAGGACGAAGATCCCGACATCGTCTACCTGGAGTACGCGGCCGGCGGGAAAACGGTTGAAGAGGCTGATGACGTTGCGGCCTTCAGCGCCATGTTCAATAAGGTGCAGTCAAAGGCGCTGCCTCCGCGTCGGTCGGCGGGACTGATTCAGGAGGTGCTGGAACAACTCAAGGGACGGTGACCATGGTCACGTGGCGTAAGAGCAGTCACAGCGGATACCAGAACTCCTGCGTCGAACTTGCTGGCACGCTCAACCGGGTGCGGGACTCGAAGAACCCCAAGGGTTCCGAGCTAAGTGGCGACCTCGTGCGGCTGGTCACGGCTGTGAAGGCTGGTTGGTTGAGCCGTTGAGCAGCTTCGCCGGATCGCCGGCGAACACGACCATCCACGACGGGCGCAGGCGGTAGTAGGCGACGTCGCCCCACTCCGATGGTGACTGTCCATAGTGCTCGGTGAGGTGTGCCAGCACCGAGGGCCACTGCGGGTCTTCCGGACCATCCGCCGGGTTCAGCAGTTCGGCGTGGCCGTGGGTGAACACGCCCAGTTCCTCGCCGACCAGGTACGACACGCTGACCGCCGGCCTGGCCGCCAGGTGCCGGGCCTTGGCTGACGTGGTCGAGGTGCCGAAGAACCAGCGGCCGTGCAGGAAGTGGCCGTCGATGGCGCTGATCCTCGGCTCCCCGCCGGCGGTCACCGTGGCGATGGACAGCGTGCACATGCCGTTGATCAGCCTCATCAGCTGCCGGGCGGTGAGGGTGCGCTCGCCGGGCTTGACGATCGAGCGCAGATGCTCGGTCGATCGGGCCAGCGAAGCGTCCAACAACGCTTGCAGCTCATCGAGTTCGGCCTCGGTCTCGAACATGTCATCTACTCCGGTGCGGGCTGACCAGCCCGGACTCATACGCCAGCACGACCAACTGCGCGCGGTCCCGCGCCCGCAACTTGGTCATCACCCGGCTGACGTGGGTGCGCGCGGTCGCCGGGCTGATCACCAGATGCGCGGCGATCTCATCGTTCGACAATCCGCCGGCGACCAGCGCCAGCACTTCCCGCTCGCGCTCGGTCAGCTCGCGCAGCGCGTCCGGCGACGGCCGGCGGTGCTCGGGCCGGGCGACGAACTCGGCGATCATCCGCCTCGTGACTGTCGGCGCGAGCAGCGCCTCACCACCGGCGACGACCCGCAGCGCGCGCAACAAGTCCACCGGTTCGGTGTCCTTCAACAGAAATCCGCTCGCGCCGGCCCGCAGTGCCTCGAACACGTACTCGTCCAAGTCGAACGTGGTCAGCACCAACACCTTGACCTCGGCCAACTCCGGGTCGGCGGTGATCGCCCGGGTCGCTTCCAGGCCGTCCATGCCGGGCATCCGGATGTCCATCACCACCACGTCCGGCCGGCAGGATCTGGCCAGCGCGACCGCGGCCGCGCCGTCGGCCGCCTCGCCGACCACCGCGAAGCCGTCCTCGGTGTCCAGCAGCACCTTGAATCCGGCGCGTACCAACGACTGATCGTCGGCGAGCACGACCCGAACATCCCGAACGTCAGTCATCCGATATTCCTCCGCGCAACAGGGTGTCCGCCAGCGGCAGGGTGGCGTGCACTTCGAATCCGCCACCGTCGGCCGGCGCCGCGGTCAGGGTGCCACCGAGGGCCGACGCCCGTTCGGTCATCCCGCGCAGGCCGTTGCCCTCGGTCGGCGAATGCGGCAGCGCGGAACCGTTGTCCCGCACCATGATGTCCAGCAACGTGTCCGAGCGGATGAATCGGATCGTGACGGCGGTGGCCCCGTTGGCGTGCCGGACGACGTTGGTCAGCGATTCCTGCATGATCCGGTACGCGGCCACGTCAGCGGGCGCGGGCAGGTCGCCGGGGACGCCGTCGACCAGCACCTCGATTCCAGCCGCCGCCGCCGTGGCGATCAGGTCCGGCAGGCGTTCCAGGCCGGGGGTGGGCGCGCGGTCGCCGCCGGAACGCAGCACGCCGAGCGTCGCGCGCAGGTCGGTCAGCGCGACCCGGCTGGCCTCCTTGATCGCCAACAACGCCTCCTTCGCCTGCTCCGGCCGACGATCAGCGACATGCGCCGCGACCCCAGCCTGCACGTTGATCATCGCCAGGCTGTGTGCCACCACATCGTGCACCTCGCGGGCGATCCGCACCCGCTCCTCCTCGGCGCGGCGACGACCTTCCTCGACACCGCGTTCCTGGGCGGCGGCAAGCATTCCGCGCCGCATCCGGCCGGCGTGCCCGCCGGCGATCACGGCCATCGTGCCCAGCGTCGGGCCGACCATCGCCGGCAGCGCACCGAGGCCGTCGCCCTGGATGAGCAGCACCACCAGATGGCCGACCAGCACGGCACCAGCCACGATCGCGGCTCGCGTCACGCCGCGCATGAACGACAGCGTGGCCAGCCCGAGCAGCAGGAACAGCAGGATCGGACCGGTCGGATAGCCGATGATCGAGTATGTCTGGACCAATCCGGCCGACAGCACGAAGGCCAGTTCGGGCGCGTATCGCCGGAACAGCAGCGGCAACCCGGCGGCCACCAGCAACGCATAGCCGGGAACACCCAACGGGTGCACGTGGTCGCCGCCCCAGTGGGCCCAGCCGGTCGTCGCGCCGACCACGAAGATCTCGAGCGCGACGACGATGCCGATGTCCACGGGTGGTGGCATGCGGCGGCCGGCGGCGCTCGTTCGTGACACGAGTTGACGCTACGACACGGACGCCGCCAGCGCGTACGTCCGCGAGCGCCACTTCCCGATACGTCCCACGGCGTGCCCGGCGGGTGTTCGCGGTTATCCGCCGAATTCGGCCAGGTGGTCGGTCACCCACTGCTCGAAGGTGTACGGCGGCCGGCCGGTGACGTCCTGGACCGTCGACGTCACCTTCCCCGCGTGGTCGGCCAGGAAGCCGAAGAGCGCATCCACCAGCGGCGCCGGCATGATCCGACTCATCTCGGCCTTGCCCTGCTCCGGAGTCAGTTCCTCGAACGGCAGTTCCCGGCCCAGCACCGACCCGATGATCCGCACCTTGTCCCGGATGGTCAGCGCCTCCGGCCCGGTCAGCTCGTAGGCGGCGCCCTGGTGGCCGGCGTCCAGCAGCGCGGTCACCGCGACGGCTGCGATGTCCCGCTCGTGGATCGAGGCGGCGGGCGAATCTACGTACGCCTCCCGGATCGGCTGGCCGGCCTTGATCGGCGCGGCCCAGCGCAGCATGTTCGGCATGAACTCACCCGGCCGGACGAAGGTCCACGGGACTCCGGACTCGCGCACCGTCAGCTCGACCTGGACGTGCCGCTGGGTGATCGGGTCCTGGGCTTCCGGGTGGATGGCCGACGCGGACGACAGCAGCACGATGTGCTCGACGCCGGCCTCGCCCGCCGAATCGACCAGCGGCCCGCCACCGGCTTCCGGGAACAGGTACACCTTCCGCACCCCGGTCAGCGCCGGCGCCAACGTCGCCGCGTCGGACAGATCACCGCCGACGACCTCCACACCGGCCGGGAAGTCGACCTCGTCCGGGCGGCGGGTCAGCGCCCGGACCGGCTCCCCCACCGCAACCAACTGGGCAACCACCTCGCGACCGACATGGCCGGTCGCACCTGTCACTAGGATCACTCCACCGACGCTACCGATCACCACCGACCAGGCCCAGTCAACACGGACGGTGATGGATTTCGACCCATTCGGTCGATAGGACGGGACCGCGAGGGATGATGGAGTATCCCGCACAGGTAACGTCTGGGCGTCAATCCGCGAAAGCGGAGACAGTGGATGTTGACGGTCGTTCACCACATGGTGAAGCGGATCGTGAGTTCGTACGGTGGAGGGTTGACGGCGCGTGAACGGCCTGCGAGGACTGCTCACCGGGCGGCGAGCCCGGCGGGCGCTGCACGCGGCGGCCACGCTGGACCAGGTGGTCGACAGCCAGTTGCCACTGCTGGTCGGTCTGCCGGAACGCAGCCGCCGCCGGTCCGCCAACTACCTCGCCGAGCTGGTCATGCTGGCGCAGTCCTACCGGCACTACGCGGCCGGCTGGATCGACCGGCGCGAGCTGGAGCAGCGCAGCCACCAGACGATGCTGACGCTGGAACGGCTCCGCCGGCCCCGGCAGCACCCGTCCACCGCGCAGTTCACCGAGCAGGACTGAACCAGCCTTTTAGCTGATTACTGGCGCCCGCACGAGCACGGCGGCCAGGCCGAATGCCAGGCCCATCAGCGTCAGTTCGACGCTCGCCCACTGCAGCACCGCGGTCCGCGCCCGGCGCGCGATGGCCGGCAGCAGCTTGAACCTGATGTGCGCGCCGAGCAGCGCGGCGATCAGCAGGCAGCCGGCCTTGCACAGCATGATCTGCCCGTAGCCGGTGGTGAACACCGCGAGATACCAGTGCACGCCGGGCGTCAGGTACAGCTGGAGCAGGCCATTGAGGGTTCCGGTCGCCGCGACCAGGAACACGCAGATCGTGGCCACCTTGGAGTAGTTCGGCAGCGCGACGGCCAGCAGTTCCCGGTCCCGCACGGCGAGCAGGACGGTCGCCAGCAGGCCACCGGTCCAGGCCACCGCGCCGAGCACGTGCAGCTCCATCGAGATCATGCTGATGTCGTGCCAGTTCCCCGGCGCGTCCCCGGCATGTCCAGTGAGCGGCAGTGGGAGCAGCGCGAAAGCCGCCACGGTGATCCGCAGCTCGACCGGCACCTTGTCGGGCTTGCGGACGGCGGACACCGCCAGCACCAGGTAGGCCAGCGCGCAGCCGGCGACGATCAGCAGCGCCTGGCCGGAGCTGATCTGGCCGACGTACCGGCCGATCAGGCCGAGGCTGATCGACTGCCCGGCGTACTCGTCGGCGGTCTCGAAGACCAGCGAGGTCAGCGCGGCGATGATCCACACCGCCGCACTGGCCGCGCTGAACCGCCGTGCCTTGGCCAGCACCGACCGGCCGCGCCGGGAGGTGTTCGCGCCGACCAGCCAGGGCAGCATGGCCAGCCCGATCGTGGTCAGCGCGGCGAGATCCAGCGTCGTTCGGGCCAGCGGCAATCCGATGATCACCGCCGTGCCGGCCGAGTCCATGCCCATCGGCATGGCCAGGGTGGTGAGCGCGAGACCGACCAGCACCCCGGCCAGGGATCCGGTGGCGATGCCCAGGAACAGTTGCCACTGTGGGCGTAGCCGCCGGGCGACTCTGGCCGGGGTGCTGGTCGTTGTCATCTGTCGGTCACTCGCTCTCAGCGTCCTCGTCGTCGCTGTGGCCGCCGGACAGTCGGAGGGTGATCACCAGGCCGACGCCGAGCAGCACGGCCGCGATCACCAGCCATACCCAGATCGGCACACCGCCGCCGCCCGAGGACGACGCCTGGGTGCCCGTCGACTGCGGCACCGGGGTGCCGGTGCCGGCCTGGGACAGGCTGAAGGTGATCTCGCCTTCCACCGGATGGCCGTCGGCCGAGATGATCCGGTACGCGACGGTGTACACGCCGGCCGGGCCGAGCGGCGCGACCGGCGTGGACACCGAGTTGCCGTACGCCGTGGCGTTCTCGGTCTTCTCCCAATGGGTATTGCCCGGCCCGATCACGGTGATGACGTTCGGGCCGTTCTCGACCGGCGCGTTGAAGTCGAACTTGACCGTGCTCGGCCCGGTGGTCAGCACCGCGCCCTGCGCCGGATCGCTGCCGACCAGCACGTTGTGGGCATGCGCCGGCACGGCCGGGCCGAACGTCCCGAAAACGGCCAACAGCCCCGACAACAGGAGCTGGATCATGCCTTGGTCTCCTCCGGG
>DASZLR010000125.1:0-20973 GCA_035552275.1 Pseudonocardiaceae bacterium | reverse complement strand
CGTACAACCTCAGCACGGCCTCGGCGAGCGACGGCGCCGGTGTGACGGTGGCCGTTGTGGACGCCTACAACGATCCGAACGCCTATTCCGACGTCAACGTGTACCGGTCGCAGTACGGGATACCCGGCCTAGCATCGTGCTCGCCGTCGGCGATCGCGTCGAGTAGCACGCCGTGTTTCGCGAAGTCCAACCAGACCGGCGGCACGAGTTATCCACGATCAAACGGTGGCTGGGCGGAGGAAGAATCGCTCGACATCGACATGGTGTCGGCTATCTGCCCCCACTGCAACATCCTTCTGATGGAGGCATCCAGTGCTTCCACCACCAATCTCGGCACGGCGGTGAACGAAGCGGTCACACTCGGCGCGCATTATGTCTCGAACAGTTACGGCAGCGGCGAGAGCTCGTCGGAAACCTCCTACCAGAGCAGTTACTACAACCATCCGGGCGTCGTGCTCACCGCGAGTTCCGGCGACAGTGGCTACGGCGTGGAGTTCCCCGCCGCGTCGCGGGACGTGGTGGCGGTCGGCGGCACCAGTCTCACCAAGGCCGGCAACACGCGGGGCTGGTCGGAGACGGCGTGGAGCGGGGCCGGCAGCGGCTGTTCGGCCTACATCGGCAAACCGTCTTGGCAGACCGACACCGGCTGCTCCCGGCGAACCGTCGCCGACGTCAGCTCCGACGCCGACCCGAACACCGGGGTCGCGGTGTACGACAGCACGTCGTATCAGGGTTATGTTGGCTGGCTGGAGTTCGGCGGGACCAGTGTCTCGGCGCCGACCATCGCGTCGGTGTTCGCGCTGGCCGGCAACGCGTCGGCGTTCAGCTATCCGGCGTCCTCGCTGTACGCGCACACCGGCTCGCTGTACGACGTGACCAGTGGGAGCAACGGAAGCTGCGGCGGCTCCTACCTGTGCACGTCCCAAGCCGGCTACGACGGGCCGACCGGATTGGGAACGCCGGACGACATCGGCGCCTTCTGACGAATCACCGCCCGGTTCGTCAGCAGGTTCGCCAGCCGATTGTCGACAATCCGGCTGGTCGGTGGCCCGCGGCACACCCGCGGGCCACCGACCAGTGCTGGAGAACGACTACGCTGGTGACTCGATGGCATACCTCGATCACGCGGCGACCACCCCGATGTTGCCGGCGGCCCTGTCCGCCATGACGGCGGCGCTGTCCACCGTGGGCAACGCCTCGTCCCTGCACACCTCCGGCCGCCGGGCCCGGCGGGCCGTCGAGGAGTCCCGGGAGGACATCGCCGACGCGCTGGGCGCCCGGCCCTCCGAGGTGATCTTCACCGCCGGTGGCACGGAAAGCGACAATCTTGCGGCCAAGGGCATCTTCTGGGCGCGTCGGGCCGCCGACCCGCGCCGCCGCCGGATTCTCGCCTCCGCCGTCGAGCACCATGCCGTGCTCGACTCCGTGCAGTGGCTGGTGGACACCGAGCGCGCCGAGGTGACCTGGCTGGAAGTGGACGATTTCGGCCGGGTGCACCAGGACACCCTGCGCGCGGCGATCGCCGAGGACCCGGATTCGGTCGCGTTGGCCACGGTGATGTGGGCCAACAATGAGGTCGGCACCGTCAATCCGGTGCGGGAACTCGCGGAAACCTGCGCCGAGCACGGCATTCCGCTGCACACCGACGCGGTGCAGGCGGTCGGCGGAGTGCCGGTGAGCTTCGCCGCCAGCGGCGCCCAGGCGCTCACCATGACCGGCCACAAGATCGGCGGCCCCTACGGCGCCGGCGTGCTGCTGCTGGGCCGCGAGGTGGCCGGCATCCCGCTGCTGCACGGCGGCGGCCAGGAGCGCGACGTCCGGTCCGGCACCCTGGACGTGCCGGCGATCGCGGCGCTGGCCGCTGCGGCACGGGCGTCGGTCGATGCCCGGCCGGCGCACACCACCGACGTCGCCGCGCTGCGTGATGAGCTCGTCGGCGCGGTCCGCGCGGCCGTGCCGGACGCCGTCTACAACGGCGACCCGGGCGCGTCCACCATCGACGGCGGGCCGTCCCGGCTGCCCGGCAACGCGCACTTCACCTTCCCCGGCTGTGCGGGCGACAGCCTGCTGATGTTGTTGGACGCCAACGGAATCGAGTGCTCCACCGGCTCGGCCTGCACGGCCGGAGTCGCCCAACCCAGCCATGTGCTGCTGGCGATGGGCGCCGACCCGGTGGCCGCCCGCGGCTCGCTGCGGTTCTCGCTGGGCCACTCGTCCACCCGCGCCGATGTCGATGCGGTGGCGACGGTGATCGGCCCGGTGGTCGAGCGGGCCAGGGGCGCGGGGCTGGCCGGCATGCGCCGGTCGGCGCGGACAGCCGAAGGATCGTGACCGAGAGCTGACTGGGAGAATGGCGGTATGCGGGTACTAGCGGCGATGAGCGGCGGAGTGGACTCCGCCGTGGCCGCCGCGCGCGCGGTCGCGGCCGGGCACGACGTGGTCGGCGTGCATCTGGCGCTGTCGGCCAAGCCCGGCACGCTGCGCACCGGCGCTCGCGGTTGTTGCACGATCGAGGACGCCCGGGACGCCCGGCGCGCCGCCGATGTCCTCGGCATCCCGTTCTACGTCTGGGATTTCGCCGAGCGGTTCACCGAGGACGTGGTCGAGGACTTCGTCGCCGAGTACGCCGCCGGCCGCACTCCGAACCCGTGCGTGCGGTGCAACGAGCGCATCAAGTTCGCCGCCCTGCTGGACCGTGCCGTCGGGCTCGGCTTCGACGCTGTGTGCACCGGCCACTATGCCCGACTGTCCATTGGAGACGGAACAGCGGATGGCGGCGTCAAGGGCGCTGTGGAGCTGCGGCGCAGTGCGGACGACGCCAAGGATCAGTCCTATGTGCTCGCTTCGCTGCACCCCGATCAGTTGCGGCACGCCATGTTCCCGCTCGGCGGATCGACCAAGCCGGACGTACGCGCCGAGGCGGCCGAGCGCGGGCTGGCCGTCGCGGAGAAGCCGGACAGTCACGACATCTGCTTCATCCCGGACGGCGACACCCGCGCCTTCCTGACCGATCGGCTCGGCGAGCGGCCCGGCACGGTGGTGGACGACGAGACCGAACAGGTGCTGGGTGAGCACCAGGGCGTGCACGGGTTCACCGTGGGCCAGCGCAAGGGCCTGGGTCTCGGCGCGCCCGCGCCCGATGGACGGCCGCGCTATGTGCTGGCCATCGAGCCGGTGAGCGGAACCGTGCGGGTCGGCGGGTCGGACCGGCTGTCGGTCCGCGAGATCACCGCCGCCCGGCCGGTGTGGCCGTCCGGCGCCGGCCTGCCCGGCCCGACCGAGTGCGTGGTGCAGGTTCGGGCGCACGGCGGCACCGCCGACGCAGTGGCCGAAGTGGACGGTGACGAGGTGGTGATCCGGCCGCGCGGCGCGCTGCACGGCGTCGCGCCCGGCCAGACCGCCGTGCTGTATCGGCCGGACGCCGCCGGCGATCTGGTGCTCGGCAGCGCCACCATCGCCGCGACCCGGTAGGCGTTCCGGTCCGGCATCACTGGGAATTGCCGGCCCGCAACCAGTCGACGTAGTCGGCGATGCCGCGGTCGACGTCGTACGCCGGCTCGAACCCGGTGTCCGCACGAATCCGGCCGACGTCGAGGTAGAAGTCCTGACCGGAGCCGTGCGGATCGCGGCCGGCCGGCAACTCGATCTTGGCGTCTGGGATCGCCTTGTTGACGGCGGCGGCGAAATCGCCGTTCGTCGTCGGGTGCCCGGTGCCGACGTTGTAGACGCGGTGCCGGAGCGCGGTCGCGGTCTGCAGGAGCGCGATCGCCCGGCCGCAGTCCTTGACGTAGCACCAGTCGATGCCGTCCTCGGCGTGCGGCTGGAACTCCGGGGTGAACTCCGGCGGCTCACCTTTCAGCGCCGGATGGACCAAACGCGCGGCCACGCCCCAGTTGGTCATGTTGTGGTACAGCGGCCCGTAGACGCCGCCGATCCGCAGGATGACCACCTCGAACTTGGCATCGGTGGCGACGAAACCGGACAGCAGCTCGGCGGTCTTCTTCATCAGTTCGAGTGGATGGGACGCGGTCATCGGCAGCGGTAGGTCCTCGCGTAATGGGCTGTGACCGGCGTTCATGTACACGCCGATCGCGCTGGCGATGCTGACTCGGCGCACGCCCCATTCGCGCGCCGCCCGGAGCACGTTCATCAGCGGCGCGGCGTTGCGCGGGCCGTCCCCGGCCAGTGTCGGCACGCCGAGGCCGCGCTCGGCGAGGTGCACGATACCGGTGATTTCATGTCGGCTGCCGACGTCGAGAACCGCCTGTGCGTCGGCGACGTCCACCTGTTCGATGAACACCCGCTCGCCGATTTCGTCGGCCAGGAAGCTGGGCTGGCGGTTGGCTCGATACCGGGTGAGCACACAGGACTCGCCGAGGTCGAGCAGCGCGCGGGCGGTGTGCAGCCCGATGAAGCCAAGTCCGCCGGTGACCAGGATCATCTGTGTCTCCATGTGCTTTGAGTAGTAAAAATATTTGATGACTCAAAGTATCTGCGAAGAGTCGAGCTGTCAACGCCTCGTATCCTGGTGTTCGTGGCCGGTGCTGATCTTGACGATCGTGACGAGGGCGAGGTGCTCGCGGCGCGGGTTTGGCGCGCGCTCTACGACTTCTGTCGAACCGAGTACGGACGCCACCTCGACTCGGGCCGGGAGTTGGGCCTGACGCCGGGCGATCTCAAGGCGCTGATGTTGCTCGAACCAGGACAGCCGCAGGCCATGCGCGCGCTCGCCGACCGGTGGAGCAGCGACGCCTCCACTGTCACCTGGCTCATCGGCCGGCTGGAAGAACATGGCCTGGCCGAGCGCCGCGCCCACGCCACCGACCGGCGGGTGCGGGTTGTGGTGCTGACCGAGCAGGGCGAGCAGGTCCGCCGAACCCTGCTGGACCAGCTCTATCGGCCACCGGCCGCGTTCGCCAAGCTGTCGCGATCCGAACTGCGCGCGCTGAGCAAACTGGTGCTCGGCGACTGACGTATCTGCCCGATGCCTGACCGTCGACGATCATGTCGTATTCGGATAGGTCCGTCCGATTGTCGACAATCGTCGCCTCAGACCGGCAGCCAGTCGGTGTTGGCGCCGCAGAGCACCACGCAGGTCAGGCTCTCGGGCACCCGACCGGCCAGCCAGGCCGCGAACGGCGCAGCCGCCGCCGGCTCCACCGCGAGCCGGAACTCCTCCCACAACCGGTCCCGGGCCGCGACCAGTTCGGCATCGCTGACCAGAACGGATGTCGCACCGGCGGCACGCAGCAGGGCGAACGGTATGTCGCCGACCCGGCTCGCGCCCAGTCCGGAAGCGGCGATCGAGTCGACCGCCGAGTCCACCGGTTCGCCGGCGTCGAGGGCAGCGTGGAAGCAGCAGCAGCGCTCCGGCTCGACGGCGACCACCGCACGACCGGCGGCGCCCAGCACCGTGCCCGCGGCCAGTCCGCCACCACCGACGGCGACCGCGATCGCGGTCACGTCAGGAGCGTCCGTGATCACCTCGGCGGCCACCGTGCCCTGTCCGCCGACAACCGCGGCATCGTCGTATGCGTGCAGGTAGCGGGCGCCGAGCTCGCTGGCGGCGCGGCGCGCCTCGGCCGCCGCCACGGCGTACGTCTCCCCGAACCGGACCAGCCGCGCGCCGATCGCCTCGATCCGCCGCGCCTTTCCCGCCGGCGCCGATTCGGGCAGGTAGATCGTGGCCGGCAGGTCCACCAGCGCGGCCGCGGTGGCCACGGCGAGCCCGTGATTGCCCCCGGACGCGGTGATCACCCGGTTCGGCCGTGGCCCGACCAACAGGGCATTGAGCGCACCGCGCAGCTTGAACGAGCCGGTGCGTTGCAGATGTTCCAGCTTGAACACCACCGGCCGCCCGTCGACGTCGGCGCGCAGCATCGGGGTGCGGCGCACATATCGGCGGATTCGGTCGGCGGCCGCGTGGACATCGGACTCGGTCGGCAGCAGGCTGATCGTCACAAATCCACCCTAGGCGCGATCTCAGTCGCGTAGCCGGGCCGCGATGTCGATCACCGCGTCCTGCCCGGCCCGGACCGCGACGTCGGCCAGCGCGGCCGCGTCGGTGGCCGGGTTGAGCAGCACTTCCAGGACCATGCCCAGGTTCAGCCCGGCGACCAGGTGCAGTGCGGGGTTGACATGAGCCAGCGCGGCGACCGCGTTCGCCGGGCTGCCGCCGAACAGGTCGGCCAACACCAACCCGGAACCGTCCGCTGGGCCGAGCCGATGCAGCGCGGCGGTGACCTGCTCGGCCAACTGCTCACCGGTTCCGTCCGGCGGCAGCGAAATCGCGGCGATTCTCTGCTGCGGCCCGAGAATGAGCTCCACCGCACCGAGCATGCCGGCCGGAAAATCACCGTGCCCGACCAGCACGATCGGCACCGGCATCGGCGCCGTCATGTCGGGAGGGCCTTCGCGAACCAGCCGAGCCCGCCCAACGCCAGACCGATCGCGAACACGATCACGATCGCCCAGATCGGATGGAGATTGAACCGCCGCAACAGGAAGTAGATGAACGCGGTGATCGCCACCGGCAGCAGGTACGGCAGAATCGCGTCGAGTTGCTTCTGCACTGGAACTTTCTGGGTGACCACTGTGGATCCGCCGCCCGGCTTCACCGCGGTGATGTTCTGCTGGTAGGTCAGCGTGGTCACGATCTTGACGATCTGCGGAATGAAACCGCCCATCACGATCAGGCCGAGAATCGTGGCCCCCTCGTTGAGTTTCTCCAGCGCGCCGCTGGCGAGTCGAGCGACCATGTTCTTGCCCTGGCGGTAGCCGAAACCGAACTGCCACCAGCGCACCACGAAATACGGGATCAGTACGAACAGCACCGTGAAGATAGGGCCCATGACGTTGCCCTGCAACGCCCAGCCGGCGCCGATGCTGAAGATGATGCTGTTGTACAGGGCGAAGGTGATGGTGTCGCCGATGCCGGCCATCGGCGCCATCATCGCGACCTTCACGCTGTCCGCGGAGGTGGTCGAGCCGGCCTCCTCCATCGCGATGGTGGTGCCCAGGATCAGCGGGCCGCCGACGATGGGCGAGGTGTTGAAGAAGCTCAGGTGCCGGCGCAGCGAATCGGCGAACGCCGCGCGATCCGGATGCAGCACCCGCAAGACCGGCACCATGGAATAGCAGAAGCCCAGCGCCTGCATCCGCTCGTAGTTCCAGGAAACCTGAAACGACCAGAAATATCGCCAGAAAACGCGGCGCAGCACCTGCCTGGTAATCGCGAGATCGGACGGGCCAACCGGGTCGGCCGGGCCAACGGGGTCAGCCGGTTCAGACGTGTCAGCTGGTTCAGACATTGTCGGAACTCCCTTCGGTCCGCGTCAGTCGATCAGCCGTCGGTGGTTTGAGCGTCACGAAGATGACCGCCACGGCGAGACCGAACAACGTGACGCCAACCAGAGTGACCTTCATGAAGGCGAACAGCACGTACCCGAGCAGCAGCATGTACCAGTACCGCCGCACCGGCAGCAGCTTCAACAGCATGGCGAAACCGACGGCCGGCAGAATCGCGCCGACCAGCGTCATACCGTTCGTGAACCAGTTCGGTACCGACCGCTCGATCGCGGACACCGCGCTGGTGTTGAGGAAATAGGTGGCGAGAAAAGTCGGAACCGCCCGCACGGCCGCCCACGGCAGGAAAGCCGTCCAGTGCAACACGCTCAGTTCCCGTGTTCGGCCGGCCATCGCCGCGCGGTCCGCGCGGTGAATCCAGAATGTCGGCAGAAATCGGCCGATCGGGTCCAGCGGAGTGAGCACCAGGGACGCGGCGACGCCCAGGGTGAGGCCGATGGCCAGTTGGTGCCCCGGATCGCCCGGGGTGACGTGGCCCAGCGCGGTGCCGACGATCGCGCCGGTGATGTAGTCCGGCGTGCTCGCGCCGCCGTAGGTGTAGATGCCCAGCGCGGTCAGTTCGAGGGTGCCGCCGACGGCCATGCCGAGTGTCAGATCGCCGACAATCAGACCGGCCACCGTGCCGACGACCATCGGGCGGGTGCCGTAGAACAACGTCGGCCCGAGCATGTCGTAGATACACACGACGGCCCAGAGCGTCAGCGCGAGCGCGATCAGCATGTTGCCCCCACCATCGTCGGTTTGGCCAGGTCAGTCGGGTTCAGCTCACAGTTTCTTTTTGCTCAGCAGTCGAACGAAGTCGTCGCCACGGTCGGTGGGCATCATCCGGCAGCGCAGCCCGCCGGTCAGGTCCGCGATCCGGCGGTAGACGGCGGCGTCCTCGGCGGTCACCGCGATTGACCGGTTGATCATGGCGAACTTGCTGCCCGGTCGTGGGGCCTGGTTGCCGACGTTGATCTCCGCCGGCCGCAGCCCGCGCTCCAGCAGTCGCAGCGCGTCGGTGGGCAGCTTCGCCAGCACCATGATCGTGTCCTCGCCGGCCGGCGGGGTGGCGCAGTAGTCGAGGGTGTCGGCGACCGACAGCACCGAGGTGCGCACGCCCCGGGCGGCCTGCGGCAGCAGCAGACACTGCAGCTCGTCGTCGGCCACCTCGTCGTTGCTCACGATGAGATGGTCCGCACCGATCGCGCCAACCCAGGCGACGGTAACCTGCCCATGAATCAGCCGGTTGTCGATGCGCAGGTGTTTCACGGGCATCCGCGCTCACCCCTTCGCTGGCCCGCGCCGGCCGTTGGTCGCGGCAACGCTATCGGTCCGTGACCGACGGTGGCAACGTGATTGCCTGGAGAAATGTGATCGGCAGGAGAACGGAACGTGCCTGAGAAGCCCGTCTGGCCGGCATGGACGGCGACCGCCATCGGATCGATGCCCGGCGCTGACCCGGTCGAGTCCTGCCGGATCGTGTTCGGCGAGCTGCCGGCCCTGCCGTATCTGCCCGAGCTGCCGGCGCGCGGCGTCGGTGCCGACCTGATCGGCCGCACCGCCGGGCTGCTGGTCGACCTGCCGTTCGAGGTGGTGCCGTCCGGCTATCGGGTGACCGCGCGACCGGGCCGCGACCACCAGCGCGCGGTCGATCTGCTGCGCCGGGATCTGGACGCGCTGGAGGAGGTCGCGGACAGCACCCAGGCCCGGCCGGCGGCGGTGAAGATCCAGGTCGCCGGACCGTGGACGCTGACCGCCGGCATCGAGTTGGCGCGCGGGCACCGGGTGCTCACCGACGCCGGGGCGTTGCACGAGTTCACCGCATCGCTGGCCGAAGGCCTGACCACGCACATCACCGAGGTCGCGCGGCGGCTCGGCGCTCCGGTGGTGGTGCAGGTGGACGAGCCGACGTTGCCGGCCGTGCTGACCGGCGCGCTGCGTACGCCGTCGGGCTACGGCACGGTGCCGGCGGTGTCCGAACCGGACGCCCGCGGCACGCTGGCCGCCGTGATCGAGGCGGCCGAGGCGGCGAGTGGACAGCCGGTGATCGTGCACTGCTGCGCGAACCGGCCGCCGGTGGCGATGATCCGGGAGGCCGGCGCTGGCGCGCTCGCCATCGACGCCACCCTTCTGGGTGACAAAACCCCGGCGCGGCTGTGGGACGAACTGGGCGAGGCGTGGGACGACGGGCTGACCCTGTTCCTCGGTCTGGTGCCCGGCATTGAACCCAGCAACCCGCTGACCCTCCGGGCCGCCGCCGATCCAGCGTTGCGGCTGGTGGACCGGCTCGGATTCGCCCGATCCCGGCTGGCCGAGGCGGCCGTGCCGACGCCGTGCTGCGGCCTGGCCGGCGCGTCCGCGACCTGGGCCCGGCGCGCGCTCACCCTGGTCAGCGATCTCGGCAAAGCGTTCATCGAGCCGCCGGATTCCTGGTAACAATGGCCGGCATGGGATGGTTTCGGCAGAAATTCCAGCGCGGGCTCACCGAGCCGGTGGCGGAGCAGCGTCAGTTCGAGGAGCAGCGCCCGTTCGAGCTGGCCGACCCGGCGTCGGCGGCCGACACGTTCTGGCGGCGGTGGCACGAACTGCTGCCGGAGGTCAGCGCCGCGTTGGGCGACCGGGACCCGCAGCGGGTCGAGCACACCCTGTGCGAGCTGGTCGCGGCCGTCCATCCGGACCTGCAGTTCTCCCTGGAGCGGGGCCGGCGCGCGATCTACGCGCTGGTGGTGACCGGCCAGGAGGATCCGGACCTGCGCCCGTACACCGACGCCTGGCGGCAGGCCGCGCCGCCGGACGACGTGGTGTGGGAGTACCACGACTCGGTGCCGCCGGTGCCCGACCCGAGCGAGGTCACCGTCAACCTGGCCGGCCACCGGATCAGCCTCGCCGACATGCGGGTGGTCGCCCAGGTGGATGACGCCGAGGGCGTGGTCGATGTCGCCGTCTACCACCCCGAACTGGCCGAGTTGGGCGAGCAGGAGCGCACCGCGATGACGTTCCTGCCGCTGGACGCGACCCTGGGCGAGCGGGTCGCCGGCGAACGGCTTCGTCGGGTGGAGACGGCGCTCGCGGAGCCGGCCAACGCGATCAGCCTGCTGGCGTTGCGCGACCTGGTCGACGGTCTGGTCGAGGTCGGGCCGGAGCCGGGCGGCGAGCCCGGTGTCGGGTCCGATGAGCCTGCCGGGCCCGAGCAGGGGAACTGAGCCGACTGTCGGTCGAAGTCGTTACCCTACCTGCGTGAACAGCGTCGATGAGCTCGCCGGTGGCGACAACACCGGTGGCGCGGAGGGTGTCGAGGATGTGCCGGCGGACGTCCGGGAGCGATACGGCGCGCTCGCCGAGGAGATCCGCGGCCACCAGTTCCGGTACTACGTGCTCGACTCGCCCACCATCACCGACGGCGAATTCGACGTGTTGCTGCGCGAACTGCAGGAGATCGAACAGGCGCACCCGTCGCTGGTCACGCCCGAATCGCCGACGCAGCGCGTCGGCGGCACCTTCTCCACCGAGTTCACCGCACACGATCACCTGGAGCGGATGCTCAGCCTGGACAACGCGTTCAGTGCGGACGAACTGCACGCCTGGGCCGATCGGGTGCGCAAAGAAGTGGGTGACACGGCGCATTACCTGTGTGAGCTGAAGATCGACGGTCTGGCGATCAACCTGCTGTACGAGGGCGGCCGGCTGACCCGTGCGCTGACCCGCGGCGACGGCCGCACCGGCGAGGACGTCACGCTCAACGTGCGCACCTTGCGGGACGTCCCGGAAAAGCTGGCCGACACCCAGGAATTCCCGGTGCCGGAGCTGGTCGAGGTGCGTGGCGAGGTGTTCTTCGTGCTGGACGACTTCGCCGAGTTGAACGCCGGGCTGGTCGAGTCCGGCAAGCCGCCGTTCGCCAATCCGCGCAATTCGGCCGCCGGCTCGCTGCGGCAGAAGGACCCCCGGGTCACCGCGAGCCGGAAGCTGCGGCTGATCTGCCACGGCGTCGGTCGGCGGGTGGGATTCGAGCCGGCTCGGCAGTCGGAGGCGTACCAGGCGATGCGCGCCTGGGGCCTGCCGGTTTCCGCACACACCGTGGTGCTGGACACGATGGAGGGGATCGAGGCGCACATCGCCTACTGGGGCGAGCACCGGCACGACGCCGAGCACGAGATCGACGGCATCGTCATCAAGGTGGACGAGGTCGCGTTGCAGCGTCGGCTGGGCACCACCTCCCGCGCCCCGCGTTGGGCCATCGCCTACAAGTACGCGCCGGAAGAGGCGACCACGAAGCTCCTGGACATCCAGGTCAACGTCGGCCGCACCGGGCGGGTCACCCCGTTCGCGGTGATGGAACCGGTGAAGGTCGCGGGCTCGACGGTGGCCAGGGCCACCCTGCACAACGCCGACGAGGTGCGGCGCAAGGGCGTGCTGATCGGCGACCGGGTGGTGATCCGCAAGGCCGGCGACGTGATTCCCGAGGTCCTCGGCCCGGTGGTGGACGTCCGCGACGGGACCGAGCACGAGTTCGTGATGCCGGTGACCTGTCCCGAGTGCGGTTCGGTGCTGCGCCGGGAGAAGGAGAGCGACGTCGACATCCGCTGCCCCAACACCCGCTCCTGCCCGGCCCAGCTGCGCGAGCGGCTGTTCCACCTGGCCGGGCGCGGCGGCTTCGACATCGAGGTGCTCGGCTACGAGGCGGCCGCGGCGTTGCTGGCCTCCGGGGTGATCCACGACGAGGGCGACGTGTTCGACCTCGACGCCGACAAACTCGCCGAGGTCGAGCTGTTCCGCACCGACGCCGGCGAGCTGTCGGTGAACGCGCGCAAGCTGCTGGCCAATCTGGACGCGGCCAAGGACCGTCCACTGTGGCGGGTGCTGGTGGCGCTGTCGATCCGGCACGTCGGCCCGACCGCGGCGCAGGCGCTGGCCCGCGAGTTCGGTTCGGTGGAAGCGATCGAGGCCGCCAGCGAGGAAGAACTGGCCGATGTGGACGGTGTCGGGCCGACCATCGCGGACGCTGTCCGGGAATGGTTCGACGTCGACTGGCACCGCGAGGTGGTGCGCAAATGGCGGGACTCCGGAGTGCGGATGGCCGAGGACCGCGACGAGTCGACGCCGCGCACGCTGGAGGGGATGTCGATCGTGGTCACCGGCACGTTGCCCGGCTTCTCCCGGGACGAGGCCAAGGAGGCGATTATGGCGCGCGGCGGCAAGGCGGCGTCCGCGGTGTCGAAGAAGACGGCGTTCGTGGTGGTCGGCGACGCGCCCGGCGCGAAGTACGACAAGGCCGTTGCGCTGAAGGTACCGGTGCTGGACGAGGACGGCTTCCGGACGCTGCTCGCGTCCGGGCCGGACGCGGCGCGCGAGGTCGCCAGCATCGGTGCTGACGAACCAGCCGGCGAACCCGCTGATGAAGCCGTTGCGGATGGCGACGGTGGTTGACGGCGGTGACCGGCCGGATGGCAGACTCACCGACGTGCGCGTCTACCTCGGCTCCGACCACGCCGGCTTCGAATTGAAGGGGCACCTCGTCAAGCACCTGTCCGGGCTCGGTTACGAGGTGACCGACATCGGCCCGGCGAGCTATGACGCCGATGACGACTACCCGCCGTTCTGCGTGGAGACCGCGCGGCGGACGGTCGCCGACGAGGGCAGCCTCGGCATCGTGATCGGCGGTTCCGGCAACGGCGAGCAGATCGCGGCGAACAAAGTGCCCGGCTGCCGGGCGGCGCTGGCGTGGAGCGTGGAGACGGCCAAGCTGTCCCGCGAGCACAACGACGCCCAGGTCGCCGGCATCGGCGCCCGGATGCACAGCGTCGAGCAGGCCACCGAGATCGCCGAGGCGTTCCTGTCCACGCCGTTCTCGCAGGGCGAGCGGCACCAGCGGCGGATCGCGCTGCTGACCGAGTACGAGCGCACCGGCACGCCGCCCGAACTGCCCGCGCCCTGAGCGCGCCCCCGAGAGTTTCGAATGCCCGAGGGGCACACCCTGCACCGGCTGGCCCGGCTGCACCAGCGTCGCTACGGCGGCAAGATCGTCCGCGTCACCAGCCCCCAGGGCCGGTTCGGTCCGGCCGCGTCGATTGTTGACAATCGGACGCTGCTACGAGCAGAGGCTCATGGAAAACATCTGTTGCACGACTTCGGCCCGGACGCCGTCGTGCACGTGCACCTCGGGCTGTATGGCTCATTCGCCGAAGCCCCGCTGCCGGTGACGGAGCCGGTCGGCCAGGTGCGGATGCGGATTGTCGGGCCGACCCATTTCGCCGACCTGCGCGGTCCGACTCGTTGCGAGCTGTTGACCGGAGCCGAGGTCACCGCCCTGCACGCCCGGCTCGGTGCGGACCCGTTGCGCAAGGACGCCGACCCGGCGCGATCCTGGGCGCGGCTGTCGAGGTCGCGAGTGCCGATCGCGCAGCTGTTGCTCGACCAGGCCGTGGTGTCCGGAGTCGGCAACGTCTACCGCGCGGAACTGCTGTTCCGTCATCGGATACCGCCGCTGCGGGAGGCTCGGCGAATCGATCACGACCTGTGGTCGGCGTTGTGGGCCGATCTGGTGTCGCTGATGCGCGCCGGCCTGCGGACCGGCCGGATCGACACGGTGCGACCGGAACACGAACCGGCCGCGATGGGCCGTCCACCACGCCAGGACCGGCACGGCGGCGAGGTCTACGTGTACCGGCGGGCCGGCATGCCGTGCCTGGTATGCGGGACGGCGGTGGCGGCCGCCGTGCTCGCCGGCCGGAACCTGTACTGGTGCCCGAACTGTCAGGCCGGTGATTGATATGAGACTGGTTGATTCCGGATGAGACTGGCGGAAGCGCAGTGTCGACAACGGTTCGAGTCGGCCCCGATCGCCCGACTGGCCACAGTGGACGAGCACGGCCAGCCGCATCTGGTGCCGGCGGTGTTCGCCGTCGACGGCGATGTCGCGGTGATCGCTGTCGATGACAAGCCCAAGACCAGTCGCGAGCTGCGCCGGCTGCGGAACATCGAGGCGAATCCGTTGGTGTCGCTGCTGGTCGACCACTATGCCGAGGACTGGAACCGACTGTGGTGGGTGCGCGTCGACGGCCGGGCGAGGATCGTCCGGGAACCCGCGGCGATGGCCGCGCCGATCGACCGTCTGGTGGCGAAATATCCCCAGTACCAGGCCGTTCGGCCCGCTGGCCCGGTGATCCGGGTGGACATCACCCGATGGGTGGGCTGGTCGGCGTCCTGACAGGCAACGCCAATCTCGGTATGGTGGTCATCCAGCGTGCACCGGGGGTGAATTTGTGGACGAGACGACGGACAATTCGGTGAACGGACCGGTGAACGGACTGATCGTGCAAGCTGGCCGCATCGACAATTTGCAGGTCGTGGCCAACGAGCCGAGCCGCCCGGCCACCGTTCCCCGACATATCCAACCGCCGCCGGCCGTGTTCGTGAACCGCATGCCGGTACACCGGGCGATGAGCCGGGAGCACCGGGAATGTCAGGACGCCGGCCGGGCGACGACGCTGGCCTTGCACGGCCCACCTGGAATCGGGGTCGCCGCAGCGGTCCGCAAATGGTACTGGGACAACAAAGAACGCTTCCCGGACGGTGGGATCCGAATTCCCCTCGGCGATCGGCGCCAGGGAACCTCGTTGGCGCTGCTGGCCGGATTCAATCTCGCCCTGGTCGACCTCGACGTTCCGTACGCTGAGCTGCCCACGTCGCTCGCCGCCGCCGAGGCACGTTTTCACACGGTGACCGACGGCAAGCGTTTGCTGCTGTGGCTGGACGGTGTGTCCCAGATCGGTCAGGTCCAGCCGTTCCTGCTCAGTTCCCCGGGCTCGGTGGTGATCGTCACCAGCAGGCGTCCGCTGGTGGGCCTGCACAGCATGGGCTTCCGGTCCTGGTCCGTCGATCCGCTGGACACCGCCTTCAGTCAGCGGCTGCTGCGGGCGCACCTGCGCTGGGAGGATGGTTCGCTGGACGGGGCGCGCGAGAGCGCGGTGGTCACGAACTGCGCCGGGTTCCCGCTGCTGATCGGCCAGATCGCCGAGTCGCTGAGCAACGCGAAACCGCGCCGGGCGCAGCGGTTGCTCAGCAAGTTCTGTGAGCAGGGGACGAGGGGACTGCCTCGCGACGCGCAACAGATCGTCAACGAGAGGTTTGACCTGGCATATCAGGAGATGTCGGAGCCGCAGCGGCGCACGTACCGACTGATGGCACTGCATCCGGGTGCCGAGTTCAGCCTCGCCGCGGCGGCCGCGCTGCTGGGCATGGCGGACGGGGAGGCCGCGGATGAGCTCGACGAACTCAGCCAAGCTGGGCTGCTGACCGAGGTCCGGGCGGAGCGGTACCGGTTCCACGAGGCGGTGCGGACACACGCCGTGGGGCGCGCGGTCAAGGACGAGGATCCGGCGTCGACGCTGGCGGCTATCGAGCGGGTGGTGACGTGGTACCTGCGCGACACGGTCGGGTACGACCGGGTGCTGTCTGAACGGTGGCGGGTCGGCCCGTTGTTCGCCGTGATCCCAGCGAATCGCCAGGGAGCCGATCCTCGCCAGAACGCATTCACCTGTTTGGAGACCGAGCGGCCCAACCTGGTGGAAGCGGTCGCCCTTGCCGAGCGGCACGGGTTGGACGACTTGTGCTGGCAACTGTGTGAGGCGCTGTGGGGCCTGCTCCACCAACACCGGCATTACGACGCCTGGATCGACACCCACCAGTTGGGGCTGGGCGCCGCGCTACGGACCGGCAACGACCTGGCTGTGCTGCGGCTGAGCTCTCAGCTGGGCTCGGCCCAACTGGCGGTGGGCGAGTTGACCCTGGCCGCGGACAGCTTCGCGGAGTCGCTGGCCGCTGCCCGCCGCCTGGGTGACGAGGACTGGATACAGCGGGCGCGGGGCATACAGAGTGCGCTGGAATGGCTGGGCAAGGTCGAGGCCCGGCGAGGCAACACCGCCGCGGCCGTCGACTACTGGAACCAGTCCTGGGACGCGGTCTCGGCCGCGCACCAGGATGATCAGCAGCGGATGTACGCCCTGCTCCAATTGCACCGCGGCCGATTGTTCCTCGCCCAGCAGCGGTTCGCCGCGGCCCAGGAGGAACTGGTCGAGGCCGGGAAGTTCTTTGGCGGCACCAAGGAACGGGACAATACGGAGCGGGACAACAAGGCCAAAGTCGCGTGGGCGCGCTCCCAGGCCCAGCGCGGCCTGGGACAGCTCGCGGCGGCCATCGAGGCCGCCGGCGAGGCGCTACGGCATTTCGATGCGGACGGGTCGCTCGGCAGCCAGGCTGACGTGCTGCTCCTGCTCGCGGACCTGCACGCCGAGCAGAGCGATACCGAGGCCGAGCAGGGCTGTTTGCGGCAGGCGCTGGCGATTTTCGTGCGACTGGGCAGCCCGAAGGCGGCCGAGATCGCGGCTCGACTGTCCGATTCAGACTAGGCGCGGTGGCCGCGCACGGTCCGGGGACCATCGCCGACGTCGATACGTAGCAGTGGGGGCAGTTCGTCGCGGCCGTTTGGCGAAGTCAGCCACAGGTAGACGGCGGATGCCGCGCACAGCGGGTCCAGTGCGTCGACCTCCAGCCGCAGCTCGACGCCATCCCGAGTCCGAATCAGACAGTCGCCGGAGTCGGTGACCACGGCTGCCAGCAGGCATGCCGGATACGACGGCAGTGTCTCCGCCAGCCACCCTACCGGCTCCATCGCCAGATCTTCCTGGTAGCAGAAAATGATTCCCGCGGTGCTGCGCAGCGACCGGGTCGGATGTTCGGCGTGCGCGAGCAGATGTGGATCGTCCAGTGCCGGCTCGGCTGGCAGCGGTCGATCGCGCATGGCGTCCGCCGAGTGCCGGCGCAACGACACGTCGCCGGCATCGGTGATCTCGCCGGCGGCGAGAATCGCGGACACCCGAGCCGCGCCGGACCCGGTCGCGCTGGCCAGTCGGTCGACGGTGAGCACCGGCACCTGCGGATCGCCGTCCGGTTCGGACAGATCCATCAGGCGGTAACAGACCTCCCGTAGCCGGACCGCCGCCTCGCCGGGCGCTGAGGTGATCAGGTCCGCGACCTGTCCGTAGCGCCCAGGTGTGAATTCGTTCGTCGCTTCCTCGACCTGTCGGCGGAGCGGTCTCCGTCGGTCCAGGCGCGGTGCCATCGCACCCATCAGATCGACGCAGGAGCCGGCCGCGACATCGTCGTCCGGGAAACTGGCCAGCAGAATCGGCTTGTCCAGTGTCGTCGCATAGCAGGTCACCGCCCCGTGATCGCCGATCACGACGTCGGCCGCGATCAGCGCCGCGCCCCAGCCTTCGACGGGCGGGACCAGCATCAGCCCGGCGCGGAGGCAGTCCGCCAACCACAGCCGGATCTGCAGGGGACTGTGGCCGTGCCAGAGGTTGGGATGCAATATGCCGGCGACGCGATAGCGGTCGACCGGGAGCTCGGCCATGAGTTGTCGGAACAGGTTCGGCCACGAGCCGAACAATGAACGCGACCACCAGGTGGACGACACGACGATCAGTTTCTGGTTGTCCAGCACGCCGAATGCCCGGCGATAGCGGTCACGCATCGGCGTGCTGATGTGCAGCCGGTCGCTACACGGATCGCCGGCGACGACGGCGTGCGACTGGGCCTGCGGAACCTCGGCCGCCAGCCGGTCCCGCTGCTCGTCGTGCGACAGAATGATCGCGGTGGGGACGATCTGGCCATCATGCAGCAGCCATTGCGCAGACAGCCCGTAGACCGATCTTCCGGTTTCCGGTTTCCGGTTTCCGGTTTCCGGTTTCCGGGCGAGTATTTGCTGTATCCTACACCGTGCGACATGACGACAATCGGCGCATTCAGCTCATGCAGATTGCCGCTATTGCTGGCGGCGATGGCCAGGTCGAATTTGGTGTGAATCGCCTGCGACCATGGAATCGCGGCCACTTCCAACTCCGCGAAAAGCTCCTCGACGCCCTCGGAGATGGCCGAGGTTCCCGGACAGGTGAAGACGAGTTGGACCCGCAGGTCGGAGTCGAACAGCGGCACGACGTCGAGCAGGCGGTTGGCCGAGGTGACCGTGTGCACGACGATCAGCACGATTCGCTGCGCGGGCAGAGTCGACCACCGGGATGCGTGGATGCTGATCGGCGTCTTGACCCATGACGTGTTCGACACGGTACCGCTGCCCACTCCCTCGATCACCTGGTCGGGTCATGCTACCTGCGGCAACCACGCTCCGTGGACCGTCGCCGGCCGTCCGCCGGAGATCAGCGGCCGTGACTCGGTATGCTTGCCGTGCTGTCGGTGGGTCGGCGGTACGCGGGTGTAGCTCAATGGCAGAGCCCCAGCCTTCCAAGCTGGTCATGCGGGTTCGATTCCCGTCACCCGCTCGCAGTGCAGCAGTGCGAAGTACCGGGATGTGGCGCAGTTTGGTAGCGCACCCGCTTTGGGAGCGGGGGGCCGCCGGTTCGAATCCGGCCATCCCGACCGAAGATCAGCTCGGCCGCGTCGGCGATCGGCTCAGCCGGCGGACTGGGCGGCCGGGTCGCAACAACCGGTGGCGCGGGCGATCGAATCGTTCAGCCTCGCCAGCAGCCTGCCCAGCATGTTGCGGTCGTCGTCGGACCAGTCGCTGGTGACCGAGGCCAGGTTGGCCCGCCGGGTGAGCACGACATCCTGCATGGCCTCGTGGCCGGTCGCGGTCGGGCTGATGATGCAGGAGCGTCGGTCGCCCGGATTGGTGGTCCGCTCGACCAGGCCGAGCCGGTTCATCGCCGCGACCTGCCTGGTCACCGTGGACCCGTCCAGCCCGACTGCCATCGCGATCGCGTTGATACTGGCCGGGCCGATCCGCTCCAGTGTGCGCAACAGCACGTAGCCCGCGCGGTCCAATCCGAGCGGCGCGTCGGCCGACCGGCTGAGCAGGGCGATCGTCCGCGACAGCCGAGTCATCTCGGTCTCGATCACGTCGACCGTGTCATCGACCGTCTGGTCCGAAACGGCCTTACCCGCGGTTCGCCGCAGAGACACGATCGACCCGTCCTTCCGGTACTTCCACCATCGGTGGCCTACGTGTACGGTACAGGCATATTACCTGTATGGCACAGCAGTCCTGCTGCTGGAGGGGCGGGTGATAACGGCAGGTAAACGTAGACATCATCGTGTTGCTCGGGTGGCGACGTCGGCCGATCCTGAGGGAAACCGTGCGAACGTCGTCCCGGTACGACGCAACCTCACGTGCTCGTTTTTCGAGGTGCGGACTTCGATCAAGCCCGGCACTATGAAGCACCTGGGTTGCAGGAGTGGAGGTTCCCGTGGCACCGGCACCGTTGAACGCATGCCGTGAATGGTCGGCCGCCCTGCTTCGTCGCTACTGGCCCGCCTCCCCAACTAGTGAGACGAATTTATCTCAGCGTACCACGGTGGATTCCCCTCTTGACAAGGCAAGTGGCGAGAACTTCTCCGTGGCCGCCCGCGTGCTGCCCACCACGATTCGCCGGCACCTGCAGGCGATCTACGTGTTCGCGCGGCTGGTGGACGACATCGGCGACGAGGCGATCGGCGACCGGATCTCCCTGCTGGACAAGGTGTCCCGCGATCTGGATCACATCTACACCGGCCGGTTGCCCGGGCACGCGATGCTAGCGGACCTGGCGACGACGATCCGCGACCGGGCCATTCCGCGGGAGCCGTTCGACCGGTTGATCGCGGCGAACCGGCAGGACCAGTTCGTGCATCGCTATCCGACGTACGCCGATCTGCTGGCCTATTGCGAGCTGTCGGCGAATCCGGTCGGCCACCTGGTTCTCTATGTCTTCGACCGGGCCACGCCGGACCGCATCGTGTTGTCCGACAAGGTATGCACGGCCCTGCAGATCCTGGAGCACTGCCAGGACGTGGCCGAGGATCTCGACCGTGGCCGGGTGTACCTGCCGCAGGAGGACATGGACCGGTTCGGTGTGGACGAGCCGGCGCTGAAGTCGGCCTCGGCCGGCTACCCGGCCCGCGCGTTGCTGGCCTTCGAGACGCAGCGCGCGCTGCGCCTGCTGGACGAGGGCCGGCCGCTGTTGCGCAGCCTGCGCGGCACCGCGCGGTTGGCGATCAGCGGCTATCTGGCCGGCGGCATCGCGACGGCCGCGGCCATCGCGGACGCTGGCTATGACGTGCTCAGCGCGACGCCCCGCCCCAGCAGGACGGTGGCGTTGCGGCACTGGATCAATCTGTTCACAACCGGAGGTGGGCGATGACCCTCGGGGTGTCCGACACCCTCACCCTGGAAGCCGCGTACCAGCGGTGCGAGCGGATCACCGCCGACCAGGCGCGCAACTTCTCCTACGGGATTCGGTTGCTGCCCGCGTCCAAGCGGCGGGCGCTGTCGGCCGTCTACGCCTTCGCCCGCCGGGTGGACGACATCGGCGACAGCGCCGAGCCGGATGACGTTCGGCTCGCCGGTCTGGCCGACGTGCGTGCGCAGCTGCACGATCTGGACTGCCGTCGCGACGATCCGGTGCTGGTCGCGCTGGCCGACACCGCGCGGCGCACCGGGTTGCCGCTGTTGGCCTTCGACGAGCTGATCGACGGCTGCGAGGCCGACGTCCGCGGCACGCTCTACACCACGTTCGAGGAGTTGCACGGCTACTGCCGTTGCGTCGCCGGGTCGATCGGCCGGCTGTCGCTGGC
>DASZLR010000124.1:0-1714 GCA_035552275.1 Pseudonocardiaceae bacterium | reverse complement strand
GATTTCTTGCCCGGTTGGCTGCTGGTGTGCATCGGGTTCGCCCTGGCCATGCCGACCGTCACTTCCTCCGGGACCGCCGAACTACCTCCCGAGCAAAGCGCGACCGGTAGCGCCATCGTCAACGTGTCGGTCCAAGTCGGCTTGGTGATCGGCATCAGCATTCTCGTCGCCGTACTAGGCACCGCGTCCGCGGCAGCGGGGTTGCACGTGTTCAAGGTCGCCTGGTGGGCCGCAGAGGGCATCGTCCTCGGTGCATCACTGGCTGCTTTCAGGGTCACCCCACGTCCGAAGCCGTCCTTCACCGACACCCCGGGTGTCCCATCAGCTTGATCCGTTATGCCCTAAAGAGCAGAGATCAGAGAGGAAGACGAAACAAGTGGCACAGAACAATAACCCGAGCGCAGTGATCACCGCCGCGGACCCGCCAGGTTCTGGAGATGGTCGCATGACTCAGGTTGGCCCGACCGACCAGGAAGCCGAGCAGGACAACGGCCGGATGGTGTCCTCCGTCTCCATCCAGTTGTACGTGGCGGAGTTCGTCGGAGCGCAGCGGCACGAGACTCCGGTGCTGCTGATCCACGGCTGGCCGGACTCCGGATACCTGTGGCGGCGGCAGATCCCGGCTCTGGTCGAGGCGGGTTTCCGGGTGATCGTGCCGGACCTGCGCGGTTTCGGCCGATCGGACCGGCCGGCCGAGGTACAGGACTACCTCGCCGACCGATCCGTCGAAGACATGGTCCGGGTGCTCGACGCGTCCGACGTCGCGGCCGCGCATGTCGTAGGGCACGACTGGGGTGCGCTCGTCGCGTGGCAGCTGGCCATGTTCAACCCGGACCGGGTGCGCACGCTGGCCGCGTTGTCGGTCCCGCATCCGCGAGCGCCGCTCACGCTGCGGCAGGCCGAGATGGGCTGGAACCAGCTCTTCTTCCAGTTCGAGGGCATCGCCGAGGCCACCATCCAAGCCGACGACTGGGCGTGGCTGCGATGGTTTACCCGCAACCACGGTGATCTCGATCAGGCCACCCGCGACCTGTCGCGGCCGGGCGCGCTGACCGCGTCGCTGAACTGGTACCGGGCCAACCTGGCGCCGCGCATGCCCGAACCCGCCCAGGAGTTGCCGCCGGTGACGGTGCCCACGTTGGGCGTCTGGTCGACCGGCGACCACCACCTGGACGGCGAGCGAATGGCGCAGTCGGGCGCCCTCGTCAGCGGGCCGTGGCGGCACGAAGTCATTTCCGACGCGAGCCACTGGATCCCGATCGACGCCCCGGATCGGCTCAACGAGCTGCTCCTGGACTGGCTGCTGCCCAACCCCGCGGCATGAAGGATCTCGCTCGTTGTTCGCCGCGGTTGAGGATCGAGTAGGTCGGCTGTTCAGTGCGGAACCCCTTCCAGGCCGCGGCGCTCGGCCCACTGGGCCTCGATGACGTCGGAGGCGGGCATCGTGGAGGACCCGATCGCACGGACTCTCGAAAGACGTGGGCCGCCATGACGCGGTCACCCACAACGCCGGCATCGGCTTCCGCCGCCCGGCACGGCAGACCACCGAGGACAGCCACGAGCTCACCTTCGCGGTCAATGTGCTGGCCGCCTACGTGCTCACCTTTCACGATGGCCCGGCGGTGGCCGGATGTGCTGAGCAACGCCGTCGAGCCGGGGTGGGTGGCCACCAAGATGGGCGGCCCCGGCGCCCCCGACGACCTGGAGGCGGCGC